>DATKEU010000413.1:0-5031 GCA_035544495.1 Polyangia bacterium | reverse complement strand
CATCCCGGGGCCTGCAATGCTGTGCGCGCCGGCTGGCTGGGTGACGGCCACGCGACGAAAACACGTTGCCGCCCGCGCTTTCGTCGCGTGGCACGAGGCTCGCACCAGAGCGTCGTGCCACGGAACGGCGGGCGGTCGCGGCCGTCGCGGCTTTCGCCCACGCACAAACCCACGCAAGGAGCCGAGCATGAACGTCCAGGTCCGCACTGTCACCCTCGCAACCATGACCCTCTCGATGGCCTTGTTCCTCGGCGTCGGATGCGCCTCCGACGACGCGACGGACGAAGACTTGGCCCAGACCCAGACGGCCCTGGCCGCCACCGGCGGGGATTTCCCGGGCAGCAAGTGCATTCGCAACAACAAGGATGGCACCAGCACCAGCGGCAAATGCGAAGACGTCTGCAAGGACAAGACGGTCTATTCTCCGCACCCGTCCGAGGATCCCCCGGGCACCACGGGCATCTGCTACGAGGCCGCCAGAGTCCGGATAGGAATCGGCGTCGCGGCGGGCACGCTCGGTTCGGTCAGCGCCGTCAAGCTGGCCCCCTGATCGGGGACGGAGACCGCCCCGCGCTATCCCACCGCGCGCTTGATGAACGACCGCACGCCGAGACGCCAGAACAGGCCCGTGATGGCGGCCAGCGCCAGCAGCACGATCCCGATCGGCATGTGGGGCCGATCCGGGATCAGCACCGCGCGCAGCCCCTCGGCGACGTAGGTCAGCGGGTTCAGCAGCACGGCGTACTTGGCGATCGGAACGGCGTCCAGCCCCCGCCACGGATAGTACGCGCAGCCGAACATGATCATGGGCGCGACCACGATGCCGAAGAGGAGCCCGATCTGCGTCCCCTCGATGACGCTGCCCAGGAAGAGGCCGATCATGCTGAACGACATCGCGCCGAAGATCGTGACCGCCACGATCAGGCCCAGACTCGCGACGCTGGCCAGTGACAGGCCGGCGATGGGACCCATGATGAGGCGGGCCAGCGGCAGCACCACCACCGCGGCGATCAGGCCCTGGCCCGTGCCGGAGACGACCTTCTCCAGCGCCACCAGCCAGTTCGGAACCGGCGCCAGCAGCCGATCCTCGATCTCCCGGGTGAAGCCGAAGTCCGCCACCATCTGCAGCGCCACCGCTTGCACCGCCGACAGCGCCAGGCTGACCGCCACCACGCCGGGCAACAGCGCCGAGGTGTAGCCCGCCTGCACGAAGCGCATGCGCGGCATCAGGTAGCCGAACACGATGGTGAACAGCAGCGGCTGCATCGCCGTGCGCATCAGGAAATAGACGAGCTCCCGGCGCACCACCACCACGTCGCGCGCCAGCAGCGCCAGGAACACCCGGCCGGCGCCAACGGCGCGGCCGGGTCGCTTCGTTTCGCCGCCGGCGTTCAATCCAGCTTCCTTCCCGTGAGCGCGATGAACAGCGTCTCCAGGCTGGGCGGGCCCAGGCGGATGTTGGTCACCGCGCGCCCCGCCGCTTGCACGGCGCCGATCAGCGGGGCCAGCGCCTCGCCCTCGCGCGGGTGATAGACGCGCAGTGCGTCGCCCTCCGCCGCCGCCGAGAGCACGCCGGCGATCGCCCGCGCTGCCGCCACGACGGGCGCGGCCGGCCCGTCCAGCGCCAGCTCGATCAGCGTGCCGCCGGGCGCTTTCTTCTTCAGCGCCGCCGGCGGATCGCACGCCAGCAGCCGCCCGCGGTCGATGATCGCCACGCGCTCGCACAGTTGCTCGGCTTCTTCCATGTAGTGGGTGGTCATGACGATGGTGCGTCCCTCGGCGTGCAGGCCGCGCAAGATCTCCCACAGCGCCAGGCGCGCCTGCGGGTCCAGGCCCACCGTCGGCTCGTCCAGGAACAGGACCTCCGGCTCGTGAATCAGCGCCCGCGCGATCATCAGGCGCTGCTGCTGCCCGCCCGACAGCTGGTCGACGCGCGACTCGCCCCGATCGCCGAGGCCCAGGGATTCGAGGATCTCCTGGGCCCGCGCCCGCGATTCGCCGCGCGAGAACCCGAAATACGAGGCGTGAAATATCAGGTTTTCCAGCACCGACAGTCCGCGATCGGGGTTCGGCCGTTGCGGCACCACGCCGATGCGCTGGCGCACCGCCACCGCCGCCGCCACCACGTCCTGCCCGCCGATGCGGGCGCTGCCCGCCGTCGGCAGCACGCGGGTCGTCAGGATGCCGATGGTGGTCGTCTTGCCCGCGCCGTTGGGGCCCAGCAAGCCGAAGAACTCCCCGCGCCGCACGTCCAGATCCAGCGCATCCAGCGCCACCACCTCGCCCGACGCGCCCGCGGCCGCGGGCGCCATCGTCATCGCCGGCGGTCGTCCCGGCGGTCCACCGGGTCGCCCGCCGGGGCGTTTGCCGGGCTTCGGTACGCGATAGATCTTGCGCAGGGCGCGGGTTTCGATGGCGGCGTCCACTGCGCGTGCATCCTAGCCGATTGCCGTCGACGCCGCTGTCGCCGGCGCCCGCGCCCGGCGCCGCGCGATCGCGCCGGCAAACCTGCTAGCTTGTCGCCATGCTCACGATCGCCAGCGTCCAGGTCAGCAGCACCACCGGTTACGCGCAGCGAATCCAGGTCGGCCGCCACGCGCTCGTCGCCGACGAGCCGGTCAGCAACGGCGGCGCCGACAGCGGTCCCAGCCCCTACGCGCTGCTGCTGTCGTCGCTGGGCGCCTGCACGTCGATCACGCTGCTCATGTACGCCCGCCGCAAGGGATGGACGCTGGGCGAGGTCGAGGTCAGCCTGCGCATGCAGAAGGATCTCGAGAACAACGGCCAGGGCGATCGCATCGAGCGCACGGTGAGCTTCAGCGCGCCGCTCAGCGAGGAGCAGCGCGCGCGCCTGGCCGAGATCTGCGAGAAGACGCCGGTCACGCGAACCATTAGGGCCGGCACGCCGATCGCGACCACCCTGGCCGGTCCTTAGCCGTCGGCCGGTCCGCGGCGGCCGGGAAGATTTAACCGAATAGTGGCGACGCGGAAAAAAGCCTGAAACAAACTAGCGGTATTCTGATTCGACATGCTGGTGAGGCTGCTCCCGAACGGGGACACACCGGCGCCGCCGACCGGGACTGTTCCGGCGTCATTCCTGGTCGTCAGCGACGACCCCGAAGTGCGCGACTTCTTGATGGAGCTCGCGATCGAGGAGGGCTACGGCGTGCGCTGCGCCCGGACCGAGCTGGAGGTGACCGCCGCCCTGCACGAGGAGCGCCCGGGCCTGGTGATCGGCGATCTGGACATGCCCAGCCGCGCCGGTGACCGCGTGTTGCGCGCGCTGCGCCGGAGCGAGGTCGACCGCGACATCCCGCGCTTTGGTCTGACGTCCACCAACGACAACATGATCAGCGTGGCCATTGACGCGCCGGTGTTTTTCAAGCCGGGTCTGGATGGTCTGGGCCAGGCGCTGGCCCACCTGTTCAAGGGCGATCGCCGCTCGCCGCGCCGCTGAGGCGGCCGAGCGGCCGCGGCGATCTCACGGGCGCAGCGCCAGCTCGTCGATCGACCACTGGGCTCCGCCCTGGGCCGCGGTCTGCCCGATCTGCTTGATGCGGACATAGCGAGCCGTCACGGGCGTCGCCAGCTTGATCTTCAACACCGATTGCCCCATGCCGGCCGCCGCCTGCTGATAAGCCGCACCGTCGATCGACAGCTCCAGCACGTACTGGGCGGGGTAGTTGCCGGTGTTCTGCTTGGTGATCAGCCAGACCTCGGCCAGCAGGCCGGGCGCCCCCATGTCGATGAGGAACCACTCGTTCCCCTGCTGGTGAGCGCCGCTGGTCCAGCGGGTGGTGTAATCGCCGTCGATGGCGTTGCCGGGCCCGGAGCCGCCGATGCTGGACGAAGCGGTCACGACCCAGTGGCTGGGATCGAACGGATCGATGGCGCCGTCCGGCGCGGCGATCGCCGGCTGGCAACCCATGCGCAGCTCGTGCACCGACCACCAGCGATTGGCGTCGGTGCCCGTTTGCAGGATCCGCACCGCGGACGCGACGACCGCGTCGAACGCGATGGTGGTGACGGCGCCGGCCGGGCCCTGAGTCGCGGCGGCCGCGTTGATCGTGAAGTTGGTGCCGTCGGTGGACGCCTGGACGGAGTAGCCGCGTGGATAATCGGTGCCGTTGCCGGCGCTGTTGTCGAGCACGATCTGATTGATGCGGACCAGGCCGCCCATGTTGACCTGCAGCGATTCCCGGCCGGTTTGCGGGGCAAAGCTTTGCCACATCGTCCCCGGATCGCCGTCGATCATGTTGGGCGCTTGCGACGCGTAGACGGACGCGATCGCGGTCCAGCGCGCGCGCAGGCAGTGGTTCTCGAACGTGAGCAGGCCCGCGGCTTCTCCCGGCCCGTCGTTCGCCGCGCCGGCGCCGTCGGGGTCGCCGCCATCGTCGAGCGCGACGTCGGGCCCGGCATCGGCAAGCGCGCCGCCGGAGCCGACCGCGCCGCCGGTCCCCGCCAGCATCGTCCCGCCCGCCCCGGCGGCGCCCTGGCCGCCGCCGCCCTCGACGGAACCGCCCGAGCCCGGGCCCGGAGAGCCGCCTGAACCAGGGACGAGGCCCCCAAAGCCTTCCGCGCCGCTGCAGCCAACGGCCAGCGCAAGCAGCCCCATGAAATACTGCAGGGCGCCCGACAATCGCATTCCAACTCCTAAGACAGACGCGCTCGGGCCTCATCATGCCTCAAAAAAAGCCGCACCGGCAAAATGGTTGTGGCGCGTTTCGCGCATTGGCGCCGCGATCGGGGGCGGATTATCGTAACCGCCCGGCGGCGGCGGCGTAGGAGACCCAGTCCCCCGATCGAAAATTCCAAAGGAGAACAATATGATCAGCACGAAAGGCACACTCATCGCCGCCCTGGCGGCCGGTCTTCTGGCCGGGGCCCTGCCCGCTGTCGCCAGCGCCGGCGAGTCGGCGGCCGGCAAGGTTCGCTGCGAGGGCGTCAACGCCTGCAAGGGCAAAGGCGGCTGTCACTCGGCGTCCAATTCCTGCGCCGGCAAGAACGGCTGCAAGGGGAAGGGCTGGGTCG
>DATKEU010000412.1:0-5988 GCA_035544495.1 Polyangia bacterium | reverse complement strand
CCCATGCCGGTGACGTCCTTGGTGGTGCCGGCGCCGGCGAAGATGGCGTTGTTCTGGCCCGAGGCGATCTTGTCGAACTCGTCCAGGCAGACGATGCCGATCGACGCCAGCAGCGGGTTGTCGTCGGCGGCGTGCAGCAGCCGCGTCAGGATGGTGCTGGGGTCCTGGCCGACGTAGCCGGTCTCCGAGTAGGTGGTGATGTCGATGATGACCGTGGGCAGGCGCAAGATCTGCTGGAACAGCAGCTCGATGAGGAACGTCTTGCCGCAGCCGGTGGGGCCGGCCAGCAGCGTGTTCGACTTCGGCATCAGCTGCTCGCGCTTGACGCCGTCCAGGTAGATGCGCTTGATGCGCCGGACGTGGCGGTAAGCGGTCAGCGACAGGGCGCGCCGGGCCTCGGCCTGGCCGCGGTAACCCAGTTCCTCGAGGCGCGCGAAGATCTGGCGCGGCGAGGACACCTGCAGGTCGCGCACGAACTTGATGAAGTGCTCGAGACCGGACTTCCGATACTTCTTGAGCGGCTCCACCAGGCAAGCTTAACACCGGGCGGGGGGGGTCCGGCGCGCCGGCGGCGGGGGCCCGGCTTTTTTCGCGCGCCGTGATTGACTCGCGCGAAAACCGCTGGGAAACTTCGCACCCGCTTTCATCCTGGTTCCCGGGTCGGGTCGTTGCTTCCCGGCGCCGTCATCTCGAAGGAGCTTCCGATGTCCGAATCGCTGTTCACGTCCGAGAGTGTCACCGAAGGTCACCCCGACAAGCTCTGCGATCAGGTCTCGGACGGAATCCTGGACGCGCTGATCAAGGACGACAAGAGCTCGCGCGTGGCGTGCGAGACACTGACCAAGACGGGCTTCGTCATGGTGGCGGGCGAGGTGACGTCGGCGGCGCGGATCGACATCCCGAAGATCGTGCGCGGCGTGGTCAAGGAGATCGGCTACAGCCACAGCGACATGGGCTTCGACTGGAAGACCTGCGGCATCATGGTGGCGCTGGAGCAGCAATCGCCCGACATCGCCCAGGGCGTCGACGGCAAGGGCGTCTACACGCGCGACGAGCAGGGGGCCGGCGACCAGGGGATGATGTTCGGCTATGCCTGCGACGAGACGCCCGAGCTGATGCCGATGCCGATCATGACCGCCCACAAGCTGGCCAAGCGCCTGGCCGAAGTGCGCAAGAAGGGGACGGTCGATTTCCTGCGTCCCGACGGCAAGAGCCAGGTGACCGTGCGCTATGACGGCGACAACCGGCCGATCGCCATCGACGCGGTGGTGGTCTCCACGCAGCACAGCGAGAGCGTCAAGTACAAGACGCTGAAGGAAGCGGTGATGGACGAGGTGATCCGCCCCGTGCTGCCAGCCGGCTTGGCGACGCCGAAGACCAAGTACTTCATCAACCCGACCGGGCGCTTCGTCGTCGGCGGGCCGATGGGCGATTCGGGGCTGACCGGGCGCAAGATCATCGTCGACACGTACGGCGGCATGGGGCGGCACGGGGGCGGGGCGTTCTCGGGCAAGGATCCCTCGAAGGTCGATCGGTCGGCCTGCTACTACGCGCGCTTCATCGCCAAGAACGTCGTCGCGGCCGGGCTGGCGCGGCGCTGCGAGGTGCAGCTGGCCTACGCCATCGGCGTCGCCGAGCCGGTGTCGATCCTCGTGCACACCTTCGGCACCGGGACAGTGTCGGAGGAGCGCCTGGCCGAGATCGTGAAGGCGAACTTCGATTGCCGGCCCGGCGCGCTGATCCGCGAGCTGGACCTTCTGCGCCCCATCTATCAGAAGACAGCGGCGTACGGGCACTTCGGGCGCAACGAGAGCGATTTCTACTGGGAGCGCACCAGCAAGGCCGAGGCGCTGAAGTCGGCGGCGAAGAAATTTTCGCCCGCCAGCGGCAGCGGCGGCAGCAGCAACGGGCACGCCGCCGGCAAGCCAGCCGGCAAGAGCAAGCGCCGCGCGGTTGTCGAGCTCCCCGAAGTCTGAGGCGGCGGAGCCCGCCAGCGGCGCTGTCGGCGCGATCGGCGCCATCATCGATCGCCTGCTGCGCGGGCACGCCTATCGCGAGCTGGGCGCGGCGCGCCTGTTCGAAGACGGCCGGGCCCTGGCGCCGACGGCGGCGCTGGCGGACGTGATCGCCGGGCACGCCGCCGAGGAACGCGCCCACTATCGCGCGGTGATCGCGGTCTGGGCGGCGTTCGCGCAGAAGCCGCCCGCGACGATGGAAGCGCGCGCCGAGGCGCGCCTGCGCGAGCGACCCCTGCCGGTCGTCGCGTCCTGGTACGAGCTGGCGATGGCCCAGTTTCTGTTCGACCGGGCGGGGCTGTGGCAGATCGCCGAGTACGCGGCGTGCGGCTTTCTGCCGTACCGGGCGCTGGCGGCGTCGATCCTGGGCGACGAGCGGGCGCACCAGGACTTCGGCGCCGAGGAGATCGCGCGCGCGGGCGCCGCGGGCGCGCCGCCGGACGCGAGCGCGGTGTTCGCGCGCTGGCTGGCGGCGGCGCTGCGCTCGTTCGGCCGGCCGGACAGCGACGGCGATCGCGCGGCGGTGGCCGCGGAGCTCAAGCGCCGCCCGGCGGCGGCGGTGATGCGGGATTTCATCGCCGATATCAAGCCCACCATCGCGCGGGCCGGGCTGGCGTTCCCGGCGCCGGCGGCGCTGGACGTCGTCTTGCCGCCCGCGCTGGCGGCGGCCCTCGGGTAGAGGCGCGCGCCGCTCAGGGCGACTGCGTCGTGGTGTCACCCTGGTCGGGCTCGCTGGCGGCGGCCTTGGCCTTCTCCTCGCGCTCCTTGCGCAGGGCCTCGTCGACGGGGTCGGTGGTCGCCGACTCGGTGGGCACCGTCGCCTCGCCCTCGCTCTCGGTGATCTCCTCCCCCGACTCGTAGTCGGGCGTCTCCTGCGGCTGATCGTAGCCGGGCGGCAGATCGATGCGCTGGCCGCCGCGCTCGCGCACGTAGCGCATCATCGCGTTCACGCAGCCGACCTGGGCGCCGCGTACCGCGGGCAAGGCCCGGCCGCGCAGCCCTTCGACCATGATCGAGAACACCACCACGTCGGAGCCGTCGCCGACCAGACCCGACAGGCACGACTTGCCGCTCAGCGTCCCGGTCTTGGCGCGCACGCGCCGCGCCGCCAGCGAGTTCTTGAACCGGTTGCGCGTGGTCCCGTCGACGCCGCCCACCGACAGCGACTGCAGGATCTCCGGCCCGATGCGCGGGTCGAGGTACAGCGCGCGCAGCAACGTCGCCATCGCGGTGGCGGTGATGCGGTTGGCGTGACCCAGCCCGGAGCCGTTGCGCGGGACATAGCTCGCCGACGGCAGCCCCAGCTCGCCGATCACCTCGCGCAGGAGGCGCACGCCTTTCTCCGGCGTGGCGGCGCCGCCGTAGACCTCGGCGCCGGCCGCCTCCAGCACCCGCTCGGAGTGATCGTTGTCGGAGTCCTTGTTGATCCGGCGCAGCAGCAGCGTCAGCGGCGCCGATTCGTGGCGTTCCAGCAGCGGCGCGCCGGCCGGCGTGGGGCCGACGCGCGGGCGATCGCGCGTGTCGATACCGGCCGAGGCCAGCGCCGCGCGCATCAGCACCGCCGCGTACAGCGCCTGCTGGGGGACGCGCCGGCGGAAGACCAGACCCGGGTGGTGGCTGGGAAGGCGCCCGGCCACCTCGACCTGCATCTTGCCGTCGCCGCCCACCAGCACGCGCACGGTGACGCGCGCGCGCCCGGCGCCGTCCCGGGTGCGGGCGCTGTTCCGGACGACGAACGATTCGTCCGACGGGTTGGTGTGGACGATCGGCGGCGCGCCGACGGCGCCCGGGCGCACGAACACCATCATCAGGCCGTGGTTGACGAGCAACGGCGCCCGCGGTGACAGCGCCACCTGCAGCGAATCACCCGCCGGCGCGGTCGGGGTCGCGGCCGGCGCCGCTGCCTCCGGTTCGGGTTCCGGCCCGGTGGTCTCGGCCGGCGGCGCCTCATCGCCGATGCGGCGCGGGTCGGCCACGACGGCCCCCTGGATGCGCCGGATGCCCCGCCGCGCGAGGGCCGACGCCAGGTCGGCGAGATCCGCGGCGCGCACCGTCGGATCGCCGCTGCCGCGCAGGTGGACGTCGCCAGCGATCACGCCGCTGTCGTCGGGGGCCGGGCCGTAGAGCTCGGTGCCGAAGCGCCAGTCCGGGCCGAGGCGGAGGAGTGCGGTGGCGGTGGCCAGGACCTTCTGGTTCGACGCCGGGTCCATGAGCGCGTCGGCGCGCTTTTCGAAGAACAGGCGCCCGCTGCTGGCGTCCATCACGCGCATGCCGACGCGCAGGCGGCGCAGCGTGCCGCCGCGGACGATCTCGCGCAGCGCTTCCTGCATGCGCATGATGCGCTCGCGGTTCTGATCGCCGTCGGGCGGGACGGGGGTCTCCTCGGCATCGCGCGCCGACGGGCCGACGACGACCTTGGTCGGCTGGGGCGCGGCCGCGCCGGCGGGCACGACGATCGCCGGCAACAGCAGCGCCGGGACCACCAGCGGCAACATCCACCGAACGCGCATCAGTGACTCCCCGCGCAGCGGAACCCGAGGTCGCCGTCGCGGTGCTCGGGATCCCAGGCGTTGCGGTTGGCGGCGCGCGGCCCGACGAAATAGCTGCAGCACGAACCGCCGCGCACGACCCGACGCGCCGGATCCTGATCGTATCGGTCAGCCACCCACTCCCAGACGTTGCCCGCCAGATCGAGGACGCCGTACGGGCTGGCGCCGGTGGGATACTGGCCGACGGCGACGGGGCGTCCGGGGTTGAGGTCGGCGCACGGGCCTTCGCCCTCGAAGTTGCCCCAGTTGGCGCGCGCGCAGGCGGCGTCGTCGCCCCACGGGTACTCGCGGCCGTCGTCGCCACGGGCGGCCTTCTCCCACTCCGCCTCGGTCGGCAGCCGCCCACCCGCGAAGGCGCAATAGGTCCGAGCGTCGCGCCAGGAGACGCCGGTCTGCGGGAGGCGCTCGGTCTCGCCTGGCGTTGCCGCAGGGGCGGCAGCGGGAGTCGGGGCGGGTGGTTTGCAGCGCCGGGCGGCCACGCAGCGGGCATAGTCGGCGCGCGTGACCTCGGTGCGGTCGATGGCGAAGGCGGGCAGGGTGCGGCGGCGCGCCGGGCGCTCGTCGTCGTCGCCGCGCGTGCTGCCATAGACGAAGGGGCCCGCCGGGACGACGATGCGGTCGGCGCGGGCCGGCCCCCGGACCACGCCGACGGCCGCGCCGGCGACGGTGAGGGATAACGATCCGAACGCCACCAACGCCATCGTTCCCAGTCCCGCGCGCATACCCCGATAGACGACGAGCGAACGGAAATGCTTCGCCGGCTCGCCGGCCGGCCAGGCAATGAGCGCCAGCTTCGCGGCGCGCGGGAGCGCCTTGATGGCCGCCTCGCGCCGCAGGGCCGTCGAGCGCGAGCGCTTGCGTTCGACGTGGACGACCTGGACCGGGCGGCGCGCGCGCGTGTAACGCGCCCCCATCCCCGCGTTGTGCGCCGCCACGCGACTAGCCAGGTCGTTGCTGATGCCGGTGTACAGCGAACCGTCCCGGCAGCGAACCATGTAGACGAACCAGCGCGCCATTCGACCCCCGATTATCATACGGCAGAAGAAAGGAAATTTTTGATGGACGTGGACATGGACATGGACGGCGAAGGACAGGCCGAGTGCCCGTACTGCGGCGAGCCGGGCGAGATCGCCGCCGACTTCGACCCCGACGCCACCGGCGATCAAGTATTCGTCCAGGATTGCGGCGTCTGCTGCCGGCCCTGGACGGTCACCGTCCACGTCAGCCCCGACGGCCAGGTGTCGTACGCCGTCGATCGCGGCGGATAGACGGGCTACGATCCGTCCGCGGCCAGGCGGTCGATCAGCGTGCGGGCCTGCGTGGCCCAGGGCGTGGCGGTTGACTCCAGCCCCAGGTAGCGTTCGAGATGGGCGCGCGCCTGGGCCCGGCCGCCCAGGCGTTCCAGCGTCACGGCCAGGTTGTAG
>DATKEU010000411.1:0-4690 GCA_035544495.1 Polyangia bacterium | reverse complement strand
GGCAACCAGCAGGATCAACCCCTCGAACAGCGGCTGGTACAGCGGGTTGGCCAGAAAGCCGAGCGCCGACTTCTCGTCGAAGACGCGGAAGTTGAACGCCACCGCGCGCAGCACCAGCGCCCCGAAGATCGACCCCACGGCGCCGCCCGTGCCGCCGTACAGCGACGTCCCGCCGATGACGACGCCGGCGATGGAGTTCAGCGTGTAAGCCCCCGCCTGCGGGATGTCGGCGTTGCCGGCCCCCGTCTGCAGGGCCAGGTAAAGGCCCCCCGCCGCCGAGAAAAACCCGGCCATCGTGTACGCCCCCAGCTTCACCGGACGCGTTCGCACGCCCGACATATACGCCGCCTCCGGCGCCGAGCCGATGGCGTACGCGCCCAGCCCGAGGCGCGTGCGCTTGTAATACGCCCACGCCAGGGCCGTCAGAACCAGCAGGATGAGGGGCGTCGGAATCTTCCCGAACCATCCCAGCGCGCCGTGCGGATGCCAATGGAAGTAGGCCAGCGTCTCGTTCACGTCGAAGGTCATGGCGAAGGCCAGATCGCCGTCGACGCTGCCACCGGGCGTCGGCCGCAGAAACAGCGCGATGCCAAGGAAGATCGTCCCCGACGCCAGCGTGGCGATGATCGGCTGCAGGCGCCCGTAGACCACCAGGCACCCGTTGGCGAATCCGCAGGCCAGGCCCGCCAGCAGGCACAGCAGCACGCCGCCGATCAGCGCGCCGCCCGACCCGTGCACCAGGCGCGAGGCCAAGCAGTTGACCAGCGTGATCATCGGGCCCACCGACAGGTCCAGGCCGCCGGTGACGATGGGAACCGTCTGCGCCATCGCCGCCGTGGCGCCCACGAACGATTCGTTGGCGTTCTGCCCGTACAGCTGCGCCGTGAAGCCCTTCGGGTGCTGCACCGAATAGAGCCCGTAGAAGCCGACGAACAGCGCGATGGCCAGCAGCAGGCCGCCGTTCTGCGTGACGTACAGCCGCCAGTGCTTCACGACGCCCTCGGCGGCGCGGCGGCCGCGTGCGCGGACCTGGCCGGCGTCGCGGCGGTGGTGTGGATGTTGAGCGCGCTGGCGACGATGTTGGTCTCGGTGATCTCGTCGCCCACCAGCTCGCGGGCGATGCGCCCCTGGTACAGGATCAGCGCGCGATCGCAGCAGCCGATCAGCTCGTCATAGTCGGTGCTGTAAAAGAGGATCGACGTCCCCGCGTCGGCCAGCTGGCGCAGCAGCTGATAGAGCTCCTGCTTGGTGCCGACGTCGATGCCGCGCGTGGGGTCGTTCAACATCAGGATCTGCGGCTCCGTCATCAGCCACTTGGCCAGCACCACCTTCTGCTGGTTGCCGCCCGACAGAGACGACACCGGGTTTCGGACGTTGGCCACCTTGATCTGGATGCGCTTGACCATGGCGGCGATCGCGCTCTCCTCCTTCGCCTCGTCGATGCGCAGCCCCCTGCCCTTCACCACCTTGTCGAGCGACGCAATCGTGATGTTGGTGCCGACGCTCATGGGCAACATCAGCCCTTCGACCTTGCGGTCCTCTGGCACCAGCGCGATGCGGTGGCGCGCGTCCTTGGCCCGGTGGGGCGAGCCGATCGCCGTCGCCTTGCCGTGCAGCTTGATCTCGCCGCGCAGATCCTTGAGCACGCCGAACAGCGCCAGCAGGAGCTCCTTCTGCCCCTGCCCGTCGAGGCCGCCCAGACCAAGAATCTCGCCTTTGCCCAGCTGAAACGAGATGTCCGCGAGCTGGTTCTGCCAGCTGAGGTTCTTCACCTCCAGCGCCGGCGCGACGCCCGGCTGCGCGGACCGCACGGGCTTGGGTGGAAACACCTGGCCGAGGTCGCGGCCGATCATCAGCTGCACGATCTCGTCGTCGGTGTGGCGGCGCTTGGGGAACGTCTCGACGTGCTGGCCGTTGCGGAACACCGACATCACGTCGGCGATCTCCTTGATCTCGTGCATGCGGTGCGAGATGTACAGCAGCGCCAGGCCGTCGTCGCGCAGCTTGCCGAGGATGCGCATGACCTTCTCGACGTCGGCGCTGGTCAGGGCTGACGTCGCCTCGTCGAGAATCAAGAGGCGCGGGTTCTTCCCCAGCGCCTTGGCGATCTCGACCATCTGCCGCCGCGACAGCGGCAGGCTTCCCACCCAGGCGCGCGGGTTGATGTCCTCGCAGCCGACCCGCGCCAGCAGCTCCTCCGTCTTGCGCAGCTGCGCCTTGCGGTCGTACATGCCCAGGCGCCCCGTCGGCATGGTGATGCCGATGTTCTCCGCCACCGACAGCGTGGGCATCAACGACAGCTCCTGAAACACGCTCACCACGCCGGCGGCGTTCGCCTCGATGGGGTGGGCGAAGGCGACCGGCTTGCTCTCCAGCAGCATGCGCCCCTGCGTCGGCTGCACGACGCCGGCGACGATCTTGATCAGCGTGCTCTTGCCGGCGCCGTTCTCGCCCAGGATGGCGTGGATCGTGCCGCGGTTGCACGCGAAGGTGACGCGGTCGAGCGCGACCACGCCGCCGTAGTTCTTCGAAACATCGCGCAGCTCGAGAAAGGGCGCCGCCGCCGGATCATCCATGGCCATCGCAGTCTCAGAGCCGCCCATACTAGTCTTTTCTTCCCGAGCAACGCCGCAATTTCAGCCCGAAGCGCGGTCTCGCCCGCGCGGCCCACCCTGCGGTGACGGATGGGCGCGCGCAGGCAGAGCGAGGGAGCGGCTACTTCACGTCGCTTTCCGACTCGTTCATGATCTTCACGCCCGAGATGTTCACGCCGCAGGGCGGGAACTCGTTCGGCGTGAAGAAGTTATCCGACAGCTTCGAGTAATAGTTCTCGCCGTCCTTGAGCGTGGTGTGGTCGGCGGCCGGGATCGGCACCGAGATCTTCTGCGGCAGCACCTTGCCCTGGAGGCCCTCGATCGCCGCCTTCATGGCGATGGCGGCCAGGCCCGGCGACTGTCCCAGCGACAGGCCCTTCATCCCCTTGGCGTGGTACTTGGCGATGAGCTTGCGGGCGCCGTTCTCTGCCTCGGTGGCCACGGGGATCGGCTTGTGCCCGGCGTCGATCAGCGCGCGGATGGCGCCCGTCGATCCGCCCTGCACCATCATGGCGTCGAACTTGTGGTGAACCGCCAGCGCGTCGGCCACGGCCTTCTGCGCCTTGCCGTCGTCCCAGCTGCCGACCACCTCGATGACCTGGTACTTCTTGCCGGGCGCGTCCATGACCTGGTGGAAGCCGACGTGACGGTCGCGCTCCGTCGAGTTGCCCTGCAGACCGCGCACCTCCAGCACCTTGCCCTTGCCACCCAGGATCTTGTCGATGAACTGGCCCCACTGCACGCCCATCGACAGCTGGTCCTCGTTGACCTGCATGACCTTGTCGGTGTCGAGCACGTTGTCGAACGGCACGATGATGACGCCCTTCTTGTCGGCCAGGCGGATGACGCGATCGAAGCCCTCCGGGCTGACGGCCAGCGTGGTGATGGCGTCATAGCCCTGGTTGATGAAGTCCTCGATGGCGCCCAGCTGGGCCGCGATGTCGGTGCCGGTGGAGACGACCTTGAACTCCTTGATCAGCGGCGCCACGGCCGGATCCTTGGCGTAGGCCTTGGCGGTCTTGACCATCTGGATGCGCCAGGCGTTGCCGACGTATCCATTGACCAGGGCGATGCGGAAGGGCGGCTTCTTGGCGGGCCACTGCAAATACTTCGTGTCCTTGCTCCAGGGGGCGAAGCACTCCGGCTGGTAGCCGGGGCCGGAGACGACCTTCGGTCCCGCGGAGCCTTCGTCGGCGGCGGGGGCGGCCGGCTTGGGCGCTTCTTCGGCTTTCGGTGCGGGCGCGGGCGCGGGGGCCTCGCTTTGCTTGTCGCATCCGATGGCACTGCTGAACAACAACGCGCTTGCGACGACGACGGACCAATTTCTCTTCAGCATGGAGATGTCCTTTCAGAGGGCGAACAGATAAGGGGGCAGGCCTTGCACATCATCGAGCTCGGTCAAGAAAACCGCGCCCGCGTCGGGGTCGCGTTGCCTCTCGGCGGCGCTCATTTTGTAGTTGGCTGTGGTGACCAGCAAAGTCCGGCGCGCGTTGCCTCCGAAGGCCGGGCAGGACGGGCGGCCGGTCGGAATCTCGACGACGCGATCGACGGCGCCGTCGGGCGTGTAGCGGGTGAGGCGCCGGCCGTTCCATTCCGCGTTCCACAGACAGCCCGCGCTGTCGAGGACGCTGCCATCCGGCGAGCCGGCCTGCGCGCGGGCGAACAGTCGCCAGGTCTTCGGCAGGTGGTGCTGGTCGAGATCGGCGCATTCGATCACCCCGGCCATCGAGTCGGCGAAGTAGATGCGCCCCCGGTCGGGATCGATCGACAGCGAGTTGCTGACGCCGATATTGTCGCGCACGCAGCGCGCGTCGCCGTCGGGGCGCACGCGCCACAGCCGACCCGTGCGCGCCTGCTCCTCGATCTCCATCGAGCCGACCCAGAAACCGCCCCACGGATCGGCCTTGCCGTCGTTGAGGCGGTTCCGGGGGCGATCGGTCTCCAGCACGGCGATCTCGCGCAGCGCGCTCGGGCCAGCCTCCGGGCGGAAGTGCACGATGCGGTCGGCGAGCGCCACGATCAAGCCGCCGCTCTCGCATTCGGCCACCGAGCCGACGAAGCGATCGAACTGCCAGTGCGCGCGTGCGCCGTCGGCC
>DATKEU010000410.1:0-3485 GCA_035544495.1 Polyangia bacterium | reverse complement strand
AGCCGCCGGCCGAAGAGGCGCGCCGCCGCCACCGTCGCCGCCAGCTCCGTCGGGTGGTGGCCGTAATCGTCGACCACCAGCACGCCGGCCGCCTCGCCGCGCACGGAGAACCGGCGGTCGACGCCCTCGAAGCTCTCCAGGGCCGCGCAGTAGTCGGCGAAGGCCACGCCGAGATAATCGGAAACGCACAGCGCCGCCAGCGCGTTCTCGGCGTAGTGGACCCCCGGCATGCGCACGTGAGCCTCGCCGCGCGTCTGGCCGCGCACGCGGATGCGCAGGCGCGTCCCCTCGGGCCCGGCGTCCAGGATTTCCCCGCGGTAGTCGCCGCTGCGCAGGCCGTACGTGACGTGCCGTTTTTGCAGGCGCGGCGCCAGGCCGGCCGCCGCCGCGTTGTCCGACCCGATGACCACCAGACCATAGAACGGCACCTTCTCGGCGAAGTCGAGAAATGCCATGCGCAGCGCCTCGACGGTGCCGAAGTGATCCAGGTGCTCGCGATCGATGTTGGTGATGACGGCCACCGTCGGGAAGAGGTGCCGGAACGAACCGTCGGACTCGTCCGCCTCGGCGACCAGGACCTCGCCCTGGCCGAGGCGCGCGTTCGATCCGAAGGCGCGCGCCTTGCCGCCGATGATCGCCGTCGGGTCCAGGCCCGCCAGCGCCAGGATCACCGCGATCATCGTGGTGGTGGTCGTCTTGCCGTGGCTGCCGGCGACAGCCACGCCGTCCTTCACGCGCATGAGCTCTCCCAGCATCTCGGCGCGCGGGATGACCGGCACGCCCCGCGCGCGCGCCGCCACCACCTCCGGGTTGTCGGGGCGCACCGCGCTGGAGACGACCACCACGTCCGCGGCCGCCACCTGCGCGGCCGCGTGCCCGACGTGAAACCGCGCCCCCAGCGTCACCAGCCGTCGCGTGACGTCGCTCTCCCTGGCGTCCGAACCGGAGACCGGATAGCCCAGGTTCAGCAACACCTCGGCGATCCCGGACATCCCGATGCCGCCGATGCCGACGAAGTGAATCGCCACGTTGCGTTTCTTGAACATGGGGCAGTCTCTTACTTCATCGAGATGTCGCCCGGCCAAGCAAGTTTTTTGGCGCTGTTTCGTCCAGCCCGGAGATCGCGGGAGGACCCTCCCGCTACGACCGGTTCACCAGCAGCGTCAGATCGTCGACGATCTCCCGCGCCGCGTTCGGCCGCCCGAGCGCGCGCATGGCCGCCGACATCTTGGCCCGGCGGGGCTTGTCGGCCATCAGCTCGGCGACCAGATCGGCCAGATCGTCGGCGGTGGTTTCGCGCTGGACCAGCACCACCGCCGCGCCCGCGCGTTCGAAGGCGCGCGCGTTGCTGGTCTGGTGGTCGTCGCTGGCGGTGGGCAGCGGGATCAGGATGGCCGGGCAGCCGACGATGGCCAGCTCGGCCAGTGTCAGCGCGCCGGCCCGGCTGACCACCAGCGCCGCGTGCGACAGCGCCTCCTGCATGTTCTCGATGTACGGGCGCAGGTCGACGCGCGCGCCGACACGCAGGACGTCGTATCGCCGGCGAACGCGTTCGAAGTCGCTCTGCCCCGACTGGTGCAGGATGGCCGGCAGCTCGCCCCGCTCCATCAGCAGCGGGCTCATCCCGGCCACGAGATCGTTGATCGCGCGCGCCCCCTGGCTGCCGCCCACCACCACCAGGCGGTCCGCTTCGGGCGCGTACGGACGCTGCGCGCCTTCGATGAAGCTGCGGCGCACCGGGTTGCCCACCAGCGTGGTCTTGCGCTTTCCCAGCTGCTTGCGCGCGTCGTCGAACGCGATGTACACGCGATCGACGAACCGCCGCAGCACCTTGTTGGTGAAGCCGGGATGGCTGTTCTGTTCCTGGATCGCCGTCGGGTAGCCCATCAGCGACGCCATCAGCACCATCGGCCCCGACGCGTAGCCGCCCACGCCGACCACCACCGCCGGATCGTTGCGCTTCAAGATCTGGCGCGACAGCGACAGCGCGCGCGGCAGCTTGGCCAGGCCGCGCACCAGCCCGCGCAGCCCCGTGCGCTTGATGCCGCTGACCTCCAGGAGCTCGAGCGGATAGCCGGCCTCGGGGACCAGGCGCGTCTCCAGCCCGCGCTGCGCGCCGACGAACAGCACGTCGCCGCCCGGGCGCGATCGGATCTCTTCCGCCAGCGCGATGCCGGGATAAAGGTGGCCGCCCGTCCCGCCGCCCGCGATGAGGACGCGCATCGCCTCAGGCATCGTCGGCCGGACTTTGAGTGGGCGTGGGTTGGCGCGCGCGCCGGGGCGGGCCGACCTCGATGACGATCGGCGGCCCGCCGTCGACGCGCCGGTTTCCGAGCCGCCCGCCGCGCCCGCGCAGCCCGGGCCACACTCCATCGCGCGGCTCCGGATGGCGGGCCGAGATGTTGCCCAGGATGCCGGCCATGAACAGGCTGACCACCAGCGACGTGCCGCCGTAGCTGATGAACGGCAGCGGCAGCCCCTTGGTCGGCAGCGAGCCCAGCACGACGCCGATGTTCACCAGCGCCTGCAGGCCGAACATCGCCGTGATGGCGAAGGCCAGGTAACAGCCGAACACGTCGCGCGCGCGCAGCGCCGCCCGCAGCCCGCGCCACACCAGGACGCCGAAGGCGGCGATCACGGCCAGCACGCCGATCAACCCCAGCTCCTCGCCGACGATGGAGAGGATGAAGTCGGTGTGCGCCTCGGGCAGGAAGAACAGCTTCTGCCGCCCGTCGCCCAGCCCCAGCCCGGTGACGCCGCCCGACCCGACGCTGATCAGCGATTCGGTGATCTGATAGCCGACGTCGCGCCGGAAGGCCCAGGGATCCAGAAACGCCAGCATGCGCCGCATGCGGAACGGCGTCGAGACGATGAACTTCCACCCCGCCGGCGCCGCCACCAGCAGCGCCAGGATGAGGTAGCTCGCGCGCGTGCCTGCGACGAACAGCAGGCCCAGCGCCACCACGCCGAAGATGACGGCCGTCCCCAGATCCGGCTGCTTGAGCAGAAGGCCCATCATCGTCCCCGTCACCAGCAGCGGCGGCAGGAACCCGACCGAGAAGACGCGCACCTTCTCCGCCTGCCGCGCCAGCAGCGTGGCCAGGTAAACCGCCAGCGCCAGCTTGGCCAGCTCGCTCGGTTGAAACGACAGCGGGCCCAGGCGGAACCAGCGGATGGCGCCGCCCGCGCGTGAGCCGATCTTCAGCACCGCCGCCAGCGCGACGATGCTCAGCGCCAGCAGCGGATACGCGAGGCGCCGGTACACCGAGTAATCCGTGCGCAGCGCCAGCGACATCGCGCACAGGCCCAGCACGGCGTAGACCAGCTCGCGCTTGAGGAAGTACGTCGCGTCGCCGTATCGCTTGGCCGCGAACACCGCGCCCGACGAGAACACCATCACCATCCCGAAGCCGAGCAGCGCCAGGACGGCGCCGCACAGCACCCGGTCGACGCCGATCTCGCTCGGGCGGATGCCGGGGCCGCCG
>DATKEU010000409.1:0-14173 GCA_035544495.1 Polyangia bacterium | reverse complement strand
CGATCCTTCAGAGCAAACTTCCCCTCAGGATGAGCGCCGCCACCGTGAAGTAGATCACCAGGCCGCTGACGTCCACAAGAGTTGCCACGAAGGGTGCCGAGGCGCTGGCGGGGTCGAACCGCAGCGCGCGAAGAATAAATGGTAGCATCGACCCGGCCAGCGTGCCCCACAGGACGACGCCCACCAGGCTGGCGGCCACTGTGGCGGCGATACCCAGATAGTGCTCGCCGTAGGTGTGGAACACGGCTTGCCACACCAGAATCCGCACGAAACCGATCGTCGCCAACACCAGCCCCAGCCCCAGCCCGGCCAGGAATTCGCGCCGGATCACCCGCCACCAGTCGCGCAGACGCACCTCGCCCAGCGCCATGGCCCTGATGACCAGCGTCGTCGCCTGCGAGCCCGAATTGCCACCGCTGCTGATGATCAGCGGCACGAACAGCGCCAGCACGACCGCCCGGGCGATCTCCTTCTCGAAATAACCCATGGCGCTGGCGGTCAGCATCTCGCCCAGGAACAGCACGCTCAGCCAGCCGACGCGCTTGCGCAGCATCTGCGGCAGGCGCAGGTCCAGGTACGGCGCCTCCAGCGCGGCAACACCGCCGAACTTCTGGATGTCCTCGGTCGCCTCTTCCTGCACGACCTCCACGACATCGTCAGCGGTCACGATTCCCTTCATCCGACCGTCGGAGTCCAGCACCGGCAGCGCGACCAGGTGGTTGCGGGCGAACTCGCGGCTGACCGACTCCTGGTCCATCTTGTCGGGGATGGTGACCACGGACGTGGTCATGACGTCGCGCACGCGGGCCGACGGCGCCGCGGTGAAGAGATCGCCGAACGACACCACGCCCAGGAGCCGCTGTTCGGCGTCGAGGACGTAGGCGTAGTAGGTGGTCCGCGGTTGCTCGCGCAGCTGGCGGCGCAGATAGCTCAGCGCCTCGTCGACGGTGACGTCGGGGCGCAAGCGGGCGAAGCGCGGGTTCATCAGGCCGCCGGCGTTGTCCTCGGCGTAGGCCAGCAGGGCCGTCACCTCGCGCCGGGTCGGGTCGTCCAGCAGCCCCAGCATGGCGTCGCGCCGGTCCTCGGGCACCGCCTGGATGAAGTCGGCGACGTCGTCGGGGGCCAGCAGGCGCACCCACGACCGCTGTTCGCGCGCCGGCAGCGACAGCACCAGCTGGACCTGGTCGCGGGGGCCGAGAGAGAAGAAGAAGTCCTCGGCCTCGTCGCGCGGCAGATGGCCGAAGCCATCCGAGCGATCGGTCGGCGTCAGCAGCGGCCATGCGTCGCGCAGCTCGTCGTAGGACAGCTGCTCGCGTTCCGGTTCCGTCGGGGGCGGGGTTGCGGTCATGCCGGCGTCTCCCAGGGTGGGTCGCGCGGGAACCTCGGCGCCCGCGCGCCGTGTCGCGCGTCTACGATTCGGCCTCGGGCCGGTACTCGCAGGCGTCGAAGAACTGCCGCCCGAAGGCGGTGACGAACAGGTATTTGCGCTGGATGTCGGGGACGATCGGATCGTCGGTCGCGCCCAGCTCGACCGGGTGGTGCGCCGCGATCTGGGCCAGCGTCTCCTTCACCCGCGGGTGGGCCTCGACGGGGATGAAGATGCGCGCGTCCTCGGAGACGCGGGCGGCGCGCATCTCGCACAGGCCCAGCCGGACCAGGTTGTCGAGGTACATCGGCGTGCGATCGGGGAAGGCGGCGCCCGCTTTTTCGCCAAGCAGGCTGAAGTTGCGCAGCTCGACCCGCGTGTAGCCGCCGAACTTGCGGCGCGCCTGCACGGTGATGATCGGGTACGGCCCGTCGGTGTCGAACAGGCTGAAGATGCGCGCCTCGTCGGGGGTGATCTGGCGCAGCACCTCCAGAAACGCCGGGTGCACGCTCCGGGAGCTGGCGCTGTCCATCGACGCCGCCAGCAGGTTCAGGTAGCGCTCGCGCAGGACCTCGTCGGCGCGCAGCGACGCGGAGAGGAGCTGCGCGATCAGGACCGGGTTTCCGGCCTGGCGGCGGCCCTCGGGGATGGCGCGGCGGCGCTCGCCCAGCTCGCGCAGGATGCCGGGAACGCGGGCGGCCGCCTGCGGGACGAAGCCCAGCGGCGACATGGCCAGCCGGGCCACCACCTGCAGGCCGCCCCCGAGCGCGGTCTGCCCCCCGCCGTCCGCGCGCGGGCGCACCATCAGCGCCCGGATCGCCCGGGTGGCGTTGGCGACCTTCTCTCGCTCCTTGCTGAACAGCATCGGCGGCAGGTTACTCCATTCGGCCGAGCGATCGACGGCAATGTTGACGGCCGGCGAAGCGCGCGTTTTTTTTACTTCCCGAGTCGACGTGCCTACCATCTTTCGCACCGTGCGTTCGCCACAGTCCGCGCTGCCCGCTTACACCCGCAGTGTGCTCACGTTGCGCCAGCTGCTGCGCGACGTGACGGCCGGGATCCGCGTCCTGCAGACGCGCGACGGGGTGGGGCTGACGGAGGCGCAGATCAACGAGCGCGCGCGCAACATCGTCGCCGGGTTGATCGGAAACTATCGCATCGAATCGCTGGAGCTCGCCGGCGGCGCCGCCGCTGGCGCGGGCGCCGCCGAGTCGATGAACGACGACAACGTCGTCCGGTAGGTGTCGAGGGTCATCGTCTCCGGGACGTCGTCGTGGTCGGCGCCCGGCACCAGCACGAGCTGCGTCGCGAAGCCGGCCGCCGCGTGCGCGTCCGTCAGCTGGCGCGAGTAGCGCGGCTGCACGTACGGATCGGCGGTGCCGTGCAGGGCCAGATACGGCGCCGGCACGCGCGGGATCTTGGCCAGGTTGTCCCAGACGCTGTCAGCGACGAACGAGCGCGGCAGATCGACGTACGCCCCGTCGGAGACCAGCGCGGCCACCGAGGTGAAGGCCGACTCCGTCACCAGCGCCGCGGGCGTCACGCGCGCCGCCAGGTCGATCGCCAGCGCGGCGCCGAACGAACGGCCGTAGATGACGATCTTGCCGCCGGCGACGTCGGGACGGGCGACGATGGCCTGCAGCGCCGCCTCCTCGTCCAGCTGGATCCCGGCCTCGGAGGGCGTCCCGGTCGATTCGCCGTAGCCGCGCGGGTCGACGATGGCCAGGTTGCAGCCCAGCGGGTACAGGTACTCCATGCGCGTCCACGACGTGCCGATGTTGTTGCTCTGGCCGTGGAAGTAGAGAAGCGTGACGTCGGGGCGGCGGCCGGCGGGGGAGGCGGCGACGAACACCGCGTGCAGCGTCTGCCCGTCAGGCGTGGCGATGCGCAGGTCTTCGTGCGCGGGGATGACGGCGGTGGACAGCGTGTAGCCGCCGGCGGGGGCCGGCAGCGGGTCGTAAAGAAAGCCGTCGAGGCGCGCCGGCGCGCAGGCCGCCAGAGGGGCGAGCACGGCGGCGAAGGCCGCCAGAAACGGCGCTCTCATCTGACGTCTCCAAGATAGACCGCCAGGCCCAGCAGGACGCTGAGATAGCCGTGGCTGCCTGGCGAGACCCAGCTCGGCGCCAGCGGCGCGACGTCGTAATAGGGCGCCAGCCACTTGGCTTCCAGCGCCACGCCGATCCGCCGGGAGAGGCGCGCCTCGCCGCCCGCGAGCGGGCCCACCACCAGACGCGCGGGCGAGCCGGTTGCGAAGGCGCTGTCGGCGCCCGCGTAGACCAGGTGGCCGCGGCCAAGCCGCCAGGCGCCAGCCAGCGTCAGCTGGGGACCGAGGCGCGTGTCGCGGAAGTTGGTGAGGAAGTGCAGCGACGCCGCCACGGTCAGCGTCGGCAGCGCGCCGCGCCCGCGCACGACGGGGTGAAACGCCACGCCCGGATCCACGTGCAGCACGCCGAAGAGCGCGGCCGTGGCGTCGGCATGAACCGTCACCTCGGTGTCGTCGCGCGCGCCGTACGCGCCGCCGACGGTGAGGATGGGCGTGGGGATGGTCGCGCTGCCGACGGTGACCAGCGGACCGCCCAGCCCCGCGGTCAGCGCCGCGTTGCCGCGCCCGAGAGGCCGCACCACGTGGGTCGGCGCGCAGCCGGCCGCCAGCGCCGCGCACGCCAGCATGACCGCGGCGGCGTGGCTCGGTCGGCGGCCGGACGGCACGCGCGCATCATATGCGATGCGCGGGCACTGTCAGCGGGCGCGCTACTGCAGCAGCGGCTGGGCCGAGCTGATGTCGTCGCTGCCCAGCGTGGCCTTGATCGCGCGCAGGCTGGCCTGCATCTGGTCCATCTCGATGCGGATGGCCAGGATCTCTGCTTCGGCGGCCGGGCGCCCGGCGAGGCTGTCTTGAATGTCAGCCAGCTTGGTCAGGGTCCGACGGAGGCATTTGACGCCGACGATGAGAGCGAAGGATCCGGCTTTCTGAAGGGAGCGCATGTCTTGCACCTAAAAGCATCGACAGCCTCCGTTCCGGACTTGAACGGATCCCGCTCCGCGCGCGTCAACCGCTCGATCGGATTGGCTCGGGCCCCTCGTCGGTGCCGCCGGTGGCTCGTGGGCCGACGCCTGCCGGCGGCGTGTCGGGCCGGCTTCCCTTGACCAGCGCCAGCACCGGCGCCTCGTGCGATCGGCGCGCTTTCTTGCGCGGCCACAGCACGTATGCCATCAGGGGCAAGAAATAGCAAAACTCTACGAGCAAACTGAAGGCGCCGTCGTGCGACAGATAATCCTCGACGCGCGGGGCATCGGGCAGCAAGCGCCACGGCGACAGGAAGCGGTGATCGGAGAAGGGCCAGAGAAGCGGGATCCCGCGCCCGCCCTCGCCGATGGTGTCGAGCAGCCCGTGGCTGCCGACGGCGATGGTGATCGCGATGGCCGTGCGGATCGCCGGCACGCCCCGGCGCCGCAGGAGGAGGCCGCACGCCACGCCGACGGCGACGGCCGTGACCAGCGAGTGCGATGCGCCCCGATGGCCAATGGCCCCCGAATCGGGGCCGCCCAGCGCGACCAGGATCAGATCGGCGTCCGGCAGGATCGCGAACGCGGCGAACAGCAGGAACGCCAGATACCGCTGTCGCTTCGGGTGGTGGGTCGCCGCTGCTCCGTGCAGTTGACCCGTCAGCATCCCGACGGCGAGGTGACCGAAGCTCGCCATCTCGAAGTTTGGCCCGCGCGGACGGGGGTGGCCACCAGGAAAATTCACGGCGCGGCTGTAGACCGCCGGCGTTAAACCGCGGGCGCGGTAGGCGGTGAACCCACGCACGGCGTCGACAACTGCAGTATTCTGCGGCGCGCATGATCGGGTTCCGGGGCGTCAACAAGTGGTTCGGCAAGATCCACGTCTTGCGCGACGTCAACCTGGAGGTCCCGGCCGGGCAGGTGGTGGTGGTGTGCGGCCCGTCGGGCTCGGGCAAATCGACGCTGATCCGCACCATCAACAAGCTCGAGCCGATCGACAGCGGCCAGCTGGTGGTCGACGGCCAGGATCTGTCGGATCCCAAGCTGGCCATCAACCGGCTGCGGGCCGAGATCGGCTTCGTCTTTCAGCAGTTCAACCTGTACCCGCACCTCACCGTCCTGCACAACATCACTCTCGCGCCGCGCCTGGTGCGCAAGGTGCCGGTGCGCGACGCCGAGGAGCAGGCGGCGGCCTTGCTGGCGCGCGTGGGCCTGTCCGACAAGCGCGACGTCTACCCGTCGCAGCTGTCGGGCGGCCAGCAGCAGCGCGTGGCCATCGCGCGCGCGCTGGCGATGAAGCCGAAGATCATGCTCTTCGACGAGCCGACGTCGGCGCTGGACCCCGAGATGATCGGCGAGGTGCTGGCGGTGATGAAGGACCTGGCCGGCACCGGCATGACGATGATGGTGGTGACGCACGAGATGGGGTTCGCGCGCGAGGTGTCGAGCCGCGTGGTCTTCATCGATCACGGCGCGATCCTCGAAGACGCGCGGCCGGAGGATTTTTTCCGCAACCCGACGCACCCGCGGGCGCAGCAGTTCTTGAAGCAGGTGCTCTCGCCGATGCATTGAATCCCCCACCACGGAGGTACGAGATGAAGAAGAAAACGATAATGATGGTGCTGCTGGCGGCGGCGGCGTTCTGGGGCGGCCGATCCGCGGCGCGGGCGGCGGGCGACGACACGCTGGCGGCGGTGAAGAAGAAGGGCGTCCTCGTGTGCGGCGTCAAGGACTCGCTGCCGCCGTTCGGTTACGTCGACCCGGGCTCGCGCGAGATCGTCGGCTACGACATCGACTTCTGCCGGGCGCTGGGCGACAAGCTGAAGGTCAAGGTCGAGCTGAAGCCGGTGACGTCGGCCAGCCGCATCCCGCAGCTGCAGGAGCGCAACATCGACCTCATCGCGGCGACCATGACCCACACCGCCGAGCGCGAGAAGCAGATCGACTTTTCGCACACGTATTTCGTGACCGGCCAGATGTTCCTGACCAAGGCCGGGACGGTGAAGACGCTGAAGGATCTGGAGGGGAAGAAGGTCGCGACGGCCAAGGGATCGACGTCGGAGCAGAACGTGGCCAAGGCGGTGCCGACGGCGACGGTGCTGTCGTTCGACGACTATCCGCAGGCGGTGCTGGCCCTGCAGCAGGGCAAGGTCGCGGCCGTCACCACCGACGAGTCGATCCTGACGGGTCAGCTGAACAAGCTGCCGCCCGGGCAGTTCGAGATCCCGAACCTGCAGATCTCCGAGGAGCCGTACGGCATCGGCATGCGCAAGGGCGACAGCGCGTTCGTCGCCTTCGTGAACAAGACGCTGCTCGAGATGGAGAAGAACGGCGAGGCCCGCCGCATCTACGACAAATGGTTCACCGCCACCTCGGGGACGCCACGCAAGCGGAATTTCCAGATCACCGCCGGCAAGTGATCGCGGGGGGCGCGCGCCTTTCGTGCTGAGCTACAAGTTCGACTGGGCGGTCGTCACCTCGGGGAAGTACTTTGCCTGGCTCTGTTCCGGGCTGAAGGTGACGCTGGAGCTGTCCGCGGTCGGGATGGTGGCGGCGTTCCTGCTCGGCGTGGTGGTGGCGATCCTCCGCCTGGCGCCCGCGCGCCCGCTGCGGGCGGTGGCGGGCGCGTACGTCGAGTTCTTCCGCAACACGCCGCTCCTGGTGCAGGTCTTCTTCTGGTACTTCGGGTCGTACAAGCTGCTGCCCGCCGCGGTGAACGACTGGCTGAACAGCCACAACTTCGAGTTCACCGCTGCCGCCATCGCGCTTTCCATCTACACTTCGGCGTTCATCGCCGAGGACATCCGGTCGGGCGTGCTGGCCGTGCCGCGCGAACAGATGGAGGCGGCGCGTAGCAGCGGGTTCTCGTACCTGGCGGCGATGCGGCGGGTGATCCTGCCGCAAGCGGTGCGCATCACCGTGCCGCCGCTGGTGAACCAGTTCTTGAACCTGACCAAGAACTCGTCGCTGGCCATGACCATCGGCGTGGCCGAGCTGACGTACCAGGCGCGCCAGGTCGAGAGCTACACCTTCAAGGGGTTCGAGGCGTTCACGGCGGCGACGGTGGTCTACCTGGGGCTGTCGCTGCTGATCACGGCGCTGGTGGCGGTGTACGACCGCGCGGTCCTTAATCCGGCGCGGGGGCGCGCGACGTGAGCTTCTCCGTCATCAGCGACAACATCGTCTACTTCCTGGTCGGGCGCTTCCCGCACGGTCCGCTGGGCGGTGTGGCGCTGACGCTGATCCTGGCGGTGATCTCGCTGCTGCTGTCGCTGGTGGGCGGCTTGCTGCTGGGCCTGGTCAGCATCTCGCGCTTCCGGCCCGTGCGCTGGGCGGCGCTGGGCTTCATCAACACCATGCGGGGCCTGCCGCTCTTGATGGTGATCTTCTGGATTTACTTTCTGTGGCCGGCGCTGCTGGGACGGCCCACGGCGGAGAGCCAGACAGTGGTGATTTCGCTGACCCTCTTCACGTCGGCGTACATGTCCCAGATCGTTCGCGCCGGCATCGCCGCCGTGCCGCGCGCCCAGACGGAGACGGCGCTGGCCACGGGTCTGTCGCCTCGGCTGACGTTGCTGCTCGTCGTCCTGCCGCAGGCTCTGCGCAACATGATCCCGTCGTTCGTCAACCAGTTCGTCTCGATGATCAAGGACACGTCGCTGGCCTTCATCGTCGGCGTCGACGAGCTGACCCACGTCGCCACGCAGGTGAACAACCGAACCCTGGTTCACCCGACGGAGATCTTCCTCTTCATCGCGCTGGTCTACTTCGCGATCTGCTACGCGTTCACCACGCTCTCGCGCTGGATCGAACGCCGCCTGACCTGGCGGCGCTCGATCTAGCGACTCCCGGCCGGCCCGGTTACATGGGATCTTGCAGGTAGACGAACACGCCGTGCTTGCCGCCCACCGCGAAGTCCATCACGCCGTCCTCGTTGAAGTCGGTGGCCGAAAGCCCGCCCTTGCCCAGACCGACCTCCGAATCGATGAGGTGCGGCTCCCAGGTCACCGCGCCCCCCTCGCCACGAATCAGCTTGAAGATGTAGGTGACCGGCGTGTCCGCCGCGCCCGGATCCGTGCCGGGCGGGTGGGCGTAAAAGCTCTTGCCGGTGATGATGTCCTTCAAGCCGTCACCGTCGACGTCGATCAGCAGCAGGTCATGCGGCTGCGAGAACGACGTGATGCCGCCGGCGTTCATGGTGTCGCCCGGTCCGCCGACGATGACGTGCTGGGTGAAGGTGCCAGCCTTTTGCTCGAACCAGGCCACGCCGTAACCGTGCGCGGCCAGGGAGGCGACTATGTCGGGCGTGCCGTCGCCGTTGACGTCATAGGCGAACATCTGGCTGCCGTCGCCGAAGTTGTAGGGGTGCGCCATCCACGGCCCGGACTCCGGTCCCCCGGCCGGCGGCGACCACCAGCCGTTGTGTGCGATGTAATCCATGTTCTTGCCGTCGACCATTCCCGCGCCGATGCCGTGCACCCACAGGCCGCCCGCCCCACCCGCGACGGTGTGCCACGTCCAGGGCGCGTTGGTCCCGGGATCGAACCAACCAAAGCTGCCGTTGGCCACGCCCACCAGGCCCGGCACGCCCTTGCCGGCCATGTCGACGAACGCCACCTGCTCCCACGACAGGGTGCCGATGAGCCCCTTCGTCCAGTGCATGTCGGTCGTCACCGCGGTCATGCCCGGGTTCTTGAACCAGTAGCTGGCGGTTCCGGGCCGGTAGACGCGGACAGCGTCGGGCCATCCGTCGCCGTCGACGTCCCAGGTGAAGTTCGCCCAGTCGCCGAGCGACATGCACGCATAGCAGTTGCACGCCTTCGGGTTGGCCGGCGTGCACGACGGCTGATCCAGCTCGTGGTACTTCGTGAAGTCCGGTCCCTCGAACCAGTAAGGTCCGGACAGCACGTCGACGTGGCCGTCCTTGTTGTAGTCCCCGAAGGTGCTGGCCTCGGCCAGATTCAGGCGGTTCAGATCCTTGCGCGTGAACTTCAGCGAGCCGCGCTTCTGGGTCGTCACCGGCATCCCGGCGTCGGGAGCGCTGATCGTGCCTCCGTCGCCGGCGGCCGGGGTCATCCCCGCATCGGGCGCGGCGGTCGCGCCGCCGCTGCCCCCCGCCGGCGTCGTGGCACCGCCGGTCCCGGCGCCTTGGGATCCGCCGCCGCCCGAGACGCCGCCGGTCATCCCTCCAGGGGGAATCTCATTTGACATCCCGCCCGAACCACAAGCCGCCACCCCCGAAACCACCAGAACCGCGAGCATGGCCGAAGACGAAAACCGAGTCATGGGCTCTCCTTCCGAGCCGGGGAGCGCAGCCCATACCGACCCCAGACCCTCCGGACCCCGACGTCAATCGATTTACTTCTACGCGAATCAGCGCGACTCGTCCAGCGCCAATGAGCCCCGACCGGACGTCAGGCCCGCGCCATGCGGGTACGGATGATTTCGCGCAGGCCCTCGCCGCGAGCGAAGGCCATGTGATCAATGACGTCGCGCGACCCGTCGCGCTTGACCAGCAGCAGCGCGACCCGCTGCTCGTAGCTGACGGGGACGGCCTCGGCCAGCTGGTCGAAGGTCCAGGTGCGAAGGCCGAAGTCGTCGCGCACGATGATACCGGTGGGGGTCACCACCACGGTCGGCTTCTTGACCGGGCGGCTGTCAGCCTGGTCCTGGATGGTGCGCGTCGCGGTGATGCCCAGCATGGCGGCCGCCAGGGCCAGCAGCGTCGTCGGCATCAGGCCCCCCGCTGCGAGGTAGCAGCCCCCGGCGCAGAGCGCGGCGAAAATGGCCAGCGCCGCGCGCAGGCGGCGGATTGGCGCTTCCTGGTCCCGGGGAAAGAACGCCAGGGCGCCTGGCGGGATCTCGCCTCGGTCGACACTGAGAAGGGCCT
The DNA here is from genome assembly GCA_035544495.1 of Polyangia bacterium. Taxonomy (GTDB): domain Bacteria; phylum Myxococcota_A; class Polyangia; order Fen-1088; family Fen-1088; genus DATKEU01. The sequence goes on along the minus strand of DATKEU010000409.1, from coordinate 3,911 downwards.
CCACCTCGCTCATATGACGGAAATATCGTCATCGTTTGGCGCTGCTTTAGATGGCCCCCCACAAAAACAAAAAAAAGCGGGCCCGCGCTGGTCTCATCCGCAGCCGGGCCCATGGCCACCACCCACATGCGAATGAGGCACGCGTGTGGTGACGGTAAGAAGATTAATCCCTCCCGGCCGCTCGGTCGCGTAACCTTTTGGTCAGGATTCACGGAAAGCATGACCGAACGGAAAGGTTCCGAGATCATTGGACGTGGCGGCGGCGGGCATGGTTCCTGAAATGGCATTCCGGGCTCGGCCTGAGCGGGCGGCCGGGAATTCGACGTGGCCCGTCCGCTGCAGGTAAAACCCGAAGACGATGACACGGGCACCCGAGGCGATCCTGTTCGATCTGGACGGTACCCTTGTCGATTCAGAGCGCGAGAACGTCGAATCGGTGGTGCTGGCCCTGCGGCGCCTGGGCGCCGAGATGTCCGAGCCGGAGCGCGCCTTCGTCATCGGCCATTCCTGGAACGAGATCCACGCCATGCTGGCCCGCAACCACCGCCTGGGCGTCACCATGCCGGAGCTGATCGCCGCCGCCGTCGATGAGAAGCGGGGCCTTCTGGCGGCGGCGGGCTACCGGGCGCTGCCCGGCGCGGTGGCGTGCGCGCGGCGGCTGGCGGGCCGGTCGCGCATGGCCGTGGTGTCGGGTGCCAGCCGGGTCGAGGTGCAGGACGCCCTGGTCAGCCTCGACGTCCGGGCGCTGTTCGAGGTGGTCCTGGGGGCCGAGGACTACGCCCGCGGCAAGCCGGCTCCCGATTCGTACGCCCTGGCCCTGAGCCGCCTGCAAGTCAGCCCCGCCCGCTCGATCGCCATCGAGGACGCCACGCCGGGGATCCTGTCGGCGCGCGCTGCCGGGGCGCGGGTGATTGGCGTGCGGGCCGGCAACTTCGCCGGTTACGACCTTTCCCCTGCCGACGTCGTCGTCGACACCCTGAGCGATGTCACCGACGAGCTCTGCGATCGCTTGATCAGCTAGAACGAGCGAAAGGGCTCTGGTCACGAGAGTCGGGGCTTGGGGGGGCGCCGAGGTGCGCGGCGGCCAGATCTTGGTGACAGGCTTGCAAGCCCCGGCTAGGCTCGGAGACGAGCGTGAGGGGATGAGCCAGCGCGAGACGGTCAAGGACCTGCTGGAATTGACCGGATCCGAGGCCGCGGCGCCCGTGCCAGGGCTGGCGCTGGTGTGGAGCGGCGACCGCCCGCTGTCCGTGGCGCTGCCGCTCGGCAGCGCCGGGATCAAGATCGGCCGGACCCTGGTCGTGGACATCGAGGGCGACGAGCGGATCTCGCGCCGCCACGCGCAGGTGACGCGCGAGGCAGGCCGCTTTCGCGTCACCGACCTCGGCAGCAGCAACGGCACCTTCGTCGATGGCCGCCTGTGCCGGGCGCCCGAGGTGGTGGACGCGGGCGCGGTGATCCGGGTGGGGCAGACGCTGTTCGTGTGTCTCGACGACGTGGGACCCCTGGCTGCGCAGCCGGTGCGCGCCCCTGCCGCTGGCGACGACGGTGTGGTGGGCCCGCGGCTCGCGCGGGCCTTCGAACGCATCGCCGTCGCCGCGCGCACCAGCGACACCTTGCTGGTCCTGGGCGAGAGCGGCACGGGCAAGGAGCTGGCGGCGCGCCGGTTCCACGCGGCGTCGCCGCGCGCCCGCGGTCCCTTCGTGCCGGTCAACTGCGCCACCATCCCGGAGGGAATAGCCGAGCGGCTGCTGTTCGGCGCGCGGCGCGGGGCGTTCTCGGGCGCCACCGCCGACGCCGAGGGTTACCTGGTCGCCGCCGACAAGGGGACGCTGTTCCTCGACGAGCTGGGCGAGCTGGACCCAGCCGTGCAGCCGAAGCTGCTGCGGGTGCTGGAGACGCGCGAGGTGATTCCGCTCGGGGACACGCGGGGGCGCGCGGTCAACGTCGGGATCTGCGCGGCCACGCTGCGCGACATCCAGCAGCGCGTCGGTGCCGGCAGCTTCCGCGAGGACCTTTACTACCGGATGGGGCGCCCGTCCGTGCGGTTGCCGCCGCTGCGCGAGCGCCGCGAGGAGATCCCGTTCCTGGTCCAGCACGGGCTCGGGCTGGTGTCGGGCGCGCTGCGCGCCGACGTGATGCTCATCGAGGCATGCCTGCGGCGGCCGTGGCCCGGGAACGTGCGCGAGCTGCTGGGCGAGGCGCGGCGGGCGGCCCACACGGCCGTCGAGAAGAAGCGCACCATCGTCGACCGTCTGGATCTCGGCAGCGCGGCGGGGCTGCAGCTGCTGGGGCCCATGCTGGCCGCGTTGGCGCCGGCCGCCAGCCCGTCACCGTCACAGTCGCCGGCGTCGGCGTCGGCATCGGCGTCGGCGACGTCCGCAGGTGAGCTGCCGCCGCGCGAGCGCATCGAAGAGGTGTTGCGCCGCCTGGACGGAAACGTCACGCGGGCGGCGCAGGAGCTGGGCCTGCACCGAAACCAGCTCCGTCGCTGGCTGGCGCGCAACCAGATCGACCTCGGCACGCCGGGGCCCACGCTGCCGCCTTCGCCGGCGTCCACCCGCAGCTGAACCGCGCCTGTGCCAGGCACGTGCCCGGCACGTGCCCGCGTCGTGTGCCGCACGTTTGCCCGTGAATACGAGGGAAATCGGGGCGCGGATCGATCGCGACGGCGGCTTTTTTCACGGCACGCCGGTTGCTCAAACAACCTTCCGACGGCGGCGGCGGGCACGGTGCCCGGCGCGCGACCGGACGAAGGAGACGACAGTCATGAGGATCCGAGCGATGAATGGAACGATGGCGGTTGCGAAGATGGTGGGTCTGGCTCTCGGGCTTTTTGCCGCGGGCTGCGACGCGGGCAGCGGCGCCGACACCGGCGGCAGTGGTGAAACGGTTCGGGGCACCATCGGCGCCGCGGGCGGCGAGCTGGTGGGACAGCCGGGCACGGCGATGGCGGGCGTTCGCCTCACGATCCCGGCGGGCGCGCTGGCGGCCGACACGGAGATCGAGATCGCGCCCGCCGGCGAAGCTGCCGCGCTGCCGGTCACGGCCGTGCGCTGCGGGCCGATGTTCGCGCTTCGCCCGGCGGGCCTGGCGCTGGCCGCCCCGGCCGCGCTCACGCTGCCGTTCAGCGAGGAGACGGTGACCGACCAGCTGCGCTTCGACGACCAGGTCAAGGTCTGGATCTCCGACGGCACCAAGTGGGGCCAGCAACTGCAGACTGACAGCGCCAGCGGCGCGGTCACGGTGCAGATCGAAGCCCTGTCGGCGAACGTCGCCGCTGGCGTGAACCCGCCCGCCGAGACGGACGTGGTCAAGTTCAACTTCGCGCCCAATCCAAAGTTCCTGAACTGCCTGGCGCAGTACCCGAGCGATCCGTCGCGCGCCCCCAGCGTCGAGGCGACCGTCGTGCGCGGCGACCTGAACGACGGTCTCTTCCTGCGCGGGTCGTACATCAAGCCCGACCTGGCGTTCGACCTGTTCACCGTGCAGAACAGCTCGCTGCTGGCCGACGGCACGCCGGATCCGGCGTTCACCAACTTCGGCCTGGCCTGGTACCAGAGCGATCTCGAAGCGAATGGCCGCGGCGTGATGAAGGCGCAGATCCGGACGATTTTACTCGACCAGATCTTCGGCTTCGACCCGGCGGTCGCGCTCGGGCCCACGAACACCTTCGAGATGGGCTTCTGGTTCAACGACCCGGCGGCGGCCGCCGCCTGCGGGTTCGACGTGACCAAGCCGACGCCGTTCAACGGCGAGCACAAGGCCGGCCCGCTGGCCATGATCACGACGCCCGACGCCACCACCGGCCTCGGCCCGCTGTGCACCAAGCCGGACACGTCGGTGTCGCCCGCGCGCTGCTCGCCCTGACCGACAAAGGCGAAGCAACGATGAAACAGGGGCGCGGTGGT
>DATKEU010000408.1:0-3657 GCA_035544495.1 Polyangia bacterium | reverse complement strand
CCCGCATATCACGGCGCTCGCCTCCGGCCCAGTCGCGCCGGCCTCTAGATCCCCTCGCCGCCGCAGTACTGCCGCACCAGCCGCAACAGCTCCGACAGCTTCAGCGGCTTTGGCAGGTGCGCCACCGCTTGCAGCTCGTCGGCCGTGCGCTCGAGGTCGCGATAGGCGGAGAAGACAATCACCGGGATCTCCGACAGCCCGGGGTTCGCCAGCTGCTCTTCGCGAAACGCGCGCCCGTCCATGAACGGCATCATCAGGTCGAGCAGGATCAAGCCGGTACGGTGGGAACTGCCGCTCAGCACGCTCAGCGCCTCGCGACCGTCCGCCGCGCCCACGGCCTCGTACCCGTGATCCTCCAGGAACTCGACCAGGCTGTCGCGGATCATCGGCTCGTCGTCGACAACCAGAATCCGACTCCCCGGCGTCATGATCAGTTCACGTCGCTCGGGCGCGGCGCCTGGATGGGCCCGGGGGCGGCCGCCCGCAGCGGCAGTCGGATGGTGAAGCGCGCCCCGCCGTCGGCACAGTTCTCGGCGCTGACGGTGCCCCCGTGGGCGCTGACGATCTCCTGGATCACGTACAACCCCAGACCCAGCCCGCCATAGTTTCGAATCGACGAGGCGCGCTCGAACCGACCGAAGATGCGCCCCATCTCGCTCGACGGGATGCCAGGGCCGTGGTCGCGCACCTCCATCGTGACCGATCCGGGATCGGCGGCGCCCGGGCCCGGCGATGGCCTGACGGTCACGTGGACCGGCCGTCCGGCACCGTATTTGATGGCGTTTGCCAGGAGGTTCGTCACCACCTGCTCGATCCGCAGGCGATCCCAGCAGCCGTGAATGGGCGCGCCGGCCTCCTCGAAGATCAGGGTACAGCCCGCCCGATCCGCCGAGGCGCGCAGGGTGTCCATCACACGGGCCACGCAGTCGACGATGTCGAACGGGTGCGGCTCGATCGCGAAGCGCCCGGTGGCGATGCGCGACACGTCCATCAGCGATTCGATCAGGCTGCCGAGCCGCTCGCTGCTCTGGGTGGCGCGCGTCAGCTTCAGCGCCATCGAATCATCCGACGCCTCCATCCGCTCGTTCAACGTGTCCAGCTGCATCTGCAGGACCGTCAGCGGCGTTTTCAGCTCGTGCGCCGCCAGCGAGAGGAACTCGTCGCGCAGGCGGATCGCCTCCTCGGCCCTGGCCAGGCGCAGCCGTTCCATCTCCAGCTGGCGCCGGTCAGTGAGATCGCGCGTCACCTTCGCGAAGCCCACCAGCACGCCGTCGGGGCCCCGCAAGGCGGTGATGACCACGTTGGCCCAGAACCGGGTGCCGTCCTTGCGCACGCGCCAACCCTCGTCCTCGAACCGCCCCTCCAGCGCCGCCACCTCCAGCTCCCGCTCGCACTTGCCGCTGCGGATCTCCTCCGCCCCGTAGAAGCGCGAAAAATGCTGGCCGATGATATCGCTGGCGGAGTAGCCCTTGATCCGCTGCGCCCCGGCGTTCCAGGTCATGACGTGTCCGGTGGGATCCAGCATGAAGATCGCGTAGTCCTTCACCGCCTCGACCAGCAGGCGAAACCGCGCCTCGCTCTCGCGCAGCTGGTGGGGGCTGCCGGCTTGGCCTTTGCCGGCGGCGCCGCCGGGCGGGGCCCCGGTCGGCGACGACGGCGGCGCTGGCCGCTCGGGCGGCGCGCCCTGGCCCGCGCCGGCGACGAACGCGCGAACCGCCGTCGCTTCGCTCTTACGCGGCAGCGACACCGAGAACGTCGTCCCCGCCGCCGGGTTCGACGCGACCGTGACATCACCGCCGTGCGCCTCGGCGATGCGCTTGCTGATGAAAAGCCCCAGGCCGAGCCCCCGGTTGCGATCGCCGCGGCGCCGGTTGCCGCCCTTCAGCGGCTCGAACACGCTGCCCAGGAGGTCGGCGGCGATGGCACCCATGTTGTGCACCCGCACCTCGACGCGCTCCGCGGCCGTCCCGTCCAGGAACACCTGCACGCGTCCGCCGGCCGCCCCGTGCTGGATGGCGTTGCCGACAAGGTTCGAGAACAGCTGGCTCAGGCGATCGCAGTCCCAGCTGCCGGCCAGGTCGCCGGCTTGCCCGATTTCGATGGCGGCGTCGGGGTGGGCCGCCTGCAGCTCGTCCATCACCTGACGCGCCAGCGCCGCCAGATCGCCCGCCTGCGGCTCGACCGCGATGCCGCCGCCCACGCGCAGGCGCGTGTAATCCAGCAGCTGCTCGATCATGCGCGCCATGCGCTGGGCGCTGAGGATCACGCGATCCAGCGCCTTGCCGTTGCGCCCGTCGGCCAGCACCGGCTCGCGCGATTTCAGCAGCTCGGCAGCCGTCACCACCGCCGCCAGCGGCGATCGCAGGTCATGGGCCAGCACGCCCACCAGCAGATCGTTCACGCGCACGTTCTCGGCCATTGCCGCCGACAGCGACTGGCTGAGGACCAGCTGGGCCTCCGCCTCCTCGCGGGCGCGCCGCTCGGCGACGGCGCGCTGGCGTTCGCGCTCTTCGGCTATCTGCAGGTCCTGCACGCACCGGCGCAGCGACTCCTCGACCACCTTCCGGCGAGCAATCTCGGCCGCCAGCACGCGCAGATCGCCGGGCCCTCCCGCCCCGACCGGAGCCGGCGGCGCCTGGACCACCGTGGCGTGATGATCGCAGACGTCGCGCAGGCTGCCCGCGTCGCCGATCCCCGAGAACCCCTCGAGGGCATAGCCGCACAGCAGATCAAACGAGTGCTCGCCGCGCAGTCGCTCCCACAGCTCCTCCAGCCGCAGCGCGCCCGCCCTGTTCCCCGCGCGCCAGAGCAGATCCACCATCTCCCCGTAGGCTCGGACCTTGATGACGGCCGCGCCCCGCCGAATCGCCGCGCCCAGCACCGAACCGATCACGGCACGAAACCGCTCCTCGTCCGGCGTCGCTCCGATCATCAGGCGGGCGAGCGTCGACTCGGCATCCAGCATGTTCAGCTTGCCGACCGCGCTCGCCGCGTCGACGTCGACGTCCAGCGCGCGCAAGGCCTGGACCAGCGACCGGCGGTGCGATTCAGTGGCGATGACGATCCCCGATTCCCCGACCGCCAGGCCCTGGCCGATGAATGCCGCCACGCGCGCCACCAGCTCCTGATCGCTCTCGTAGAAATGGACGGAGTGGCAGGATTCGCCGGCGCCGGCGCCCGCGCCGACGGGAGCGGAACCGAAGGTCTGCGCATCCGTCATCGAATTGATCCCGACGGAACGAACGCTCAGTGTTCCTCCCGTGCGCCAACAGCATACGCATCGCTTCCCGCGCCGGCTAGGCCAGCCGGCGTTTTGGCTCGATCCAGCCTCCAGGACAATGACGCGCGCCGGGCGCCGTCGAGGATCGCCGGGAGATGTCCGCGCGGGCCGGCCGAAATCAAGGATCGCGCACGACCCGTCATTGACCGGCGGTCAATAGGGTGGTAGGTCCGAGCTGCGCGTTTTCTGGGGAGGCTCTCCGATGACGAGGACTGTGCGCCCGCGATTTTTCCCGTCGTTATTGCTTCAGGTCGCGTGCCTTCTGGCCGCGGTCTCGGCCTGCTCGTCCGCGCACGTCGCGGAGCAACCCGGCGACGGCGGCGGCGCCGGCGGGACCCGCGGCGGTGGTGGCGGCGGCCAGGGCAGCGGCGGTGGAA
>DATKEU010000407.1:0-16182 GCA_035544495.1 Polyangia bacterium | reverse complement strand
GGAGATCGACGCCGGCGCGCTGGGGACGGACATGCTGCGCGTGACCCGGTTCGTGGGCATCCTGCCCGACGGCCTTTACATCGGCGTCGAGGGCGGCGACCCGGAGTGCCCGCCGGCGCGTCCCATCGGCGCGCATTTTCCGCCCACCCAGCCATCCTGCGACGTCTACCTGGCCGTTCCCAAGGAGCGCGAGGGCGTGCCCAGCGTGGCGGCCGAGCAGCCGGGGGCGGCCGGCGGAGCGCCGTCGACGAAAGCGGCGCGCGCCCGCTTTCGCGCGGTCAGCCGCAGCGTCGCCGATCTGACCGGCAACGCCGCCGACATGTCGATGGCCTTCGCCCACCGCAACGCGGTCGTGCTGTTCGGCGACGAATCGCGCGAGGACTTCGACGCCGTGAAGATCGCCGAGGTCGTGCGCGACGGGCGCGGCACGCTGATCGTCAACGAGACGTACATCCCGCCCACGCCACGCATCGACACCTCGCCGTTCCTGATGGGGCGCGTGCGCCACGTTCTCGGCATGCTGGTGGCGAAGCAGCGCCAGCTGGCGGGCGACCGCAACCAGCGCGGCGGATCGGCCATCGACTTCTCCGCCGGCGACGTCACGCGCTTCCTGCAGCTGTCGACGATCAACACCGCCATCCCGCTTCTGACGTACGCGGCGGCCAACGGCGAGATCACGCCCAACCAGCTTTACCTGCTGCTGGTGCAGCTGGCCGGCCAGCTGGCCACGTTCGGGTCGGACATCGACCCGTCGAAGCTGCCGATCTTTCAATACATCGACCTGCGCGCCACGTTCGAGGAGCTGTTCGCCCGCGTCGTCAACCTGCTGCGGACCACGGTGCGCGAGGCGTACATGAGCGTGTCGATGGAGGTCGTCGACGGGATCCACCTCGGCAAGCTGGACGACGACCGGCTGCTGACGGCGCCCACCTACGTGCTGTCGGTGAAGTCCGAGATCCCCGAGGCGCAGCTGGTGCAGCGGCTGCCCGGCCTCTGCAAGATCGCGGCGCGCACGCAGCTGCCGCAGGTGATCCGCGCGGCGGCGACGCCCGGCGTCCCCATCCAGGTCACGCACCGCCCGCCCGCGGAAATTCCCGTCAAGGCGGGCGTTACCTACTTTGTCTTGAACCTGCAGAACGAATTTTGGCGCCAGATCGTCGAGGAGCGTCTGATCGCCATCTATCTGCCGCCGCCCTTCGGCCCCCAGCACGTCAAGCTGGACCTGCTGGCGGTGCCCAGGGGCTCGTGAGCGCGGCGCCGGGACGTCTTCATCGCCATGGACACGCTGAACCAGATCACCGCCGAGTGCTTCAATGCCTTGAGCCAGTTCCGGGAGCTGGAAGGCCCCATCGCCGCGCCCGAGATGATTCACGATCGCCTGCGCGGCTACGTCGAGTCGATGCGCGAGAAGGCGCGCGAGCAGGGGATGCCCCAGCGCGACGCCGACGACATCGCCTACGCGATCGTGGCGCTGGTCGACGAGATCGCCATGGGCAAGCCAGAGCCGATGCGCAGCCACTGGATGACACGGCCGCTGCAGCTGCTGTTCTTCAACGAGACGCTGGCCGGCGAGGGGTTCTTCCAGCGCCTGCAGGACGTGCGGCGCGACACCCGGCGCGTCGACGTGCTGCGCGTCTATTACCAGTGCCTGCTGTTCGGGTTCCAGGGCAAGTACAGCATGCGCGGGGGCGAGATCGAGCTCATCAAGATAGCCGATTCGCTGCGACCCGAGATCGAGCGCAACATCGACGTGCCGGATCGCCTGTCGCCGGCCGGCGAGCCGCCCGACGAGCCGATGGTGCGCTCGGGCGCGCGGAATCCGATCCTGTGGATCGCGCTCGGCGTGTTCGCGGTGGCCATCGCGGTCTTCATCTCGCTCCGCATCGCGCTGGACCGTGACGTCTCCGGGCTGGGCGACAGGGTCGATCAGCTGAACCGATGAGGGGCGGGCGATGCTGAAGTACATCTTCGCGGCGATCTTCGTGGGTCTGTCCTGGGCCCTGGTGCTGGTCTTCCACGACGTCCTGCCGCTGTGGCCGGCGGTGGTGACCACGGTGGTGATCGGCGCCCTGCTGGCGGCGCTGGCGCTCCTCAAGGTGCTGGCGGCGCGCAAGGCGGCGGCGGCGATCGAGGAGGGGCTGCGCGATCAGGCCTCGCGCCAGAACGAGGGGATGCGCCCCGATCTGCAGGCCGAGATCGCGGCCATGGAGTCCGAGTTCAACAAGGCGGTGGGCGCGCTCAAGGTCTCGAAGCTGGGGCGCAGCGGGCGCGACGCGCTGTCGCTTCTGCCCTGGTACGTGATGATCGGCCCGTCGGCGTCGGGCAAGACCACGGCCATCCGCAGCTCGGGGCTGAAGCTGCCGTACGGCAAGGGCGGCAAGGTGCGCGGCGTGGGCGGCACGCGAAACTGCGACTGGTGGATGACCAACGAGGCCATCCTGCTCGATACCGCCGGGCGCTGGAGCACCGACGACGACGATCGGGAAGAGTGGCTGGCGTTTCTGGATCTGCTGAAGAAGACCCGGCCGAAGAAGCCCATCAACGGCATCCTGCTGGCGGTCAGCGCGACCGACCTGCAGAAGTCGGCCGAGGAGATTCAGGAGCTGGCCGAGCGCCTGCGCGAGCGCATCGACGAGGTGATCACGCGCCTCGAGATCATCGTCCCGGTCTACCTGATGGTGACCAAGTGCGATCTCATCTCGGGCTTCGTCGAGGCGTTCGGCGATCTCAAGGATCGCGAGCGCGGGCAGATCTGGGGATTCTCGCTGCCCCTGATCAGCGAGGCGGCGGATCCCATCGACGACTTCGCGTCGCACTTCGACGAGCTGACCGAGGTGCTGGAACGCCAGGCCCTGGTGCGCATGGGCGAGGAGCGGCGCATCGACGCCCGCGAGCGCATCTATCTTTTTCCGCAGCAGTTCGATTCGCTGCGCCAGGGGCTGGTCGATCTGGTGGCGAACCTGTTCGATCGCAGCGTCTATCAGGACGCGCCCATCATGCGCGGCGTGTACTTCACCAGCGGCACGCAGGAAGGGCGCCCCGTCGACCGGATCATGGCCAGCATGGCGGAGGCGTTCGGCGTGCGGCCGCGCATGGCGGTCGCGGCGGCCACCAAGCCGAAGAGCTATTTCGTCAAGGACGTCTTCCAGCGCGTGGTCTTCCCCGACAAGGACGTGGCCGTGCGCAGCGCCGCCGTGCTGAAGCGCGAGCGCCTGCTGCGCTGGGGGACGGCCGCCGGCGCGCTGACGCTGTCAGCGGCGCTGCTGGTGCTGCCGGTCTCCTCATACCTCGCGAACAAGGACTTCATCGCCGAGGCGCGCGCCTTCGTCGAGAAGCTGGTCAAGGCGCGCGAGGATCGCCCGGCCCGCGCCCCGCTGGCGGCGGCGCCGCTGGAGTCGGCCGAGTCGACGTCCGCCCGCCTGGCCAAGTTCGCCGCCAAGGGCCCCGACGTCGGCCTGCAGTTCGCGGGCCTGTACCCGGGCGAGCGGCTGATGGAGCCGGTGCACACGGCGATCGAGAAGCTGGTGGTGCGCCCGGTGATGGACGCCGACGACGACCAGCTGATGGCGTTCGCGCGCGGGCGCGGCGACTTCGACGGGTCGGGGGCGACCAGCGGGCTCTTGCTGCATCTGCTGCTGACGCAGCCCAAGGCCGCCGACGAGCCGGCCCCCGAGAGCGACGGCTGGCGCGACAAGTGGGTGGCCGTGCTGGCCGACACCGCCAGCGATCGCTGGGCGGCGCTGTCGGGCGGGGCGGCCACCACGCGCGCCCGGCATGCGCTGGAAGGCATGATGCGCTTTTACGGCCTGCGCACCGAGGCGTCGAGCGAGCTCATCGAACGCAAGCTCGCGGTGGTGTCGCGCACGCGGGCGGCGCTGCTGGGCGCGAACGAGGGCGATCCGCTGTCCGATCTGCTGCGCGACCCCAACATGCCGCGCGACATCCGCCTGGTCGACATCGTGGGCGGCACGGTGACGATGTTCCAGGGCGGCGGCCAAGGGCAAGGAGACGACCGCCAGGGCGGACCCACGGTGCCGGGGGCTTTCACGCCGGCCGGCTGGCAGCTGACCAGGGCGCGCATCGAGCGCCTGACCGCGGACCGCGAGCACGACGAGAACGCCTGGGTGCTGGGCGCCGCCCGCAAGCGCGAGGCCATCGACGCCGGCGCGTTGCAGGTCGCGTACTTTCGCCGCTACATCGACGCGTGGAAGGCGTTTCTGCTGTCGCTGTCGATCAAGGAGCCGACCAACATCGACGACGTCCGGCGCCTGCTGAAGGCGTTCATGATGGAGAAGCCGCTCGACGCCATCTGGCGCAACGCCAGCAAGAACCTGGTGTTCAAGGACGAGTCGCTGCTCGCCAAGGTGACCGCCAAGGCCACCGGGTCGCTGAACAAGAAGGCGAGCGACCTGAAGAAGAAGCTGTTCGGCGGCGGAGACGACGCCGACACGGCCGGCGGCGGGGGCGGGGGCGGTGGTGGGGCGGGTGGCGGCGGAAAAGCCCGGGCCGAGGAGCCGAGCACGCCCGAGGACGTGGGGCGGGAGTTCGGCACGTTTCTCGGTTTCGGCCTCAACAAGCCGACGGGGCTCGAGACCTACGGCCAGATCCTGGCCGAGCTCTCCGGCGCGGTCGGCGAGCAGGGCGCGCCCGAGCCGCGCGCCTTTCAATCGACTATCAAGGCGCAGCGGGTGAAGCTGCAGACGCTGATCAACAACTACAATGAAAATGGCTGGGAGGCGGCCCTCCTGGAGAAGATCCTGATGCCGCCCTTGCGAGGGGCCGAGGTGGCGGTCACCGGCGCCACTGGCGATTCCGCCAACCGCAAGTGGTGCGACAGCATCGTCGTCGTCTACGACCAGCTGCTGGCCGGCAAGTACCCGTTCGCGACCGGCAAGAACGCGCGCGACGCCCGCGTCGCCGACGTGGAGAAGTTCTTCGCGCCGAAGACCGGCACGCTGTGGCAGTACTTCGGCGAATCGCTGCAAGCCGACGTCGATCATCCGGCCGGCACGACGGTGTTTCACGTCAAGGATCAGCCCAGCGTCCATTACAAGCCGGCGCTGACGGCGTTCTTGAAGCACGCGCAGGAGCTGACCGATCTGCTGTACGCCAAGGACCCGGGCAAGCTGGGGCTGACGGTGTCGATCCGGATCCGCCCGTCGGCGCCCTTCACGAAGATCGTCTTCGACAGCGGCGGCCGGAAGGTGACCTACTTCAACACGCGCGAGCGCTGGGAGGAGACCGTGTGGCCGGCGCGCGGGGCGCTGTTTCACTTCTTCCAGAAGTCGGGCGAAGGCGAGATCGGATATCCCGACGGCGAGTGGGCGCTCTTTCACCTCTTCGAGGCGGGCAAGATGACGCTGGCGTCGGAGGGCGAGGAGTACCTGGCCGGCGTGTGGCCATCCCCCGTCGGCGAGGGGGCGATCCGCGCCGATTTCAAGCCGGCGGCGCTGACGCGGGCGTTTCGCGGCTTCGAGGTTCCGCACTCCATCGTGCAAGGGGCGGGCGGGTGCGGTCACTAGCCGAGGGGGATCGAAGATGACGGGCGGTGAGCAGCTCCTGATCGGCGTTTACGGCAAGGTGCCGAGCCAGCCGGATTTCCTGCGCGGCAACGCCGGCGAGTGGGCGCAGGCTGGCTTCGACCGCTGGTTTCAGGACGCGGTGGAGACGCTGCGCGCGGAGGGGACGGCGTTGCCCGAATCAGGGGCGGGATTTCTGCTGGCGCCCGCCGGTGGCGGGGCGGCCTTCGTGGGGGCCTTCGCGCCCAGCACCGACGCGGCCGGGCGATCGTTTCCGCTGGTGGTGTTCGCGCCCATCGACGCGCGCGCCCTGCCCGACACATTTCCGCGGGTGGTGCTGAACCACGAGGCGTTCGTCTCGGCGGCGGGAGGCCTGCTGGGGGCGGCGTCGGCCGTGCCGGGGGCGATGCTGATCGGGGAGGCGCAAGAGCTGGCGCCGACGCTGCCGTCGTCGCCGGACGGCGGCGGAATGAACATCGTGCTCGGCAACGAATCGGCGCAGCCGCTGCTGCAGGCGGTGGGCGGCGCGCCGGCCGCGCTCGGGTACGCGCTGCGCACGTTCGCGCTGGCGTGCGATCAGGCGGCCAAGGCCGGCCCGGCCGGGCGCGGCGTGATCACGGTCGACGCGCCGGCGCCCGACGCGGCGGCGCGGGCCCTGTGGCTGGAGCTCGCGCGCCGCCGCCTGCGCTGGCGCGACGCGGCGCCGTCGCTGCTGTGGACCGAGGCGCCGGCCGGGCGGCTGCTGGTCACGCTCGGCCAGCCGACGCCAGCGGCGCTGAGCTACCTGGCCAACCCGCGCCACCGCGCCCCGCGCTTCTGGCCTCTGCGCACCGACGTCGCCAGCGCGGTCGATCAGGCGGTGAAGGCGCTGTTGCCGGAGCAGCGGCGGCTGGTGGAGAACCCACGCGCATCGCTCGGCGAGCTGGTGGCGGCGTTCGGCTGAGTGATCGGTCGCCCGCGCAATCCCTCCGCAAGGCCTCCCCTCACCCGGCACCTCCGGTGCCACCCTCTCCCGCTCCGCGGGCGAGGGTTTTTCGCGGCGTCATTCGCTCTCACACTTGCGATGCGCGGGTGTCCGTGCTCCCGCCTCTCCTGCTTGCGGGAGAGGCCGCCGAGCCGGAGGCTCGCGGGTGAGGGAGAGCCTTGCGAGTGCTCGCGCGCGCCTTCCCCTCACGCGCGCCGCGCGACCACCACCAACCCGTCGACGGGCTTGCCGCCCTCCGTGCGCAGGTGCGCCTCCGCGATGGACAGCGGCGTCCAGCCGCTTTCCGCCAGCACGCGCCTGACGTACGCCTGCGCGTGGCTGTAGCGACCGTGCGGGTTCAGCTGATAGCCGGGCGCCGGCTGCGACGTCGCGTGCTCGACGGTGAAGACCAGGTGCCCGCCCGCCCGCGTGGCCGTCGCCGCCGCCGCCGTCACTTCCGACAGATCGCCGAAATAACAGAGCGTATCGGCTGACGCCACCAGATCGAACGCCCCCGGACGCGCCTGCATGTACGCCGTCAGCTCGCCGGCCTCCAGCGCATCGTACCCGCCGCGCGCGGCGGCCTTATCCAGCATCGGCTGCGACAGATCGACGCCCGTCAACCGGCGCGCGTACGGGCGCAACAACGGACCGCACAGGCCCGTTCCCACGCCGGCGTCCAGCACGTCCAGCGCCCCCGCCGGCGCGCCGACGAAACGCTCGACCGCGTCGCCCACCAGCGCCGGCGCGCGGTACTTGAGACGCGCCAGCACCTCGTCGAAGCTGGCGGCGAAACCCTCGAACGTGCCGCGCACGCACTCGTCGGAGGCGCGCGCCGGCACGCCCTGGTCCGAGCACGAGGCCAAAAGATGCCTCGCCACGGCGCTGTCCGGTTCCAGCTCCAGCCAGCGCCGGTAGACCGCCGCCGCCTCCTCGCGCCGCCCGAGATAGCCCAGCATCGCGCCCACGCGCCGGTGCGACACGGCGTCGTACGGGCGCAGCAGCAGCGCCTTCTGGTACGCCGCCAGCGCCTCCTCCGGACGGTTGCTCTCATCCATCAGCAGGCCGAGGTTGTGATAGGCGGGCGCGTGCCCGGGGTCGGCGGCGATGGCGCGGCGAAAAGCCGCCTCGGCGCCGGCAGCGTCCTTGCGGCGAAAGAGCAGCATCCCCACGTTGGTCAGCGCCCCGGCGTGCTCCGGTCGCAGCGCCAGCACGCGCCGGTAGGCTGCCTCCGCGTCTTCCAGGCGCTCCTCCGCCACCAGCATGTTGCCGAGGTTGTTGATGGCGTCCAGGTACGCGGGCGCCAGCGCCACCGCGCGCCCCACCAGCGCCAGCGCCTCCGCCCGGTCGCCGCGATCGTGGCGCAACAGTCCCAGGAAATGCAGCGCATCCGGCTGCTCCGGCACCGCGGAGAGAATCCGGCGGTAAAGCTCCTCCGCCGCGTCGACGAGGCCATTCTTGTGCAGGCCCGTCGCCAGCTCCAGAGCATCCGCCAGCGACAGCTCTTTTTGCGCGCCAGCGGCCGCTCCCGCGCTCGCCCCTGCCGGCGTCTCGGTCGTCACCATGACAACCCGCCCCCGCGCCTAGTCGAACGCGTAGGCGAACTCGTTGTCGGGCGCCGTCACCGCCACCTTCTTCACCGGCGATCCCTCCATCAGGCGCGTCAGGATCTCCTTGCTGATGCGCGGCAGCAGCGTGTTGGTGAGGATGGCGTCGATCATGCGCCCGCCGCTCTCGATCTCGGTGCAGCGGCTGACGATCAGCTTGACCACGGCGTCGTCGTACGTGAACGGCACCTTGTGGTTCTCGGCGACCCGCTTGGTGATGCGCCCAAGCTGCAGCCGCGCGATGTTGCCGATCATCTCGTCCGACAGCGGATAGTACGGGATGGTCACCATGCGCCCGAGCAGCGCCGCCGGG
The DNA here is from genome assembly GCA_035544495.1 of Polyangia bacterium. Taxonomy (GTDB): domain Bacteria; phylum Myxococcota_A; class Polyangia; order Fen-1088; family Fen-1088; genus DATKEU01. The sequence goes on along the minus strand of DATKEU010000407.1, from coordinate 7,779 downwards.
AACGATTTCAGCAGCGGCTCGCGCAGCGCCTTGGCGATCCCCTCCGGATCCGGCAGCAGCTCCGGATCCTTGCACATGTTGATGATGAGCTCGCTGCCCACGTTCGACGTGAGGATGATCAGCGTGTTCTTGAAGTCGATGACGCGCCCCTCGCCGTCCTCCATGAACCCCTTGTCGAACACCTGGAAGAACAGCTCGTGCACGTCGGAGTGCGCCTTCTCCACCTCGTCGAGCAGCACGACGCTGTACGGCCGCCGCCGCACCGCCTCCGTCAGGACGCCGCCCTCGCCGTAACCGACGTAGCCGGGAGGCGCTCCCTTCAGCGTCGAGACGGTGTGCGCCTCCTGGAACTCGCTCATGTTGATGGTGATCAGGTTCTGCTCGCCGCCGTACAGCGACTCCGCCAGCGTCAGCGCGGTCTCGGTCTTGCCGACACCGGAGGGCCCCGCCAGCATGAAGACGCCGATGGGCTTGCTCGGGTTCTCCAGGCCCGCGCGCGAGGTCTGGATCCGGCGGGCGATCATCTCCAGCGCGTGCGACTGGCCGATCACGCGCTGGCCCAGCGTGTTGGCCAGCTTCAGCACCGTCTCGATCTCGTTCTTGACCATGCGGCCGACCGGGATGCCGGTCCAGTCGCCGACCACCGCCGCCACCGCCTGGCCGTCGACCGTCGGCAGGATCAGCGGCGTCTGCCCCTGCAGCGCGTGCAGCTCGCCCTGCAGCTTCTTCAGCTTCTCCAGCAGCGGCGCCCGCTGCGCGTCGTCCAGCGGGGCCGGCTTCGGCACTGCCGCCGCCGCCGCCGCCGCCGCGGACGCACTCTTGTCGGGCTTTTCCGATTTCGCTCCCTTGCCGGCGCCCGCCTCCAGCTTGCTCGCCGTTCCCTCCACCGGCGCCGACGATCCACGCAGCGTCTTGCGGATGCCCAGGATCTCGTCGACCAGCCCCTTCTCGCTCTTCCAGCGCGCCTCCAGATCCGCGAGGCGCTTGCGCTCCGCCTCCAGCTTGGCGGTCGCCGCCGCCGCGCGCTCGGCGGTGTCCCAACCGGCCGCCTGCTCGCGGCCGATGATCTCGAGCTCCGTGTCGAGCGCCGCGATCCGGCTGCGGCTGTCCTCGACCTCGGCCGGCACGGCGTGCTGGCTGATGGCCACGCGCGCGCACGCCGTGTCCAGCAAGCTGACCGACTTGTCCGGCAGCTGCCGCGCCGGAATGTACCGGTGCGACAGCTTCACCGACGCCTCCAGCGCCTCGTCGAGGATCTGGATGCGGTGGTGCGCCTCTAGCGTCGACGCCACCCCGCGCATCATCAGGAGCGCCTTCGCCTCCGTCGGCTCCGGCACCTGCACCACCTGGAACCGCCGGGTCAGCGCCGGATCCTTCTCGATGTGCTTCTTGTACTCGGCCCAGGTCGTCGCCGCGATCGTGCGCAGCTTGCCGCGCGCCAGCGCCGGCTTCAGCAGATTGGCCGCGTCGCCCGTCCCGGCCGCCCCGCCCGCGCCCACCAGCGTGTGCGCCTCATCGATGAACAGGATGATCGGCGTCGGCGACGACTGCACCTCGTCGATGACCTGGCGCAGGCGGTTCTCGAACTCGCCCTTCATCGACGCCCCCGCCTGCAGGAGCCCCACGTCCAGCGCCCGCAGCGACACGTCCTTGAGCGGCGGCGGCACGTCGCCCGAGGCGATGCGCAGCGCGAACCCCTCCACCACCGCCGTCTTTCCCACGCCGGCCTCGCCGGTCAGGATCGGGTTGTTCTGGCGGCGCCGCATCAGGATGTCGACGATCTGGCGAATTTCTTCTTCGCGCCCGGCGATCGGATCGATCTCCCCCTTGCGCGCCCGCTCGGTCAGATCCACGGCGAACCGCCGCAGCCCCTCCTGCTTGCCCATCTCGGCAGGCGGGATGGCGCCGCTGGCCTCGCCGGGCGACGCGCCCGCGCCACCGCCGTCCGACGCGCGCATCGATGTCTCGGGCGATCCGCCGACGATGGAATCGAACGCCTCGACCAGCGCGTCGACCTTGACCTTCTCGAACTCGCGCGACATCGCCGGCAGCGCGTTGCGCAGCCCGGGCGTCTTCAAGATGCCGACGACCAGGTGCCCGGAGCGCACCTGGCGGTCGCCGAACATCAGGCTGCCGTAGACCCAGCCGCGCTCGACCGCCTCCTCGACGTGCGACGACAGGTCGGTGATCGACGTCGCCCCGCGCGGCAGGCGATCCAGCGACTCGGTCAGCTCCTTGGCCAGCCGCGACGGATCCAGCTGGAAGTGGCGGATGATCCGGTGCAGGTCCGAGTCCTGCTGCTGCAGGATCTGCTGGAACCAGTGCGAAAGCTCGACGTACGGATTTCCGCGCAGCTTGCAGAAAACGGTCGCGCTCTCGATCGCCTTGTAACCAAGGCTGTTCAGCTTCCCGAACAGCGCGACCCGACTGATTTCGGACATGGGGTTTCTCCTCTGTTCAAGCAGCGTCGTGAATCTCGGCCTGGGGATCGAGTATCAGATCTTCGCGCCGGGCGCCGCTGCGCCCGGGCCGCCCCAGCCACGACGTGTAGGCCAGGCGCGACCGCCCCAGGCTCCAGGGCTCGTCCACCTTCTCGTGCAGGATCAGCTTGACGTCCCAGCGAAGCTGGTCGCCGGCATAGCTGCGCACCATCGCCGTCAGGCGCTTCAGGCTCTCGCCGCCCGGCAACATGCGCTGGAACTGCGCGCGGTTCAGCGGGCCCAGCACGACCCTGAACTTGTGCTGCGCGCTCCAGGTGTGCGCCCCCAGCGTCGACGACAGCCCGAGCAGGCCCATCTGTCCCTGGCCCGCCTTCGCCTTGCTGCCCAGCCGCCAGCGGTGCGACAGCGGCAGCTCCAGCCAGTCGCCGATGAACGGCTCGATGCGCGTCGGCATCTGGAAGAACTCGCCCACCATGCCGCAGAGCCCGTCGGCGTGCTTGGTCTGACTGGCCAGCGTGCCGGCGTAGAAAAACTTCGCCACGTCCGGCAGCGCGTCCTGGGCGCGGAACGACGCCAGGCCCAGCCCCACCAGCGCCCCCACGTAGGTCGCGAAGCGGTTCGTCTCCGGCAGGTCCTGGCCGACCGTCGGCTCGCCGGACGCCCACGCCCGGTAGAACAGCATCAGCATGCGGTGGTGGAACAGGTCCAGGAACCGCGCCATCGTCGTGTCGCCGGCGTTGAACATCCGGTCGCGCACGTACTCGGACAGGTGCAGGGGCAAGGGACCGTTCGGCCCCAGCAGGCCGAAGAAATTGACGTTCAGGCGCGGCGGGCGGCCGTCCTTGCCCGACCGCAGCGCCGCCAGCGACGCCGGAGCGAACGCCAGCGACGGCTCCTGCCCCAGACGGATCGGCTCCTCCGCTGGACGGGGCGCGGCGCCGAAGCGCGGGCGGTCGGCGCGATCGCGGTGCAGGGCCTCCATTCGCCGCAGCACCTGGAAGAAATCGAACTGCTGCGGCGCCCGCCCGAGCAGATCGACCAGCTGGGCGAAGGCGCGCGCCCGCTCGGGCGGCAGCGGCGCCCGCGGCGGCGGGGGCGGCGCGCCCGGCGGCGGCGGCACCGGCGGCGCGGCCGGCGCCGGCGTCAGAGGACCTGGCGCAGCCCCAGCCTCGCCGGCCATCGCATGATCTCGCCGCGCTGAACGGTGCGCAGCACGGTTTCGGTGAACGAATTGAGGGAGACGTACTTGGCGAAGAACCGTTCCAGCACCGCGCCCAGGAGAAACACGCCGCTCCCCTCGAACGCCCCCTCGTCGCAGTTGAGCGTGATCTCGAGGCCGCGCCCGAACGTCGTCGGCCCCGGCACGGGTAGCGCGCGCGTGATGCCGGCGCAGCTGGTGCCGCGGACGCCGTCGATCTGCTTGCGGCTTCCGGGGTCGGTGAGATCGCAGTACAGCGACAGCATCTCGCGCAGGGCGGCGCCGCGCTCCCCGGCGCCGAAGCCGGTGTCGACCAGCGAGAGATAATTGAGCGACAGGTGGCTGATGAGACGCCAGCTGGTGTCGCCGATGGCATGCGACGCGCGCGGCGGCGTCGGCCCGGCCAAGCAGCGGATCGCCTCGACCGGCGCCCCCGACTCCAGCGTGAAGTCGGTGCGCCCCTGCCCGATGGTCATGTGCAGCGGCAGGTCGCGGTTCGTGCACGTCGTCTCGATGGCCAGCTGCCGCAGCGACGAGCGGTACGGCCCCTCGTCGGGATCGACCAGCGAGATGAACACCTCCGACCCGACATAGCTCGACCGCGCCCCCTGGGCGCGCTGCCGCGCCGACAGGAGGCGGCCCTGGCGCGAGACCGAGTAATAGGCCAGCGCCTCCTCGCTGGCCGACTGATCGTTCCAGGCGAAGAACGGATGAAACGGCTGCTTGACGTCGGCGCTGGAGCCGTAGCCCATCACCTCGCGGATGGAGTAGACCTCGAAGTCCATCGGCCGCGTGCGATCGGGGACGACGTGGTACTCCGTGGTCGCCTCCGTCAGGTGGATGCGGTCGGCGCGGCGCGGGAACAGGTTCACCGCTGGCGTGCAGTAGAGCGCCAGGTTGTCGGCGCTGACCACCCCGTCCAGCGCGCGCTCGTGCACGTCCGTGAGCACCAGCAGCTCGAGCTCGTTGCCGGTGCAGCGCCGCACCGCCGGGCCGAGGCCGTTGAGGCTGACGAACAGATAGCGCGCCGGGAAGGCGAAGTACTCGTGCAGCAGCCGGTAGCCGTGGAACGAGCGCGGGCCGAACGGCAGCAGGGCCTGCTGGTCGTCGAAGCCGACCGGCGCCGTCGGCTCGTCGGTCACCACGTGCTGCCAGGGCGCCGGTTTGCCCGGGGGCCGGGCGATCACGGCCAGAGCGCGGCCCATCAGCTGCTCGTACAGGCGCGTGGGCAGCTCCTCGCTGCCGCGCAGGAAGAACGTCAGGTTGTCGAGGGCCAGCTCGGAGAACTTCAGCCCCGCCGTCGAGCGCAGCCGGAGTCGCAGCGCCGCGCGCGCGCGCCCGGGCAGCTGCGCGTCGCCCAGATCGCCGACGTAGCCGGTGTACTCGGCGTGCACCAGCTCCAGCGGCCACAGCGTCACGTCGTGCCCGGTGCGGTATTCGCACGAGGTCTGCTCGCCGCGCCCGAGCAGGCTGCGCATCGCCGTCCCGCGCGGCACCTGATAGCCCAGCGCCAGCGCCCCCTCGCCCGGGTTGGGCGAAAGCTGCACCACCGCCATCGAGGGCGTGGGCGCCAGATAGTGCGGGTAGATGATCTCCAGCAGGTGCTGCGAGAAGCGGGGAAATTCCGCGTCGATCTTCAGGTGTACGCGCGCCGCGAGAAAAGCGAATCCCTCCAGGAGGCGCTCGACGTAGGGGTCCGAGCACTCGAACGTCTCGAGGCCCAGGCGGCCCGCGACCTTGGGGAATTCGCGCGCGAACTCCGACCCCATCTCGCGCATGTACTGCAGCTCGCGGTTGTAATACTGGAGGAGGCGCGGATCCATTAACGCGCCTCCGGCGCTCGTGAGGGGGTGTCCCCTCTCACGGGCTCCCCCCGCAGGCCTTCGCTGACCGGCGCGGCAAAGCCGCGCCTTCGGGATGCTTGGACCCGCTCGCTTCGCTCGCTCCAACGCATCGATCGCTGTCCGGATACTTTTCCCATCTGACTTCAGCGACTGGCGCTGCCCAGATCGGAGACCTTCACGCCACCGTCCTCGAGGTCGATCTCGGTGCGGAGAAAGAGGCGCAGGGGCAGCGGTTGCGCCCACAGCTCGGCCTCGATGTCGAAGCACATGGCGTTGTGATTCATCTTCTGCTCGTCGGAGACCAGCGTGATCTTCACGGTGTTCTTCAGCAGCCGCGGCTCGAAGTCCCAGATCACCCTCGCCAGGAGGCGCTCCAGCGCGCGGAGATCCAGGCCGGCGGCGGTGTGCCCGGCCAGATCCGGCATGCCGAAGTTCACCACTGACTGCGCCACCTCCGGGAAGTCGCGCAAGCTCTGCAAGCTGGCGAGGTTGGTGGTGTTGAGCAGCCAGGTGAGATCGCGCCGCACGCACTCCCGCAACCGCGCCGGCGACAGCACGCGCTTGTCGCGCGATTCCTGGCGCGCCTCGGGTTCGTCGTCCGTGAGGCGGTCGAGCAGCGACGGCTGAAGGCGCTCTTTTTGCGTCAGCTCAGCCATGGATCACCTGGCCCCCGCCGGCATGAAAGCGAGCCCCCTCACCCGCCGAGCCTTCGGCTCGGCGACCTCTCCCGCCTTCGCGGGAGAGGTTTTCAGCTTGGCCACACGACACCCGGTATCGCCAGCGCCCCCCGTTACCCTCGCCCCGCGCAGCGGGCAGAGGGGCCGCCGCACGCGCCTCACGTCGCCCTTCTTCGCCGTTACCCTCGCCCCGCGAAGCGGGGAGAGGGCCAGGGAGAGGGGCCGCCGCCGTCATCTCACGCCTTACGCGCACGCGCTGTCCTGCTACGAGCCGTCGGCGCCGTCGCTGTCGGTGCTGTCCAGCTGGATGGTGCGCACGTCGAGCAGCGCGAACTCGCCCTGGTCAGTCGCCAGCTGGCGCTGCCCGAGGCCGATGTACGTTCCGTCCGCCTTCTCGACCCACTCGGTGCTGCGCGCCATCACCACGCGCGCGTCGCCCGACGCCTCGGATCCCGGATAGCGAGTCGGGATCAGCGCCACGGTCTCGCCTCCGTTGGCCAGCGTCAGCGTCGCCGGCGTCCAGGCGAAGTCGCGCAGGTCGGCCGGCTTCTCCATCTTCACCTCGCGCAGGCGGGCGAACGGAATCCAGTAGTATCGGCCGTTGACGATCGCCTCCAGCAGCGGGCCGATCCGCGCGTCGGCGTCCGCGATCCAGGCGAAGGGCTGGTCGTTGATCTTTCCTGCCGTCGCCGGGGCCGCCTCGAAGGCCTTCTCGCGCAGCGCCGCCGCCTCGTCGAATTTCTCCCGGGCGCCCAGCTTCAGCGCCTGCACCACCAGCGCCATCCACTCGGCCGGCTTCCCGAACAGCAGCGGCGTCTTCTTGCCCGCGAAAACCTCCGCCCGCAGCACCTCGCACTGCAGGGCCTCCTGATACGTCTTCAGCATGGCGACCGTGGTCGGATCCAGATCCGACGCCACTTTCAGCTGGTTGAGCGCGCGATCCCACTGCCCCATCACCGCGAGCAGCTGAAAAAGAAAAACCCGCAGCTTGGCGTCCGACGGCTGCTTGCGCACCCGCGCCTGCAGGTCCGCCAGCGCGTCGTCGAGATGCCCGGCGCGAACGCTCTCCTCGGCGGTCATGTCACTGGTCCCACTGGTCCCGGCATTGTCCCGTCTCTGCTCCCTTCAGCCCTTCATTCATGGGGTCGCGAGCCTGCCGCACGACAACGCCCCACGCCCGACGGATGTCCGCCGGACGCGAGGCGATCACCGGGGCCGATCAACCGATCTTGTCGGTGTTGGACGGGATGTTCCAGGTCGCCGCCTTCGACGCGCCAGCCGAGCCAGTCGCGGTTTGCGGCGTGTACGTCACCTCGAACTTGCCGAAGTTCAGCGTCACGTTCTCCGTGATGCGATCGTCGCCGCCACTGCCGCCGGTGGAGATCGCCGAGACGATGAGGTCCTTCAGCGCGATCTTCAGGTACTCGACCTGTTCCTTGCCGCCCGCCTTGCGGACGGTGAGCAGCGCCTGCTTGAAATGCGCACCGTTGCAGCAGAACTGGATCAGGTTCGGCGTGCTGTCGTCGATGTGTTTGGTGAACGACAGGTCTTGGACGTTCACCTTGCCCGAGCCGCTCCCCGGAGCCAGATGCGTGCTTCCGGACTGCGACATTCCCCAG
>DATKEU010000406.1:0-8840 GCA_035544495.1 Polyangia bacterium | reverse complement strand
CGCAGTCGAACATGTCGATGCCGGCGGCGATCCCCCGCCAAATGTCGAGCGGCGTGCCCACGCCCATGAGATAGCGCGGGCGATCGGCGGGCATCTCGGGGCCGAGGCGCGCCACCAGGTCGTGCATGACCTCCGGCGGCTCCCCCACGCCGAGGCCACCCAGGGCCAGTCCCTCGAACGGCAGCGCGCCGATCTCCGCCAGGTGGGCGCGGCGCAGGGGAAGATCAACTCCGCCCTGCACGATGCCGAAGCGCAGCTGGCCGGGCGCGCGCGGCGCCTCCGCGCAGCGCTGCGCCCAGCGCGTGGTGCGCGCCATGGCCGCGCGGATGACGTCGGGCGAGGCGTCGGCGGGCGGGCACTCGTCGAAGGCCATGGCGATGTCGCTGCCCAGCGCCGTCTGGATCGCCATCGCTCGCTCCGGCGTCAGGCGCTGGGGCGAGCCGTCGACGTGCGAGCGAAAGGTGACGCCATCGTCGTCGATCGCGCGCCGCTCGCGCAGGCTGAACACCTGGAAGCCGCCCGAGTCGGTGAGGATCGCGCGCGGCCAGCCCATGAAACGGTGCAGGCCGCCCTGCCCGGCGATTCGCTCGGCGCCCGGGCGCAGCGCCAGGTGATACGTGTTGCCGAGGATGATCTGCGGCCCCAGCGTTAAAAGGTCGCCCGCCGAGAGCGCCTTGACGCTGGCCTGCGTCCCCACCGGCATGAAGACCGGCGTCTCGACCTCGCCGTGTGCCGTGCGCAACCGGCCAGCGCGCGCCTGCCCGACCTGCCCCTCGATCCGGAACGTGCCGGCTCCTTCGCTCACGCGGCCGCCCGCGACCAGGTGATCAGCATGGCGTCTCCGTAGCTGTAAAAGCGGTAGCCACGCGCGATGGCGTCTTCGTAAGCGGCAAGGACGGCGTCCCGACCGGCGAACGCCGCAACCAGCATCAGCAGCGTCGAGCGCGGCAAGTGAAAGTTGGTGATGAGATCGGTGACCACTCGGAACTCGCTGCCCGGCGCGAGAAAAAGTCGGCTTTCGCCCGGACCGGCGGGGACCTCGCCGCCGGGGCCCACGCGCGCGGCGGTCTCAAGCGTTCGCACGACCGTGGTGCCCACCGCGACGATGGGACGTCCGGAGCGGCGAGCGTCGTTGATGGCGTCGGCGGTGGCGCGCGGGATCTCGTAGACCTCCGCGTCCATCCGGTGCTGCGCGATCTCCTCGGTCTCCACCGGGCGAAAGGTGCCGGGGCCGACGTGCAGGGTGATCGGCGCGATGGAGTGGCCCGCCGCCGTCAACTGCGCGAGCAGCTCGGGCGTGAAGTGCAGGCCCGCGGTGGGCGCGGCGACCGCGCCAGGATGCCGCGCGTACACCGACTGATAGCGCTCGCGATCGGAGGCGGTGGCGCGGCCGTCGTCGCCCGGCGTGCTCAGCCGGCGCGCCGCTTCGATGTACGGCGGCAGCGGAACCTCGCCCACGCGGTCGAGCGCTGCCAGCACATCGAGACCCATCGCCGGCCGCACGGCGACCAGCAGAGCGCCGCGCTCTCGCCGCTCGACCACGGTCACGGACAACAGGTCCCCGAAAACGAAGGTCGGGCGCCGGTCCTGCCGCGGGATGGAGCGACCGAGCGCCTCCCAGATTTCGACCCCGGCGCCCAGCTCGGCCGCCTCTTTCGAACGGCGCGTCAAGATGATCTCGATGGCGCCCCCCGTCGTTTTTGTGCCCCGAAGTCGGGCGGGGAGCACCCGGGTGTCATTGATGACCACCAGCGAAGCAGGCGGAAGGAATGCGTTAAGGTCAAAGAAATCTTTGTGGCTTCGCTTTCCAGTTTTTTTATCTAAGATAAGCAGACGAGCCTCTTCCCGTTTCGCCGGCGGATGCGCCGCGATGCGTTCCGGGGGCAGCAGGTAATCAAAATCGGACGTTCTCATAGTGTGGCGGCGGACCTTTACTTCTGCGAAACTTCAAGTGTACAGTCCCCTTCACTTCCCCACATGACGATTTTGAAAGCACATTTCGCCACTGGCGCAGAGTTCATCGAGCAGTATCTGCCCGCGCTCGCGAGTGGTGGAATCTTCTTCCCCACCCGGCGGCCGCTGGCCATCGGTGAGCAGGTGGTTGTGTCCATTCGCCTGGGCAAACGCCGAAGCCCGATGTTGATGCGCGGCCATGTCGTCTGGCGACGGCAAGGCAAACATCGGACCAAAACCAAGGCCGGAATCGGAATCGAGTTCCTGCCCACGGAAGCTCAGACGCGAGATTATTTGGTCGCCGTCGCACGAGGCGATTCTGCCGAGATGCTCGCCCGCCGTCATCAGCGGTTGCCGGTGGAATTGCCGGTGACCTGGCAAGTTCCGGGCGACCTGCAGGACAACAGTGGCGTTCTGCGTGACATCGGCCGCGGGGGCGCCTTCGTCAAGACGGAACAGATCCTGCCCGCCGACACCGACGTGGTCTTGAAGGTCTCTCCGCCCGGCGCCGAGGTCGCGATGCCGCTGTCGGCGCGCGTGGCCTGGAAAGGCCAGCCCGGTGGCGAGAGCGGCTTCGGCGTCGAATGGAAGGCGCGCGACGCGGGGGGCACCCGTCGCATCAAGGAGCTGGTCCGTCGCATCGAGAGCATGAACGTGCTCGGCCAAGGGGTTGCCGGCGCCACCACCGGGTAGCGCTCGGCCAGCTCCGTTACAGCAGATCCAGGCCGTAGAGGGCGCCGCCGTTCGCCAGCACGTAGATCGCCTGCCCGTCGGCGGCGATCGCGGGCGCGGCGCAGACTCCGTTGCCGGGGTTGAAGGTCTCCAGCAGCTCGCCGCTGCTGCGATCGACGATGAACATTCCGGCACGGCTGCCCGAGAAGACGAGATACCGCCCAACGGCCAACGGCGTGGTCAGCTCGCCAGCGGCGGTCAGGCCCTGCCGCCACAGCACATGACCTCCGCTGCTGAGCGCCTCCACGCCGAGACGGGGCGCCGCCAGATAGAGCTGGCGATCGGCCACAGTCAATCCGCTCGTGCCTTCGATGCCCAGGCGCCAGCGGATGCTGCCGTCCTTGGCGTCCAGCGAGTAAAGGCCGCCCGAGTACGACGACACGTACATGGCGTCGCCGTCGACCACGGGCGTGGAGTCGACATCGACGAACTGCTCGGAGGCGGACGCCAGCGAGCGGGCCCACTGCACCTCGCCGTTCTCGACCGACAGCGAGACCAGATAGCCATCGGCGAATCCTGACAGCAGCGCCCGGTTGTTCAAGCGCGGCCCGGCGTAGCCGTGAATGGTGAAGCCCTCGGGCGTCTCGCGCTCGTACCCCCAGCGGAACTTGCCCGTGGCGGCGTCCAGCGCGAAGACGCGATCAGCGCCCGTCGCGACGTAGACGCTGCTGGCGTCGATCTCGGGCGAGCGTTCGATGGCGCCCTTGCTGCGATACGACCACCGTACGTTCCCCTGGCTGGGATCGAGCGCGTAGAAGTTCCCGTCGTCGGCGCCGATGTAGACGGTGTCGCGCGCGGGATCGAAGCGCGCTTCGCCGTCGATCCCGCCAGACGTCGGCGTGAGCCAGTCGACCTGCCCTTGCCGGAGGTCGACGCCCACCACGGCGGCGGCGCGCGAGCCGATGATCAAGCGGCCATGGGCCAGCACACCCGTTGCGCACTCCTGCGGGTCGGCTTCGAACAGGCCGTGCTGGTGCAGCTGCGTGCGCCAGCGGATCTGCAGCACGCCGGCGCGGTGCTCGGGCGCCTCGCGCGAGCCGATCGGGCGCGCGGTGATCCCGGCGCAAGCAGCCAACGCGACGGCCCCCGCGAAGACGAACCAAGCGAAACGCGAGGGGAAGAAAGCCGTCACTTCGACTCGAGCACGGCCAATCGGTTCGAGATCTCGTCGCGCAACGAGGTGCCGGGCGCCTTGTCCAGCACCTCGTGGTAGAGCTTGGCGGCCTCGGCGCGGTTGCCTTTGATCTCGGCGATGCGGGCTTTGTGATAGAGGGCGCGATCCTGATAGAAGCCGTCCAGCTTCGCGCTCTCCTTGGCGGCCAGATCGGACAGACGGGCGAAAGCATCGGCGGCCTTGTCGAGCTCGCCCTTGGCCTCGTACGCATAGCCGAGGCCTTCCTGGGCCAGGTAGCGAAGCGGCGCCTCGACGCCCCCCGATAAAAGCTGGGTGTAAGCCGCGATCGCCTCGTCGGTGCGCTGCAGAGCGCTGAGATAGGTAGCCCGATGAAGCTGAGCCTCGGCGCGCAGCGGGCTGCGCGGGCTGGCGGCCAGGAAGGCGTCGGCTTCCTTCAACGCCCCCTCCAGGCGTTCCTTCTCGCTCTTGAAGCGGGGGATGCCTTCGTCCTTGGCCGGGGCGCTGCCGTCGGCCGGCAGCAGATCGGCGGTGGCGATCCGGTCCACGCGGGCCAGCGCCTCCGAGTCGCGCTCGGCGCGGCGCGAGCGCACCTGCGTGAAGGCCACCGTCGCCACGATGACCACGGCCAGCACACCCGCCCCGACGGCGAGCGCCCTGCCCTGCTTCTGCAAAAGGCGCGAGACTTCCGCCGACAGCTTCGTCCAGAAGCTGACGAACTGGTCGGGTTTCTTCAGCTCTTTCTTGCTGATGTTCTTGGACACGGCGAAGAGGAGATAACAGAGCGTTGCCGGAGGGTCAACGTGGTGCCCGTTCGGACCGGACGGCGCGGGGCGGAGTTGCCTGGCGTCGCGTATAGTCGCCGTTGATGCGAACGCTGACCGCGATCCCGCTGGTGGCGGTGGCGGCCCTGCTGGCGCCGCGGCCGGCGCGAGCGGTCGGCGCAGAGGAGTGGCAGCTGTCGGCGCGGCTGGGCGTCGGGGATCTGCACATCGACGGACGCTCGCCGATCGGGTACGCCGGCGCGCTCGAGCTGGAATACGGCCTCAGCGACGCCTGGGCCGCGCGCCTGATGGCGGCCGAGTCGGCGCACTCGGTCGATGCCAACATGATGGCCAGGCTGCCCGGGGGCTGGGCGCGCGTGACGTCGTTGCTGGGCGGGATGACGTACACCTTCGATGTGCTGAGGATGGTCCCCTACGTGCAGCTGGGCGTGGGATTCGTGCGCTTCGAGGGAGCCGTCAAGACGCCGAGCGCCAAGATGGCGGGGGAGCTGGGCGTGGGGACGGACTATTGGCTGACGCCGCGCTGGGCGGTGGGCGGGGTGCTGCAGTACCTGTTCGCGCCGGTCGATCTGCTCGAGCACCTGGGCGAGCTGGGGCAGAGCCCGTTCGCGTTCTCGCTGATGCTGCGCGCCTCCCGCCTGTTCTGAAGCGACGTCGCGCGTTCAGTCTTCGGCGCGCGGGCGCGGGTACGCCTTGCGCTTTTGCTTGTGGGCGCGAAGCACGATCCGGATCGGCGTGCCTTCGAAGCCGTACGCTTTGCGGAGCTGGTTGATGAGGAAGCGGCGATAGGCGTACGTCACCGACGCGGGGTGGTTGGCGCTGATGAAGAAGGTCGGCGGGCGGGCCTGGGCCTGCGTGATGTAGTAGAGGCGCACGTGACGGCCTCCCGGACCGGCGGGCGGCGGCTGGTGGGCGAGGATCCCTTCGAGCAGCTGGTTCAGCTCGCCGGTCGTGATGCGGCGGCTCGATTGGGCGAAGACCCGCGCGGCCGCCCGGGGAATGTCGGCGACGCCAGCGCCGGTCGTCGCCGACGTCAACAGCACGGGCGCGTGCTTCATGAACGGCAGCTGCTCGCGTGTGGCGGTGAGCTTGGCGTCGACGTCGGCGCGGCCGACGAGATCTTTCTTGTTCAGGACCAGGATCGCGGGGCGGCCGGATTCCTCGATCAAGCTGGCCAGCTTGGCGTCCTCGGCGGTGGCGGCTTCGCGGGCGTCGATGACCAGCACGGCGACGTCGGCGCGGGCCAGCTGGTCGCGCGCCATCTTGGCGGCGACGTGCTCGGTCAGCGTGTCGATCGAGCGGCGCCGGCGCAGGCCGGCGGTGTCGACCAGGACGAAGGCGCGCCCGTCGGCAACGAACGGCGTGTCGATGGGATCGCGCGTGGTGCCGGGCGCGTCGTGGACCAGCACGCGCTCCTCGCCGAGCAGTCGATTGACCAGCGATGACTTGCCGACGTTGGGTTTGCCGACGAAGGCGATCCGAATCGGCTCGTCGGGCCGGGCATCGGCGTCGGCGGCGGCATCGGCGCCCGCCGGAGCGTCGCCGCCGGTTGGGGCCGGGGGCGCGGATGCTCGACGCGCCGAGGGGCCGAGCTCCGGCACCAGGGCATCGAGCAGCTCGCCCACGCCGCGGCCGTGCGAGGCCGAGAACGGGAAGACGCGATCGAAGCCGAGGCGGTACGTGTCGGCGGCGGCGGCCTCGTGCTTGACGTTGTCGATCTTGTTGACCGCCAGCAGGACCGGCTTGCCGGCCCGGCGCAGCAGCGCGGCCACGTCTTCGTCGACGGCGGTGATCCCCTCCACGCCGTCGACGACGAAGACGATGGCATCGGCTTCGTCGACCGCGCGCAGGGTCTGGCCGCGCATCGCCTTCAGGATGCCGTCGGCGCCGGGATCGAGGCCGCCCGTATCGACGACGCGAAAGCGCGCCGGGCCCCAGTCCGCCACGCCGTAGCGCCGATCGCGCGTCACGCCGGGCTGGTCCTCAACCAGCGCCGGGCGCCCGCCCACCAGGCGGTTGAACAGCGACGACTTGCCGACGTTGGGGCGCCCCACCAGCGCCGCCAGCGGCAGCCCGGCGTCGGCGTCGGCGCCGGCGCGAGCGGCTGCGCTCCGCGATGGGCGAGGCGGGGCCGCCTGGGTGCGACGCGAAGTGGGCGATTTTTCCCGCGGGGTCATGGCCGATAGCCCAGCTCCTCGAGGATCTCCGGCGAGGTCGTCCAGTCGGGCGCCACGCGCACCTCCAGCTTCAGGTGGGCTGGACGACCGAGCCGGTCCGTGATCTCGCCGCGCGCGGCGGTGCCGACCTCGCGGATCATCGCGCCGCCCTTGCCGACGACGATCGCCTTCTGGCTCTCGCGTTCGACCAGGATGGTGGCGGCGATGACGACGTCGCCGCGCGGGCGTTCTTCCCAGCTGTCGATCTTGACGGCGACGGCGTACGGCAGCTCCTGGCGCAGCTTGAGGAACAGCTGCTCGCGCACCAACTCGGCGGCGAGAAAGCGCTCCGTGCGATCGGTCAGCATGTCGGGGCCATAGAGCGGTGGTCGCGCCGGCAGGAGACGGCAAAGCTCGGTGACGACGCCCGCCACGTTGGTGCCGCCGGTGGCCGAGATGGGGACCAGGGCGGCGAACGGAAACAGCGGCTGCCACGCGGTGAGGAGCGGCAGCAGCGTCGTCTTGTCCTTCGCCTTGTCGACCTTGTTGATGGCTAGCACGGCGCGCTTGTCCGCGGCGCGCAGCTCGCTCAGGATCTTGCGCTCGGCATCGCCGGGGCCTTCCTGGTAGACGTCCACGACCAGCAGGACGGCGTCGACGTCGGCGATGGTCCCCAGCGCCTCGCCCTGCATGAAGCGCCCGAGCCCCTTCTTGCCAGCGTGAACGCCCGGCGTGTCGACGAAGACGATCTGCCCGCCCGCGCCGTTCCAGACGCCCACGATGCGGTTACGTGTGGTCTGCGGCTTGGGGCTGACGATGGCCAGCTTCTCGCCGACGATACGGTTCAGCAGCGTGGACTTGCCCACGTTGGGACGGCCCAAAATGGCGACAGTGCCGGCGACCGTGCCGGCAACAGTGTCGGTGCCGGCGCCGGCGTCAGTGCTGGCGACCGTGCCTGGGGCGGGACCGGCTGGGATTTCGGAGGACATCGGGCGGGGCTTCTTATAGCGCAGATGTCATGCTATCCGGAGCCATGCTCTTCACCCGCGTCGCGCGCCTCGGTCTGGCCGCCGTCGCGCTGATCGCCGCGGCACGTCCGGCGGCGGCGGCGGTCGAGCTGGCGGCGGCCGGCGCGGCGTTCGAGCTGCGCGACGCCGCAGCGGTGCTGGCCCGCCTGCAGCCCGAGACGCCGGCGCTGCGGCGCGGAACGGCCGAGGTCGCCGAACGCGTGGTCGCCGGCCACCGCGTCGCGGTCGTGCGGATCCCGGTTCGGGGCGAGGGGCGCGTCGAGGAATGGCTGGTCGAGATCGGCGTGAGGCCGGCCAGGGTGCTGTGGGGCGGAATGATCGGCCCGCGCGACAGCGACGCCGAGGTGGCGGTGCACCTGGAGATCGGCGACGACGAGATCCTGGAGTATCAGACGGCGGCGCAGGTCGGCCGCTGCGATGGCCAGCCGGCGCGGCTGTTTCCCCGGGCGTGGGACTTCGAAGCGGAGCGCTTCCGGCCGGTGCTGTCTCCTTTGCCGGCGGCGCCGTCGGCGACGATCGTCGCCCGGCGCGACGATCCCGGCGCGCCGCTGGGACGGCCGGCGGGAGGATTCCGCTGGGTGGCGGCGTCGACGACGGCCGCAGAGGGGCGCGACGCGCGCGGGCTGACGGCGCCGACGGCGCTGGACGACGGCGACCCGGCCACGGTCTGGGCCGAGGGGCTGGGCGGCGACGGGCGCGGCGAGTTCCTGACCGCGCGGGCATCGAGCGGCGCGGCGCCCATCATCGGGCTCCGCATCGTCCCGGGCGACGCGCGCACGAGCGCGAGCTTCCACGAGCGCAACCGGCTGCGCCGTTTCCTGCTGACGCTGGGACCGGGGGCCGACCAGCGGTTCACCGTCGAGATCCCGAGCGATCCCGCCACCGGGAGCGCCTGGCAACGTCCCTACTGGGTGCCGCTGCCGCGCCCGATGGCGTCGGCGTGCGTGACCATCGTGCTCGACGACGTCTATCGCGGCAGCGAGGCGGCGCCGCCGCGGTCGTTCGGGACCACCGCCATCGCCGACATCGACATCTTCACCGACGTCGATCGGCC
>DATKEU010000405.1:0-5304 GCA_035544495.1 Polyangia bacterium | reverse complement strand
CCCCCCCGCTACCGCCGACCTCGCTACCGCCCACCTCGCTACCGCCCACCCCGCTCGCACCGCAAGGCGACGCACCCCTCATCTCCCCGCCTCTCCCGGCACGGGAGAGGCCGGCGCCGCAGGCGCCGGGAGAGGGTGCCCCCGCGTGCGCCGCCGCCTGCGCTTCTCCACTCCCCCCGGCGCCTTCCTCGCCTCATCCACTGCCCGCGCCACCACCGTCTCGAACGAGCCGCCGTCCGCCGCCGCCAGCCCCCGCCGCAGCGCCTCGACGGCCGCCGCCTGCCCGCCGGCGCCGCCGCCCGCCGCCGCTCGAATCGCCTCGATGCCGGCCGGCACGCGCTCGACCGCCGCCGGCTCGCGCAGCGCCACGGTCTGAACCGCCGCCGACGCCGTCACCGGGTCATAACCCCGGCGAGCCAGCGCCATGACCACCTCGACCGCTCGCGCCCCCGTCGGAACCGGCGCCAGCGTCTCGACCAGCGGCGCGAGGTCGCGATCGCTGATGCCGCTTTCGCGCGCCACCGCCACCGCGCGCACCAGCTCGAACGCCGGCTCTTCCCGGCGGTGGGCCGCCACGAAGGCCCGCGCCTCGATCTGCTTGTCGACCATGTGGGCCGCCGCCTGCCGGATCGCCTCCGGCGGCACGCCCTTGGCCAACCCTTCGCGAACCTTGTCGACCAGCGGCGCCACCGGCAGGCCAGCTCGGGCCGCGTCCGCCATCGTCACCTCCAGCGCCTCGCGGACCCGGTCCAGGCGGCGGTCGACCGGCAGCGCGGCTTCAACCTCCGCCGCCTCCGCGCGCAAGACGCCGAGCGGCGCGATTTGCATGAAAATCAGCGCAAAGATGACGGAAGCCGGCGCTTTCGGCCACGAAGCCATCTGGAAACGGCATCTTCACCTTGCGCCAGGTGGCAGACAAGGTGTCGAATCAAATGTCGCTCTGGCCCCACAGCCCCGACGTACGGCCAAGAGAAATGGCGAACAGGACGGCGAAGATGATCCACCCCCGGTCCGTGATGGTTGCGGCTGCTTTCGGCTCCGTTTGCGCGCTGGCCTTGCTCGCGGTGCCCGCCTGGGCCCGGGACCCGCCGGCGGTGACCAAGCTGATCCAGATCAACCGAAAGGCGCTCGAGGACTACGACAACCTCGACTGGAAGAGCGCCAAGCGCCGCCTGCAGGACGCCATCGCCGAGGGCAAGCAGAGCGGGATCGAGAACCATCCGATCATGGCCCGCACGTACCTTCACCTGGGCGCCGTGTACTTCGAGGGCTTCAAGGATCGCGACGCGGCCATCCTGGCGTTCCTTCACGCGTTGCAGATCGATCCCGACATCCACATCAACTCGGCCATGGAGACTCCGGCCATGGGCGCCGCTTTCGCGGAGGCCAGGACCAGGCTGGCCAGCGGCGGCGCCGCCAGCGACGACAGCGCGGCACCCGAGAAAGCAGCCGCCCCCGAGGGCGAGGCGCGCGTCGAGCCGGCCGAAAGAAAGCAGGCGCCGCCGCCGCCCGAACCGACCCGGGCCACCGGCGTCGCCGCGCTGGACTGCCCGAACACCGACGAGACGGCGCGCGGCCGCGCGGTCGAGGTCAAGTGCCTGGTGGCGCCCAACCTGAAGGTCGCCTCGACGATCCTCTACTACCGCACGCCCGGCGCGACGGCGTTCTCGACGGTGGAGATGAAGAGGACGCCAAAGGGAGCCTTCGTCGGCGAGATCCCGGCCGACGTCACCGATGGCAAGTCGGTGCAGTTCTATGTCGAGGGGCGCGATCGCTCCGGACGGCCGATCGTCGCCAACGGCAACAGCGGCAGCCCGAACCTGATGCTGGTCACCGAAGGAGGCCCGCCCGAGGCAGCGCCCTCCTCCGCGCCGAGCGCCGGCGCCGCCGCCGCCCGCGAGCCCGACGAAAATCCCCTGGAGGAGAACCACATCCGCAAGGCGGTCGGGCGCGACAACCGGCGGCTTCCCCCGCGCAAGTGGTGGATCGGCGTCGGGCTGGGCAGCGGCTTCGGTTACGCCAAGGGCGACGGTCTGGAGGTGCGCAAGGATCTCCAGAGCCGGTTCGGCCCTGGGCTGGGCTGGGCTGGGCTGGGGCAGATCGCGCCCGAGTTCGGCATTCACGTGCGGCCGTCGCTGGCAGTCGCCCTGCAAGGGCGCGCGCAGTGGATCCCGCAGTCGGGCAAGGACAAGCGCGGGGCCACGGGCGCCACCGCGATCCTGGCGCGGCTGCTGTTTTACACCGCGCCCGACAACCTGCGGTTCTACGCCGGCCCCTCCGTCGGGTACGGCGACTTCCGCTTCATCTTCACGCCCGACGAGACGGATCCGAACGCGAAGGACTCGGTGCGCGGCGGGCCGTTCCTGGCCGGCGTCGGATTGGGGCTGACGTACGCGCTGGCGCGGTCGTTCTCGTTCATCCTGGAACTGAACGGGATGGCGGGCGTCCCGACGTTCTCTGCCGTCGCCGACGTCAACGCCGGCGTACAGATCAATTTCTTCTGACGTGACCTGCGGGCGCCGCGCGCGCCGTGCTAGCGTTCGCGCATGCGAACAACGCGCTCGCAGGCCAAGAATGAGCCGTCGCGCCGTCAGGTCATCGTGACGGCGCTCGGCAGCGGTTTCGCGCTGGCGGTGCGCCCTGTCTCCGCCGCCACCATCACCACCGGCGCCGAAGGCATCGTCGGCGGCGAGGTGAAGATCCCGGTCGGGGGCGAGAGCATCCCCGCTTATCGCGCCATGCCGGAAGGCAAGCCGAAGGGCAAGGGCTTCCCGGTCATCCTGGTGGTGCAGGAGATCTTCGGCGTCCACGAACACATCAAAGACGTCTGTCGCCGCTTCGCCAAGCAAGGCTACTTCGCCGTCGCCCCCGAGCTGTACGCGCGCCAGGGCGACGTCTCGCAGATGAGCGACCCCAAGGAGATCATGACCAAGGTCGTCTCCAAGGTCCCCGACGCGCAGGTGATGGGTGACCTCGACGCCGTCATCCCCTGGGCCAAGGGCACCGGCGCCGCTGACGTCAGCAAGGTTGCCATCATCGGTTTTTGCTGGGGTGGACGCATCGTCTGGCTCTACAGCGCGCACAACCCGAACCTGCGCGCCGGCGTGGCCTTCTATGGCCGGATCGTCGGCGACAAAGATCCGCTGCACCCGCAGCAACCGATCGACATCGTCCAGTCGGTGAAGACGCCGGTGCTGGGGCTCTATGGCGGCCAGGATCAGGGGATCCCCGTCGCCACCGTCGAACAGATGCAGAAGGCGCTGGCCGCCTCGTCGAACAAGGCCGCCCGCGCCAGCGAGTTCAAGATCTATCCCGACGCCGGCCACGCCTTCTTCGCCGACTATCGCCCCAGCTACCGCAAGGAAGCCGCCGACGACGCCTGGCCGCGCGCCCTGGCGTTTCTGAAGAAGCACGGCGCGGGCTGAAAGCCCGGGCGCCCGAAGACTCGCCTCAAATAGTCTTCAATTGATCCGCAAGAGCGCGTTCGTCATGCCGAACCCGTCCGGGCGTTGCTCGACCGCGTCCGGATCGGTGACGAACTTGCCGTCGACGACGAACATGTACTCGTGCTCGCCCGGCGGCAGCGCGACCGTGCCCGCGTACAGGCCCCGTCCGGTGTCGTCGGTGAGGATGGTCTCGGTCTGGCTCCAGCCGTTGAACGAGCCCGCCACCGCCACCCGCCGCGCCATCGGCGCGCGCAACGCAAAACGCACGCGCACCGCCCCCGGCCGCGCCGTGATCTCCCCGCCGGCGCGCGACGGCCGCAGGGTAGCCGGTTCGCGCGCCTCGATCGACATCGGGATCGGATAGCTGCGGCTGGAGAGCAGCATCGCCGCCGCCAGCGCCACGCCGGCGACCAGGGCCAGAATGCCGATCGGCGAGACGCGCACCACGATGCGCATGGGCCGGTGCAGCCAGGCCAGCAGGTCCGGCACCGGCCGATCCGCCACGCTGGTCATCACCCGCGCCACCATCGCCGGCGGCGTGGCGACCTCGCGCAAGCTCGCCAGCTCCTCGACGATGCCCTCCACCACCTCGGCGTCGGTGTCCCGCGCGTGCTGTCGCATGGTCAGCGCCTCTCGGAGCCGCGTGAACGCACTTCCGGCTTGGCTCGGACGGGGTCCGTCGGGGAAGGGTTCGGGAACCCGCCGAAAATTCCCGACGGGTTGTCGACCAGGCGGCGCAACATCATGCGCGCGCGCACGGCCCGGATCTTCAGCGTCGAGACCGGCAGCTCGAGGATCGATCGGATCTCCTCGTACGAGAGGTCTTCGATGTCCTTCAGGATCAGCACCTCGCGATACTTGGGCTCGAGCCGCAGGATCGCCCATTCCAGCTGCTGGCGGCGCTCGCCGCGCGACGCGTTCGATTCCGGGTTCGATGGATCGTGCGAGAAGACGGCGGCGCTGCCGGGCACCTCGTGCTTGAGTGGTTCCTCGGTGCGCTGCTTCGACTTCAGGATGTCCTTCGACCGGTTGACGGCGATGCGCAGCAGCCAGGTCGAGAAGGCGCGCGCCCGGCCCTGGGCGCGAAAGCTGTCCAGCGCGTCAAACGCGTCGACGAACGCCTGCTGGGTCACGTCCTCGGCGTCGGTCCGGCTGCCCAGCATGCGCAGCGCCACCGAGAACACCAGCCGCTGATAGCGCTGGACCAGCGGCCGGAACGCTTCGATGTCGCCGGCCAGGCAGCGCTCGATGCGCGATTGCTCCTCGCCATCCCGCGACGTCGGCGGAGGCGCGGCGACCGCGGGCACCAGCAACGGGGTCGGCTCCTCCGCCGCGACGCCGAGCCCGCCCGACGACGAGATGGTTCGCCGGGGCTGGTCGTCGGAATTCACGGCGGCAACCATACCCCGAAAATCCGGCTGAAAAACCGCGTATTATTGGCCAGTTGTGTCGCGTGTGCAGGCATCCAGTTTTTGTCGGGTTCGTCGTTGATAGGGATCTTCCGGAGCGCGGGGACGTGTTCGGCCGGCATCGCCGCCGCCGCGTTGCTGGTCAGCGCGGGTCATGTCGCCCGCGGCGCTGACTCTGCGGGATTCTGGGAGAGCGCCCTCGACGGTGGCGCCAGCGCCGACGCGCGCTTCGACACACTGATGCGCCAGGCGGAGGAGGCGCTGGGGCCCGATCGATCCGCGAACCGGGCGCGCGCCGACGCCGACCCGGTCCTGCGCCGCCAGCGCGCCGGCAAGGCCGAACCGGCGCTGCGGGCCGCCCTGGCCCTGCGCCCCGGCGACCTGCGCGCCACCCTGGCCCTCGCCGACGTCGAGGGGACGCTGGGCCGCTCCGACGAAGGCATCCGCGT
>DATKEU010000404.1:0-13741 GCA_035544495.1 Polyangia bacterium | reverse complement strand
GCGCGACAGCGAGACGCAGCGCCTGCTGGGCGCCGAGCGCGGGCGCATGACGGATCCCGACGCGCGCGTGCTCTTTTGACGAGAAGGACATAAGCCCTAACCCTCGCGGTGAGCTCGGGCGCGCGCCGGTGGGCTCGTTGCGGCCACTGTGGTTGCCGCATAGACTTCGCTGCATGAGAAACCCACGCCGTTCCCCCTGGCTGGTGCTGGTGGTGGCCCTGCTGTCGTGGCTGCTGCTGCCGGCGGTGGCGATGGCCGGCCCGCGCTCGGGCAGCAGCTTCGGCGGCCGGGTCGGTTTTCGAGCGCCCGGCGGCTCGACGATGCCGCGTTCGTATTCGGGCGGCGGCTACAACGGATACGGCGGCGGGGGCTCGCACTTCTTCTTCCTGCCCGGCTGGGGCTGGGGCGGCGGCTACGGCTATGGCGGCGGCATGGGGCTGCTCGGCACGCTGATGCTGGTGGCAGTGGTCGGCATCGCGGCCGTCTCCATCTCGCGCGCCGTGCGCCGCTATCGCCAGGGCGGGACATCGCCCTTCAGCGGCGGTTGGGGCAGCGGCGACGACGGCGAAGAGGCGGTCGCCCTCGATCGCGCGTACGTGTACAAGATCCAGGTTGGGCTCGGCCGCTCGGCCCGCGGCATCCAGGACCGCCTGGAGAGCTTCGCCGCCAGCGGCGACACGAACACCGAGGCGGGCCTGGCCGCGCTGCTGCAACAAACGGCGCTCGAGCTTCTGCGCGAAAAGGACAGCATCCGCTACGCTGGCGTCGACGCAGGCGGCCCGATGAGCCTGACCAACGCGGAGACGCGCCTCAACAGCCTGACGCTGGGCGAGCGGGCGCGCTTTCAAGTTGAGCGCCTGCGCGTCGCCGATGGGCAGGTGCGCCGCTCGACCGCCGCCGCCGAGGAGGGCCGCGAAGCGTTGGAGTACGTCGTGGTCACCCTGCTGGTGGCCACCCGGAGCCCCCTGTCGAGCGCCCAGCCGGTTCACGGGATCGAAGAACTGGGGGCCTTGCTTACAGAGCTGGGTGGGCTCGCACCGAACGGAATTTTGGGATTGGAGGTTATCTGGACGCCGGCCGATCCGAACGATTCCATGACCGAAACCGACGTGATGACCACCTACCCCGATCTGCGCAGCATGTAGGCGCTGGCCCGGATAAAAAACGACATCTTGCGGCGCCCCGGAGGGCCGCCGCCGCCGTTGACCCGCTTCGGGCGCGCGGATAGAGTCGGAAGGGCAGCAAAATTGAGGCCCTTGGTGTGTTCAAGCTGACCATCGAAGACGATGAGGGGAAGACGACCGTCGTCCCCATCATCCGCGATGAGATGACGATCGGCCGCGACGAAGGCAACACCATTCGTTTGACGGAGAGGAACGTCTCCCGCCGGCACGCGCGCCTCATGCGCCAGAACGGATCGATCTACGTCGAAGACCTCAAGAGCTTCACCGGCATTCGCCTCAACGGGGCCAAGATCGCGGCGCTGACCGCGGTGAACGACGGCGATCAGCTGCAGATCGGCGACTACAAGATCCGCGTGAAGAGCGATCGGCCCGCCGACGCTGTCGCCACCGACCATCGCGCCACGCGCCCGGCGGTGGCGGCGGTGGCCGTGGAATCGGTGATCCCGCACGAGGACACGGCGCCCTATACGGCGATGCCGCCCATCCGCACGCCGGCGCCCGTCCCGCGCGTCCGCACGCCCCCACCGGGCAGCATTCAGGTACCCGCCATCGTGCCGGCGCCGATCCCGGGCGCGACCCCGGTGGTGCCGACGCGCGCGCCGACCCCGCAGCCCAGCACGGCGGTGACGTCGATGGGCCGCGCGGTCACGCCCCGCCCGATCTCGGCCAGCACGGTCGCCAACCTCATGCCGACTCCGGATCCACTGGAGGCGCAGCCGACCATCCCGCTGCGCATGCTGTCCGACGTCGAATCGGCGAAGGGGACCGGGGTCGCCACGCCCGCGCGACTGGTGGTGTTGTCGACGGAGCTGGCCGGCAAGGAGTTCCAGATCGATCGCGCGTCGCTGGTGATCGGGCGGACCAACGAGAACGACGTGGTGCTGAACCACCGGTCCATCTCGCGCCACCACGCCAAGATCGTGCAGGACCGCGACCATTACACGATCGTCGATCTGCAGAGCGCGAACGGCGTGCGCGTCAACGGCGAGGACTACGAGCGGATCGAGCTGCACGCCGGCGACGTCGTCGAGCTGGGGCACGTGCGCATCCGGTTCGTCGGGCCCGCTGAACATTACGTCTTCAACCCGCTGGCGCGCTCCGAACGGGGCCGATCGCGGGTCCCCATGGCGCTGATGGGCGTGGTCGTGGCGGTGGGGGTCGGCGTCGCCGTGCAACGGATGCTGGCCCCCCGCGACGACGACCGCAGCGCGACGTCGGCGGCGCGCGCCCCGGCGGCCCCAGCCACACCGGCCGCCATCGCCGCCAGCGTGCCGGTGGCGGCGCCCGGCGCAGGCGACGTGCTGGCGCTGGCCGGAACCCAGGCGCAAGCCGAATCGTGGGACGCGGCCCTGGGCACCCTGGATCGGCTGAGCGCGATGCTGGCGGCGGCGCCGGCGACGGATCCGGAGGGCGCGCTGAAAAAACAGGCCGGCGAGCTGCGCCAGCACGTCGAGCGCGAGCGGCGAAGCGCCATCGTCTTCGCAAAGTTCGACGAGGCCGCGCGCGAACAGAACGGTCCCGCCGCTGTCG
The DNA here is from genome assembly GCA_035544495.1 of Polyangia bacterium. Classification (GTDB taxonomy): domain Bacteria; phylum Myxococcota_A; class Polyangia; order Fen-1088; family Fen-1088; genus DATKEU01. The sequence goes on along the minus strand of DATKEU010000404.1, from coordinate 11,027 downwards.
ACTGGTACGGCGAGTTGCCCGCCGACAGCATTTACAAGGCGCGGGCCAGGTCACGGTACGATCAAGCGCGCATCGACCTGCTGTCGCGATATCTGGCGACGGCCGAGAAGCTGCGGGCCGCCGGCAAATGCGCCGACCTCCGCCAGGAGATCGAGCTCGTCGACAAGCTGGATCCGGAGAACAGCGCCGCGGCCGAGAAGCTGCGCAACTGCCATCCGCACGTCGGCGCCGGTCTGGCCGCGATGGGGCCGCGGCCGGCGCGCCCGTCGGCGCCGGCCGCCGTCGCGCGCCTGGACAGCGCCGGCCCGGGCACGCGCCACCAGCCGGCTTCGACGGCGGAGTCAGCGCCGGCGCCGGCCGCCGGGAGGCGGGTGGCCAGCGCGGACGGCGCGCCACCGGCCCCCAAGGCCGTGGCTGCGGCGGCCACCGCCGAGGTCTCCGACGTCGATGCCGACGCCCTGATGAAGCAGGCGCGTGACGCCTGGCTGCGCCAGCAGTGTGGCTCGGCGATTGATCTCTCGCGGCGGGCGATCCGCGCCCGTCCGGGCATGGTCGACGCCTACCAGGTGATCGCCGCCTGCTCGTGCTCGCTCAAGGACGCCGACGGGGCGACGCGCGCCTATGCCAAGCTGGACGAGAAGAGCCGCACGCTGGTCCGCAACCTCTGCCAGCGCAACGGCATCGCCGTCTCCGCCGAGTGAGCGGGCAGCCTACTTCTTGCCGGACAGCTCTGCGTAGCTCTTGCCCGCGTCGGCCTTCATCGCCGTCGGCAAGGCGGACTCCGCCCAGCCGGCGCAGCTGACCCGCCCCATGCCGTCGCGCTCACCGCCAAAGCCGCCGCGCATGTCGACCACGCTGGTGTAACCCGCCGCCCCCAGCAGCGCCGCCGCCTGCATCGATCGGCCGCCGCTCTTGCAGCCGATGACCAGGCGCGTTTCCTTCGGGAAATTCGCCTCGACCACGCGCTGAAAGTCGGGGTTCGGCATCATGCGGCCGCCTTGCGCGTGCAGGAGGGGAACGTTCGCCGCGCCCGCCGGGTGCCCCTGATCGAACTCCGGGATCGAACGAACGTCCAGGTACGTCCAGCCTTCCGTCATCAGACCGGCCGCTTCCGCCGGCAACACGCGTTTGACCATGAAGCGCTTCTTAGCACACTGGCCCGGGAACGACGGCTTCGGCATCGGGAACCCCGGCAGCGCTCCCCGCGACCTGCGTTTGGCGCTATCATCCGGCGCATGGCCGCGCCCCACCTCCGGGTTGTCGCAGCAGTGATTTCGCGGAACGACCGCTACCTCATCACGCAACGGCGCTCGAGCGCCGTGCTGCCCGGGTTGTGGGAGTTCCCCGGTGGCCGCGTCGAGGACGGCGAGACCGACGCCCAGGCGCTGAGACGCGAGGTCCAGGAGCGGGTCGGCGTCGACGTGGAGGTGGGCGCCTGCATTGGCCGCCGCACGCACGACTACGTCGGCTACTCCGTCGACCTGGCCCTCTATCAGGCCACCATCCCCGCCAACGCCGAGCCGCAGGCGGTGCGCGTCGCCGAATGCCGCTGGGTGGCCTCGAGCGAGTTCGAGAAGTATCGCTTTCCGGCCGCCGATCAGGCCACGATGGACCTGCTCCTCGGCATCAAGCGCGGGTGAAGAACCGCGGACGATCCGACGCGGGAGCGGTGAAACGGCCCGCGCCCGCCCCGACGAAACCGCGGCGGCAGAACCGTCGCGGCGAGACGCCCGTGCCGGCGCTGGGCGCGCTGCACCCCGCGGCGGCGCGCTGGATCGGCGCCCTCATCCGCATGACCGCGCCGCACCCGGCGATGACGCGCATCCTGGATGTCATTGAGCGCTTGCAGGAGCGGCCCTACCCCACCAACTTCGTCCTGCTGGGCGAGCCGGGCACCGGCAAGGAAGGCCTCGGGCGAGCGCTGCACCACCTTTGCTCGCCGGAGGCGCCGCTGGTCCGCCTGGACGTGGCGGGTTTCCCCGAGCGCGACGCGCTCGCGCGTCTGTGCGGCGACGGCCAGCGCCCGGGCGCCGCGCGCGCGGCCGACGGCGGCGCGCTGCTGATCGAGGAGGCGGCCGCGCTGGGACCGCTGATGCAGGAGGCGCTGTTGCGCTTGCTCAAGAGCGGCTTCGTCGACGACAGCGGCGGCCCCCGATTGAACGTGCGGGCCGTCGTGATGTCCGATCGCGATCTCGCCGCCGAGGTCAGCGCCGGGCGCTTCCGCCACGATCTCTATTATCGGCTGGCGCGCGTGGTGCTGTGGCTGCCGCCGCTGCGCGAGCGCCCAGCCGACATCGCCCCCGCGGCGCTGTGGATGGGAAACCGCATCCTGCGCGACGCCGGCCTGGCCCTCGAGCTCATGAGCGCCGAGCAGATGCAGCGGGCCGCCCCCGACGAGCGCGCCGCCGCCCTGGAGCTGGATGGCAGCGCCATCCGCCTCCTCGAGGAGCACGGCTGGCCCGGCAACCTGCGCGAGCTGGAAGCCGTCCTCGAGCGCGCGCTGCTGCTCTATCGCAAGGGCTCGATCATCGGCGCGCCCGCCATCCGCGCCGCCCTCGGCGAGGCCGACACGCCCCGCCCGATGGGGCACAGCTAGGCCAGAAGCCAGCCGGATTTTTCCCCACCCTGGTCACCGGGGAGCCCCGGAATGGCCTGGCTCGCGAAGTGACGCTCAAGTCCCAGCGTCACTCCGGCGATGTGGAGGCCATGGAAATCGTGACGATGAGGTGCCGCTCTTTGGTGCTCGGTTTGCTGGCCACGTCCGCCTGTCTGGCGATGCCGGCCTGCTCCAGCAACACCACCGTCAACACCGCTACCCCGACGGTGAGCGCGATGATTGGCCCGGAGTTCGACGCGACCAACGTCATGCCGGGCGAAACCGTTCCCATCGTGGCGACCGTGCAGAACGTCTTCTTGCTGGACCCGGAGACCCAGCCCGCGGCCAACCATGTCGCCGACGCCGGGTACCTTCAGGTCTACCTGGATGACGATTCGACCGCGTCGCCCTTGCTCGTGACGGCGCAGACCAGCTTCGACGTCACCATTCCAGGCGACGCCACGGTCGGCAGCCACGAGGTCATCTGTCGAGTCTTCAAGCACGACGGTACGCCGACCAGCGCGACATCCCAGGTCGGCATCAGCGTCAAGACGGCGAGCGGCAGCGGCGGAACTGGCGGAGCGTCCGGCACCGGCGGCGCCAGCGGCGGCACCGGCGGCGCCAGCGGCACGGACGCCTCGGGCGGAACCACCTGCACGACCAGCACGACCGGCGAGATCACCTGCACGACCGGCAACACGACCTGCGTCAGCAACACGACGGGAACGACCACCTGCACGACCGGCAACACGACTTGCACGATGCCGACCGGCAGCACGCCGACTGGGGCCACCACCTGCACCACCAACGGCTCCGTCACGACCTGCGTCACCGGCAACACGACCTGCGTGACGACGGCGCCGTAGTCTTCAGCGCTCGCTGGCTGCCGCCGCGAAGGCGGCACGCCCGAACGGCTGCGACTGAAACGTATCCGCCAGCAAGGTTCGCAGCCGGCTGCGCACGAGGTACATGCCCAGCAGCGCGGAGGTCGCGCAGGCCACGGGATAGCCGATGGCGGGCGGCCAGCCGGCGGCGTGGGTAGCGGCCACGAAGACCACCTCGCCACCGAGCAGCGTCAGGGACACCGCCAGCGCCTCGCGGCGCAGGTCGAAGTAATACAGGAACAGGATCTCGAGCAGCGTCAGCACCTGAAAGTCCGCGCCGGCCACCGCCAGCCGGAACGAGCCGACGGCGCTGGCCGGCAGATCGGCCGCGCGGATGATGCCGGGCGCCGCCAGCATGACGACGGCCATCACCGTCGCCTGGATGGCAACCGCGCCGCGCATGATGCGCGAGCTCTGCGTCGCCACGCTGATGGCCCCTTCGCGCAGGCGCTCGAGCGGCGCCCCTCGCTCGAGGTCGTCATAGAAGCTGCGGAACCGATGGTAGAACGAGCTCTCCACCTGCACGTAGATCCAGCCGAAGACGGGGATCGACGAGAACCAGGCCAGGGCCGACATGCTGGCGTACGGCGAAGCGACGCGAGCGCCCGCGAGGATCCAGACCATCGCCTTGTCGGCCCAGATCGCCAGGTGATAGGCAAACGCCGCCAGCGCCAGCTGACGATACTCGGAGAACGCCGGCGCCAGCCGCGCGCTCTCGTCGACGGCAGTCGGCAAGGCGCGGGCGGTCGCCCGCAACAGCAGGGCCAGCGTCGCCAGCTGCCCCGCCGAGAACCCCACCAGGTAGCCGACCGTTCCCCAGTCCAGCAACCGTTCGAACGACAGGGCCAGCAGGATGCCGATGGGCGCGCCGATCCCGAACGCGCGCAGCACCACCACCGGCGACGCCATCCCTCCGCCCACCGACAGCAGAAGCCACTGTCCGGCGACGATCGCGGTCAGCACGGTGCCGGTCGTGCCCACGCTCAGCGAGACGCCCAGGACCGCCATCAGTCCCGCGCCCAGCGCCGCCGCGCCCACCAGCGTCAGAGCCAGCGCGCGCCAGAGCGGCGCGGCGATCTGGTCCAGCTTGCGCTCGTACATTCGATCCGCCGCGTACCGCGACACCACCACGTGCACCGGCGCCGACATCACGACGGTCAGCGCGTACACCAGGGTGATGATCCGTTCGATCCCCGTGAACGGGGGACCCTCCGAATGGCGGGACAGAACGCGCAGGCTGGTCAGCACCGCCGTCGTCAGCAACCACGGCGCCGACGTCACTGCCACGCCGGTCATGTAGGCGCCGATGGTCGACGCCAGCGAACCGCGATCGATCATCCGCTGCAGCTTCCAGCCTATTCCTGCCATGGCTTCGCCTCGACCAGCGTGCGGTACAGGGCCCGATAGCTCTCCAGCATATCGTGCCGCTGGTAGTGGGCGGTGACGCGCGCCCGACCGGCGCGACCCAGCCGCCGGCGCAACAAGGTGTCCGAAGCCAGGCGCAGCAACGCCGCCGCGGTGTCGCGCGGCGTGGCCACGCGCGTGACCAGCCCGCTTGGGCCCAGCGCCTGATCGGGACCGGGCATTCCCTCGATCATCTCGCGACAAGCACCCACGTCGGTCGCGACGACGGGGATGCCGGCGGCGTACGCTTCCAGGATGACCAGCGGCTGCCCCTCGCTGTAGCTGGTCAGCACGATGACGTCGATCTGCTGGTAGATCAGCGCCGGCGGCATCGGCCCCAGAAAGCGAATGCTGTCCTCCCGCCCCAGCATCTTGATCAGCGCGCGACAGCGAGCGGCGTAGGTGGGCTCCTCGTCGAACGGGCCGATGATGCGCACGTCCAGCGGCATCTCGCGCAGGGCCAGATCGCAGGCCTTGATGAAGGTGATGACGTCCTTGATCGGCACCACGCGGCCGACGAAGCCGACGCGCAGGGGCGCAGCCGCGGCTGCCGTCTCCGAGGGCGTGGCCGATCCGTGTGGAGCTGGTCCGTGGGCGGGCTCGGGGCCGGGCGGCGGCGCCGGGCCGGTCGCCGCCAGCGCGACGCCGTTGGGGACGATCTGGATCTTGGCCGCCGGGGCGCCGTCGTTGATCTGTTTTCTCCGGTTCGCCTCGCTGAGCGTGATGATGTGACTGGCGCGGTGATAGGCGACCGTCGCCAGCTTGCGGAAGAACCGCGCCCACAGCTGCCGCAGGGCCGACGGCGTCGGCGCGAAAGCCGACAGGCGATCGGGGGCGCCTTCGTCGTCGCGAATCCAGGTCGCGCGCGCCAGCTCCATCTCTCGCTCGCGCGTATAGATCCCGTGCTCGGTGACGGCGAACGGGCGTCCGGTGCGCAGTCCCCACACCGCACCCAGCAGGCCGGCGTAGCCAGTGGAGACGGCGTGATAGCACCGGGCGGCCGGCGTGGGCGCGGACAAGAGCCGCAGCAAAGGCACGTGCATGGCGCGGAACTGCCAGAACAGATCCAGGAACGACGTCACCGGCGCCAGGTGCTGGCCGATCTCCAGCAGCAGATCGAAGCTGGCCCCGCCGTGCAGGAAGGTGGGCACGCCCAGATCGCCCGCCGCCAGATCCGCCACCAGGGCGTCGTCGATTCGATCATCGAGGTGCAGCCGGCGAATGGCGTTCAGCACGCGGGACGACGACGGCTGGCTGGCGCCGCGGCGGTGCGAGCGGATGTGCTGGTCCAGCTCGGTGCGCTCGGCGTGGCCGACCAGGGGAAGCTCTTCGTCGCGACAGAACAGACAGCGCAGCGTCAGCACGTTCGACGGCAGTTCGTAGCGCGGCTTGGTGAAGGCGCCGGCGTGCGAGCCGATGTTCAGCACGTCGAAGGTTCGCTCGGGCATTCCCCTGATGATGTCGTGCACCCAGGACGAAACGCCGCCCGACACGAAGGGATACGTCCCCTCGACCAGCAAGCAGACGTCGGCGACCCGGGGAGCGGGCTCGTCGTCGTCCTGGAACCACCCGTTCTCGTCGAACACGGGCTCGAGCGGGCGGGCTTCTGCGACGGACATGGACTACTCCTTCTGAGCGAACGGTTCGAAAAAGAATCGCGCTGAGATCTCGTCGCCGCCGACATAGGCGATCACGTTCATCATCTGATCGCCGACGGCCGCGGGCGGCGCGGCGGACCAGCTGTCGCGGCGCTGACCGTCGCTGTGCGCCAGCAGGCTGGCCTCCTTGCGCAGGACGGTCATCTGCTTGACCGTCGGGTTGCTCGCGCTGGCGCCGGCCAGCCCCTGGTCCAGGATTGCCAGCGCCGCGCCGGGCATCATGGCCGCCATCTCCAGGCGAGCGCGCACCAGCGTGGTGGCGGCGTCGTCGGAATTTTTTTTCCGCGGCTGCTGCTTGCCCAGCGCGGACGCGCGCGCCAGCCATTCGCGCGCTTCCTCGGCCAGCACCTTGACCATCGTCGGCTCGACGATTCCGTTCTCCAGCGCCAGCGCGATCAGAGCGGCGCCGGCCCGCGCCGCCGCCGCCGTCGGTTCCTGGGCCAGCTGGGCGCGCCGCCTGGCCAGATCGGCTTCGAACGCGGTGCCGAGCTCATCGAGGGCCAGCGCTGCCTCGACGGCCATCTCGCTGCCGGTGGAGACCAGCCAGCGCAACAACGCCACGGCGTTGGCGTCACCCCGCCGGGCCAGGGCGGCCAGCGTGGCCCGGCGCTCGTCGAGAGGCGCCACCATCAAGATCTCGCAGGCCGGCAGCGCGCCGGCGACGCTCCGGACCCGGCGGATGTCCGGCAGCTTGGGCTCCTCGGGCGCGGGAGGCGCGGGCTCGGCCAGGTCGCCCCCCGGTTCGGTGCCCAGGCTCAAGAGGCTCAGGCCAACGCCGACGACCGGCAAGGTGAAGATCATCGCCGCCACCAGTGTCCGCCGGCTGCCAGCCAGACGGTCGGCTGCCAGCAGCAGCACGACCGCCACGGCCGCGGCGTGCAAGCCGGCCGCCGCCAGGAACGACAATGGGCGGTGGCTGCCCGCGACCGCCACCGCCAGCGCGGCGAGATCGATTCCCACGCTGATCGCCAGGGCCGCTACCGGCAACCGGGCCAGCTGATCAGACTCGGTTCGGCACTCCGCGCCGGATCGGCTGTTGGATAGCTCGCGCGACGATGGCTGTCGGCTGGCCGCGGCAGACGCGTTGATCACGACGCTCGCTCGCTTTCGCCGCCGAACGCCGGCGAGGGGAAGATTTGCAGCTCGAAATAAGGTTCGGCCAGCGGGTCGCCGCCGATGGCGAAGGGATAGTCAATCTCGCCTTTTTCGAAATCGGCCACGTCGTCGTCCTCCGCGCCGCCGCGGTCCTGGCCACGCGCCAGCGCGCCCGCCAACCAGCCGCCCACCACGGAGAGATCCTGAAGAGCCGCCGGGCTCGCGCCGCCCTGGGGAACCCCGCGCACGGCCAGCACGCCCACGGCGACGCCGGTTTGGTCGAGCAGCGGCGCCACCAGATCGGCGTCGCCGGCGGCGGCACCGTGAAGATCGATGGCGCGGATCGGCTTGCAGGTGCTGAGGGCCGCCGCCACCGCCCGGTCGCCCCGCAGATCAGGCGTTGCGCCGTCCGCCTCCGACCAGGCACCCGCCGCCGCCAGCGTGCGCGGCGCGCGGGCCGCACCGTGCAGCTGGACCATGCCGGCGCGCGCTCCCAACCGCGCCATGGCCAGCGCCAGCGTGGCCTCGGCCGCCGCTTCCATGTCGCCACCCTCGATGCGAGCGGCGACGTGGCGGAGAAAGCTGAGCGAGACGTCCAGTCGGTCGGTGCGCGCGCACAAGGCCAGACAGGTCTCTTCGAGCTCGCCCAGCAGCGACTGCTGGGCCGCGCTGTGCTCGCGGGCGGCGGCGACCACCGCGGTCAGATCCTTGTGGCGCTTCTCGTGCGTCGACGCCACCCAGCCGACCAGCACCGCCGCCACCAGCCCCGCCAGATCCTGCGCGCGATCGAGCCGGGCGCCGAGCGCGCCCAGCGCGCCCACCAAGCCCGCGACGGCGACCAGCGGGCCCCACACCAGCGGCAACGCCAGCAGCAGCCCTTCGGTCCCATAGCGCGCGGCGATCACGATGACCGCGATCCACACGACGTGCGGCCCCGGGTCGTGCAGCGCCAGATCGCCCGGCGAGATCAACCAGGCCAGACCGAGACCGACCGCGCCCGCGCACAGCGCCTCCAGCGCGGTGCTGCGCAGCTCAGAGATCCGCATGCAGCGACACCCATGCCGTCTGGCGGGTCCCGGTGAAACCCAACGCGGTTTCTTTGTTGAGCTCGTAATTGAAGAGCAGCTTGCTGGACCAAGACAGCGCCACGCTGGCGGCCATGCCGGCGGAGTAGAGGGTCGCGTCGCGGGCGCCGTCGTACCCGAAGGCGCCGCGCAGCTCGATGCCGGCCCGCTCCGCGGCGACCACCTTGCGGACGGTGGCGGTTCCCAGGTTCACGACGGCGCGCGGGCCGAGGACGATGCGAGACGCGAAGTCGGGAGTCGAATCCCCCCACATCTGCAAGTGCCGGTAGCTGACGATGACGGCGTCCGTGAGCGACGAGCGGGACAGCATGCGCTCGTCGAGCGCCTCCGCCCGCAGCAGGTGAACGGGATTGCTCCAGAGGACCAGATCGACGCCTCCGTATACCGAGCGCTGGGTCGACGTCGGATCCTCCAGCGCGCTCGCGCGCGCCAGCCGCAGCTGGCGGTACTGGCCGCCCAGCATGAACAGCAGGAGGCGCGAGGAAGGATAGATGTACAGGTCGCCGGTGCCGCTGTTGACGCTGCCGCCTTCCGACAGCGTCACCGGAGCATCGTTCCAGGGCTGGTTCAGCTCGCCGCGCAGGCGCAGCTCGGCGTGACCGAGAAAAGGCAGCGCCGACTCGGCGAGGGCGCCGAAGAGCCATCGATTGATTGATCCACCGGCGGGATCGCTGGAGGCCGAAGTGCTCTGACGAACATCCGCGGCCACCAGCAGCGAGCGGCCGCTGCCGCTGGCGAAGCCCGCTCCCGCCCGCAAACCGGTGGCGCTGCCGCCGCCGTCGACCAGGGTGTTGCCGCGCAGCACGTGCCCGGACGACATCTCGCGCCAGCCCACCAGCGACAGCACGTGCCGGGGGCCGAATGGCAGCGCGGCGCCCGCCTGCAAACGAAGCGCATCGGCCTGGGGATCGCGGCTCGCGGCGATGCTGGTGCCGAGTTCGGGCGTGGTGCGATAGCGCGTGCGCGCCAGCGCGGCGGTCACGGTCTGGTCTTCCCGTCCCGGCGCGGCGGCGGCGGCGGTTAGATACCGATCGCGGGCGGCCGGAAGATCGCCGGCTCGTTCCAGGGCGCGCCCCCAAGCCGCCCAGTTGGCGGCGCTGGGACTATCTGAAGCCAGGCTGGATCGCACCGACAGCTCGCCAGCGAGATCGCCGTCGAGCTCCATCAGCCAGGCCAGGATCTCGCGGCCACGGACGTTGCGCGGATCGCGCGCCAGAAGCCGCGCCAGAACCTGTCGCGCGCCCTTCAAATCGTGACCGAGCAGATGCGATTCGGCCTGGTTGATCGCCACCTCGACGTCCACCGCGGGCGGCTTTGGCCACAGCGTTTCATAGACGATGTCGGCGCGCGCGAACTCGCCGCGGCGGGCGTAGATGCGGGCCAGCCACAGCCGGGGCAATCGCTCCGCTGGCCGCGATCCCAGCTGGCGCTCGGCGAGCTGGTGCACCCCTTCGGCGTCGGCTTCTCGGCCGAGGGTGTAGAGCGCCTCGCCGCGTAGATAGTGCAACTCGGGATCGGACGCGGTCGGGCTCAACGCGTGCGCTTGCTCCAGCAGATCGGCGGCGCGGTCGAAGATTCCGTCCGTGAAGGCTTTGGCTCCCGCCGCCCGCAGCGTGCGGCTTTGTTCGGCCGACTCGGGCGGCGGCGAGGAAGCGGCCACGCCCTGGGCGCGGCACAGCGGCGAAGGCGTCAGAGCCACGACGGCGATTGCCACGGCCCGGCGAAGCAGAGCCTTTCGAAGGATCGAATCGCGAGGGGGCATCGCTCGCCCCGAATTAGCAACTGTCGTGCCCCGGCCTACCGTGGGCCGTTGCGCCTACATGAAGGTCCGAAATGCGCAAATCAAGACATGTGTTTTACATTACAACGCAAAATATGCGCATTTTCAGATTTGTATTCCAAGCGACTTAATTCGAACCGGTTCGTAAAAAGCGACTGATCTAATGGTGGGCCCGCGCCGCGTCGTATCTCCGCGGCACGCACATGCGCGGTGGCATGGTCCCTGCTCTCACCGGTCAGGCGAGCGAGGTCGCGTTCAGCCTCCGTCACCGGGGCGCGATCCGCGTCAATTGAAGAGGGAGGGTCATGCTCAAGCTAAGTCACACTAGCAAATCTTTCAGCCTGCTCGGACTGGCCGCCAGCCTTCTGATGGGCTGCGGCCAGCGTTCGCCATCGCGCAGCCTGCAGGCGGACCACCACCAGGTGTCGCGCGGTCCGGTGACCCCGACGGCATATGCGACGCAGCCGCAGCGTTCGATGCTGACCCTTGATCCGGCGCCCGCGACGACGGCGATCCCCGCCGACG
>DATKEU010000403.1:0-17444 GCA_035544495.1 Polyangia bacterium | reverse complement strand
ATACGGCGTCGAGCTGAACGAGCTGGACGACTACAAGAACCTCGACGGCCTGATCGTCGCCGTCAGCCACAAGGAGTACGTTGCGCTCGGTCAGTCCCGGCTGCTCGGGATGGTGCACGACAACGGCTGCTTCGTCGACGTCAAGAGCGTCTTTTCGCCGACGAAGATGGAGCGCGGCATCCAGTACTGGTCGCTGTAGCCGCGCCAGCCGGGCAGCGCGCGCCGCAAGCGCCGCCGCCCGGCCTTTCGGTGGAGAAGAACGAGCGTCAGCTGCAGCCGGAGGTCGTGCCGCAGTTCACGCACTTATGGCAGCTGCCGTTCGGGATCATGATCGATCCGCACTCCGGGCAGGTGGGCGCGTCGGTGCGGGCGATGAAGCTGTAATTCCCGTTTCCGGTCGCCTTGGCGCCGTGGCCATTGCCGTTGCTGTGGCCGTGGCCGTTGGACTTGGTGACGTCGATGACCTCGACCTTGCCTTTGGCCTTCACCACCTGCGCCGACGCGATCACCTCCGCCACGCGCGCCACCTCGGCGCTGGACTCCAGGGCAGCCGGCGCGGCGGCCGGCGTCGCGATGGCCGCCGCCTCGTCGACGGCGTCGCGCTTGACGAACTTCGCGCCCAGCCAGCGGAACAGGTAATCCATGATCGAGCTGGCCCGCGGGATCTCCGGATTTTCCGTGTATCCGTACGGCTCGAAGCGCGTCCGCGAGAACTTGTCGACCAGCAATCGCAGCGGCACGCCGTGCTGCAACGCCAGCGAGATCGCCGTCGCGAAGCTGTCCATCAGGCCCGAGATGGTCGAGCCCTCCTTCGCCATCTTGACGAAGATCTCGCCCGGCTCGCCGGTCTCGTAGAGCCCGACGTGGATGTACCCCTCGTGGCCGGCGATGGCGAACTTGTGCGTCAGCGACTGCCGCTCGTCGGGCAGCTTCTTGCGCACCGCCGCCGGCGGGCCGCTGGTCACCACCGGCGCCGCCGCCACCGCCGTCGTCGCCGTCCCGGCCTTGCCGAGGCCGGGGTCGGTCTTGCTGGTCGACAGCGGCTGCGTGCGCTTGCAGCCGTCGAGGTAGATGGCGATCGCCTTCAGCCCGTCCTTCCACGCCTCCATGTAGGCGTCCTGAACGTCCTCGATGGTCGCGTCCGGCGGCAGGTTCACCGTCTTCGAGATGGCACCCGAGATGAACGGCTGCGCCGCCGCCATCATGCGGATGTGCCCGAGCGCGTGGATCGATCGCGTGCCGTTGGCGGCGCGAAAAGCGCAGTCGAACACCGGCAGGTGCTCATCCTTCAGCCCCGGCGCGCCCTCGATCGTCTCCTCGGTGTCGACGTATTCGGTGATCGCTTTGACCTGGTCCTCGTTGTAGCCGATCTTGCTCAGCGCCTCGCCGAGCGTGTTGTTGACGATCTTGATCATGCCGCCGCCCACGAGGCGCTTGTACTTGATGAGCGCGATGTCCGGCTCGATGCCGGTGGTGTCGCAGTCCATCATGAAGCCGATGGTTCCCGTCGGCGCCAGCACTGTCGCCTGGCCGTTGCGGAAGCCGTGCTCGCGGCCGATGGCGATGGCGTCGTCCCAGGCGCCGCGCGCGCCCGCCATCATCTCCGCCGGCACGTACGCGCCGTCGATCTTCTCGACGTGGTGGCGGTGTTTCTTCATCACGCGCAGGAACGGCTCCTCGTTCTCCGGGTAGCCGTCGAACGGTCCCGTCACTTCGCGCGAAATGAGGGCGCTGGTGCGGTACGCCCAGCCGGTCATGATGGCCGTGATGGCGCCCGCGTAGGCGCGCGCCGGCGCGCTGTCGTACGGCAGGCCGCGCGACATCAGCAGCGCGCCCAGGTTCGCGTAGCCAAGGCCAAGCGGCCTGAACCGATAGGAGTTGTCGCGGATGCGCTCCGTCGGGTACTCGGCGTTGCCGACGATGATCTCCTGGGCGATGATCGTCGTCTCCACCGCTCGCTTGAACGACTCGACGTCGAACTCGCCGCTGGTCGGGACAACGAACTTGCGCAGGTTCAGCGACGCCAGGTTGCACGCCGAATCGTCGAGGTACATGTACTCGCTGCACGGGTTCGAGGCGTTGATGCGCGCCGTGTTCGCCGACGTGTGCCACGCGTTGATCGTCGTGTCGAACTGCAGGCCGGGATCGCCGCACTGCCAGGCCGCCTCGGCGATCCAGCGCCAGACGTCGCGCGCCTTGAACGTCTCGACCGGCTTGCCGGTCAGCACGGCGCGCGTGGAGAAGTCGCGGTCCTTCTGCACCGCCTCCATGAAGTCGTCGGTCAGGCGCACGCTGTTGTTGGAGTTCTGGAAGAAGATCGACTTGTACGCCTCGCCGTCGAACGAGCCGTCATAGCCGGCGTCGATCAGCGTCCAGGCCTTCTTCTCCTCCTTGGCCTTGCACCAGATGTACTCCTCGATGTCGGGGTGATCGACGTTGAGGATGACCATCTTGGCGGCCCGCCGGGTCTTGCCGCCCGACTTGATGACGCCGGCGAAGGCGTCGAAGCCGCGCATGAAGCTGACCGGGCCCGACGCCGTGCCGCCGCCGTTGAGCAGCTCCTTCGAGCTGCGGATGGGCGACAGGTTGGTGCCGGTGCCGGAGCCGTACTTGAACAGCATGCCCTCGGTCTTGGCCAGCGTGAGGATCGATCCCATGGTGTCCTCGACGCTGTTGATGAAGCAGGCCGAGCACTGCGGCCGCGGCTCGGAGCCGACGTTGAACCAGACGGGCGAGTTGAACGCCATCTTCTGCTCGACCAGGAGGTGCTTGAGCTCGGCGTTGAAGACGCGCGCCGACTCCTCGCCGTCGAAGTAGCCGTCCTTGCGCCCCCAGTTCGTGATGGTGTCGGCCACGCGCGAGATCAGCTGGCGCACCGAGCGCTCGCGCTCGGGCGTGCCGACCGTGCCGCGGAAGTACTTCTGCACGACGACGTTGGTCGCTGTCTGGCTCCAGGTCTTGGGGACCTCGACGTCGCGCTGCTCGAAGACGGTCTTCCCGTTCTCGCCGGTGATGGCGGCGGTGCGCAGCTCCCAGTCGACGTTGGTGAAGCCGTCGTCGCCGGGCTTGGTGAAATAGCGGCGAATGGGCAGGCCGGCCCCCGGCGCGGTCTTGCGCGGGTGCTGGGCCTTCGCCTTGGAGGGACTGTTCTTCAGTTCAGTCCTGGCCTCCGCCGGGCGGGGGTTCTCGCGGACGTTTTCGCGGCCGGGACCGGCGGTTTCGGTCTGATGGCGGTCGCTCTGACGGATTTGGCGATTCTTCCGGACGTCTTGCTTTTCAAGCATGCGCGCTCCCTCCCCGAAGACCTGGACGAAAATTTCCTGGGTGACAAGGCCGGCGCCCCCGCGCCGGCCGCAAAAACTTAAGCCACAAAATCTGCCGCGAGGCAACTATATATCGTGGCCTACCTTTGGACACCCCCAACCTGTTGTGTTGATGGGGCGTGGACAGACGGTGGACAAATTGTGAATGCCGGGCCGATTTGCTTCCCATTCGGCGGCGTTGGACGCGGAGGGAAATTGTCCACGGAAGGTGGATCCGTTGCAAGTACTTTGCGTGGCATGCGATGTCACGTATGGTCAATTCGCGGCTGCCTGCCGATTTGTTGGCCAAGCACATCAATTTTGAGATGCTCAAGCGCCCGCCGCGGCGTCAGCCCACTACCACCCGAACATGACCTACCGGATCCCCGTTGCAGCAGCCGCCGCCGCCCTGTCGCTGGCCGGCGGATGCGTCGGGCCCGCGCCCGAGCCGCTCGGGCGCGTCCAGCAACGGCTGGACGTCTGCGCCGTCTCCCCCGACGGCGCGATCTGTGACGACGGGAAGATCTGCACCGGCCCCGACCGGTGTCAGGGCGGCCTCTGCGTCGGGCCGGTCATGGCCGACGGCACGTCGTGCACGACTGGCGACGTCTGCGTCATTCGCAACAGCCAGATCTGCATGGCGGGGGTTTGCAAGGGAACGCCCGCGCCCGACGGCTATCCTTGCGTGGACGACGATCCGTGCACGGAGCCGGATGTCTGCCAGGGTGGCAAGTGCATCTCGGGACCGCTCAAGGTCTGCGACGATCAGAACATCTGCACGCTCGACTCCTGCGCCACCGGCAAGGGCTGCCAGTTCACGCCGATTCCCGAGTGCTCGCTCGACGCGGGCGCTGACGCGGGCGACGCCAGCGACGCCGCCGATGCCGAGGACGCGGCCGACGCCGTCACCGACCTGATGACGCCGATGGATCTGGTCGTGGCGGACAGTCCGGCCATGGACCTGCCGGCCATGGACGTGCCGGCGATGGACGTGTTGCCGGTGGACGCGCCGCCGACCGACACCGCGATCGACATGTCGCTGCCCGAGGCGGGCGACGGCGCCGGTGATCGGGCCGCCGACCTGGCGATCGATCGAGTGGGCGATTCGCCAATCGACCTCGCGCTCGAGGCCGGGCTCGATTCCGCGGGAGACAAGGCCGGCGCGACCGATGCCAGGAAGGACGGCGGCGCCGACGGCAGCCCCGACGTCGCCGCCGATTCCGGCGAGAGCGGGCCCGATCTGCGGGCGCGCGGGGGCGCCTGTGTCTGCTCCGCCTCCGACGGGCCGGCCGGCGCCGGTTCTGGCCTTCTGGCGCTGTTGCTCGCGGCAGCGGTCGGCCGGCGCCGCCGATCACGATGACACCGTCCCGGCCGTCGCCGGCGCGACCGCTGGGTCTCGCGGTGCAAAAATTGGAGGGCCGGGCGACGCGCGACTAGGATCGGGCGGTGCTGCGCATCCTGGGCCTCTCCGTTCGGCTGGGCGACAAGATGGCCCTGGACGAGGTCGCGCTGCAGGTGCGGGCCGGCGAGCTGGTGGTGGTGGAAGGCGCGCGGGGCGCCGGCAAGTCGACGCTGCTGCAGGTGGCCGCCACCCTGCGCCCGCCGGATGCGGGCGAGGTCTGGGTCGCCGGCCGCGACGTGACCGCCCTGCAGCGCGCGTCGCTGCCGTATGTTCGACGCAACGTCGGTTACTTTTCGGCCGGGTTGCCGTTGCTGGGCAGCATGACCGCGCTAGAGAACGTGATGCTGGCGCTGGCGGCGCGCGGGGCCGATCCGGCGCGCGCGCGCGAGCTGGGCGTGCGGGCGCTCGGGCGCGTGGGCGTGGTCGGCGCCGCCACCCGCCGCGTGGAATCGCTGTCGGCGGCCGAGCAGCGCCTGAGCGGCATCGCGCGCGCGCTGGCGGGCGCGCCGTCCTTGGTCCTGCTCGACGAGCCGTCGGCGGGGCTGGCACCCAGCGACGCGGGCGCGGTGCTCTCGGCGCTGCTGGGCGCGGTCGAGGCCGGTGCGGCGGCGCTGTGCGCGTCGGCCGACGGCTCGTTCGTCTCGGCCGCGTGCCGCGCGGGCGCGCGCCGCGTGCGCCTGGAATCGGGGCGCGTGCTCGCCGGGGGTGGCCCCGTCGGCATCGTCGGCTCGCGCCGGGTCGATCTGGCCGCCGTCCGGGTCGAGGCGCAACGATGAGCGCAGCGTGGGTGCTGCGGCGGGCGGCGCTGGATCTTCGGCGCCAGCGCTGGTCGCTGGCGGGTCTGGCGGCGGCGTTCGCGCTGGCGGCCATGCTGGCCGTGGCGTATCGCTGGGGCGCGGGGGTGGAGGCGCCGCCAGCGGTGTCACCCGGCACGGCGCAACCGGCGCAGGTGATCGCGTACCTGCGCGAGGATCTCGAGCCGGCCGGGGTTCACAAGCTGCGCGAGGCGCTGGCGCATCTGCCGGGTGTCCAGCACGTGGCGCTGGTCAGCGGCGAGGAAGCCGTGGTGCGCCTGCGCCGCGCGCTGGGCGAGCGCGGCCGGCTGCTGGACGGGACCGACGATGGCTTGCTGCCGGCATCGCTGGAGGTGTGGCTGTCGCCCGGCGGCGATCCGATCACGCGCGCGCACCAGCTGGCGTGGCGGCTGCAGCGCCTGGACGGCATCGTCGACGCCGACGTGATCGACGCGCGCCCGGAGCGCGACGCCGACGCGTGGCGGTCGGCCGCCCGCGCCGAGCGCGCGCTGTGGCTGGCGTCGGCGATTGCGGCGGGCGCCGCCCTGCTGGTCGGCGCGGGGCTGGGCGGCTGGCGGCAGCGCCGGGACGAGCTGCGCGTGCTGCTGGCGCTGGGGTTCACGCGCGGCGCCCTGCTGGCTCCGGCGATCCTGCTGGCGCTGGCGGCCGCGTTGATCGGCAGCGCGGCCGGGCTGGGCCTGGCCGGTCTGGCGCGGCGGCTGACGTTGCCCTGGTTCGCGTCCGGCGCGGGCCTGACGGCGCTGGACTGGTGCGCGGGTCTCCTGGCCGCGGCGCTGCTGGGGGCGCTGGCCGGCGTCGCGCGCGGCGTGGGTCCGGACGTCGTCGATGCGCGCTGAAGGCCGACCACGGCGCCTCGCCGCGGGCATCTTGCTCGCGCTGTCGGCCGTCGCTGGCGTGTCGGGCGCGGAGCCGCCGGCGCGCACCGACGAGATGCTGGCGGCGCGCGAGCTGATCCTGGTCAATCAGGTGGGGTTCGCGCGCGGGACGACGCGCTGGCGGGCGCGCGAGCTGTATCGCTTCCTGCAGAACCCGGCAGCCGGCGACGGCCGTCCGTTGCCGGCGATCGATCGAGCGCGCGCCGTGATTGCCGGGCTGAACGCCCTCAGGCGCGATCGTCAGGAAGAGACGGCGCTGCGCGACGAGCTGGGCCAGGCGCGCGCCGAGCGGGCGGCGATCGCCAGGACGGCGTCCGCGGCCGACGCGGCGGCGGACGAGCCGGCCGCGCGCCCCGCGTTCGTCAGCCCCGTCGACGGCGCGGTGGAGGCCGGGTTCGGTCCCGCGCGCGACGGCGCCAGCGGCGTCTGGTTGTTCCGTCCCGGCTTGCGCTTCCACGCGCGCCCCGGCGAGCCGGTGCGCGCCCCCGAGGCGGGCGTCGTGCAGCGGATCGCCGACGGCGACGGCGACGGCGGCGCGCGCAGCCTGGTCATCGCGCACGCCGGCGGCTGGATCAGCATCATCGGCGGGCTGGCGATCGAGCCGGGCGTGGCGCCTGGACAGGCGCTGGCCCGTGGTCAGCTCCTGGGCCGCGCCGCCGCGCGCCCGCGCGCAAGCGATCCAGCGCCGGAGTCTCCGCCGGCTCCGCGCCTGACCTGGGAGCTATCACACCATCGCGCGCCGATCGATCCGGCGACTGTGATTCGGCGATAGGCCGGCATTGGGCCTAAAGCAGGCCTAAAGGCTTTCCAGGTAGGCCGTCATGTCGACGATCTGTTCGGACGTCAGCCGGGAGGTCACGCCGTGCCGATCGCCGCCGCCGCAGGGGGAACGGAAGCGATCGGCCACGGTGGCGGCGCAGCCGTCGTGCATGTACGGCGCGCGGTAGTGCAGGCCGCGCAGCGACGGGACCTGGAACGGCTTGCCGGTGCCGACGTCGTGGGTGGTGTTGTTGGTCAACGTATCGCCGAGCCCGGCATGGCAGGTGGCGCAGGCGACGCTGGTCTCGTTGAACAGGGCACGGCCGCGTCCCACGGCGGCGGCGTCGGTGACCGGCCGGCGTGGCAGAAGCGGCACCCCATCCAGCCAGGTGCGCACGCTCTTGAGCTCGGCCGCAGTCAGCTCTGGACCCTGCATGCGACTCACGAACACCTCGTGCATCAAGGCGTCGATGTCCTTGAGGTCACCCTCCCAGTGGAACGGCGCGGTCACGCTGATGCCGCCGCGCAGGTTCTGGGTGCGCCGGGGCTCGGCGGGGAGCGCCGGCTTCGGCGAGAACAACCAGACCCGGCCGTCGTCTCCCCCCTCGGGGTGGCACGAGGCGCACGCCAGATCGGCGCCCGAGTTGGCGTGAAAGATGGCGTGGCCGGTGTCCGCCATTGACTGCGTGCCGAGCGGCAAAGGCGCCAGCGTCTGGGACGTCAGGATCTGCAGCGTCGACGGCTCGCGAGCCTGCAAAGGACGTGCCCGGTGCCATCGATGGCCACCGCGATCGCTTCGCCCGTCGGCTGATTCACCACCGTCGGCGGACCGGTCAGGACGTCGTCCGGCATCGCCGCCACCACGTGCGGCACCTTCGGCGACAGCGTGATGGGCGGCGCCGGGAAACCACAGTCGCCGCCCGCGCCCCCGTTGATGGCGTCCGCGACCATCACCGTCACCTGGCCGAACGTGTTCATGGGCACGTGCGCGTTGGCGGCCGACAGCACCGCCATCCACTGCCGATCCGACGAGACCGCTATGTCGATGGGCAGGACCACGCCCATCAGCGCCGATGACGGCGGCAACCCCGGGCTCACGGCGCTGACGGCGCTCTCGACGATGCTGCCGCACAGATCGCCTCCATAGCCCCCGCGCTGGGTCTCGACGCGGGTGTTTGTGGCGCGCTGGTGGACCATGACCGTCGGGCCGCCCGCCAGACCCATCATGCGCCAGGCGACCGACGGCACCATCTGGGTCATGGTCTCGCCTCCTGCGGCGCTGTTTCCATCCGTGGTCATGGTCGTGCGGATGGCGTCGCGCGCGGGCAGCGACAAGCGATCGCTGACCTTGCCGTCGCGGTCGACGGTCAGCACCTCGGCGCTGCGAAAGCGGCTGACCCGCAGGACGTCGCCCTCTACCACCACGTCGCGCAGGTCGCTGTCCAGCTGCAGCCGGCGGGTGACGGCTCCGTCGGGGGCGGCCGGCAGCGTGACCAGGAGCCCCTCGGCGCAGGCGACGTGCAGCACGCTCCCCTGCCCGGCGTCGAAGGCCAATCCGCGCGGGGCCGCGCACACCGGGCGCCGCGCAGTCACCGACCAGGTCGCCGGATCCAGCGTCACCACGGCGCCGCCGCGGCGCAGGGCCACGTGGACGCGTCCGTGATCGTCGACGGCGATGCGGCCCGGTTCGTCGCCCTTGTCGAGGGTGACGGTGGCGAGGAGCTTCTGCCGGCGATAGTCGACCACGTAGAGGGCGTCGCGATCCGGATCGGCGGCCACCGCCGTGCGATCGTCGGCGAGGATCTGCAACGTGCCGCCGATCAGCGGCGCCGCCTGGCTGACGGCGTTCACGGCGGCTCCAAAGACGGGCGGCGGACCCACCGGCGGCGGCACCGGTTCGGTGCCATTCGCACCGGAGGAATCGCCGCTGCACGCAAAGCTGCAGGCGGCCAGCACGGCAGCGCCGAACACGACCAGCGAACGGAGTTGGGGGTACCCGCTCGGAAGAGGGTTCGCGGCTCTCGACATCGGACGAACCTCCAGGGCCGGTATCTTAGGCTGGGAACGCCGCGCGCCATCAGAAAACCCGCCGCTCCACACCGCGCTTGGAAAAGATCTCCGGCTTCTGATAGGGATGGGGCCACCCCCGCCAGACTCGCGAAGGCGATCTGGCGATTTCACGAGGACGAGGACAACGGCGAGGAGCCGGCCGACGCACGGCGCGTCGGGTCGGCCGCGCAGCGGACCCCTTCAAGCGACCCGATCTGGGAGGACGTGCCATGAATGGATTGTTGAAGCTCGCACCCCTTTCGACTTTTCTGCTCGCCGCCTCCCTTGCGGCGGCGGGCTGCGGTTCAAGCTCTGGCGGCGGCAGCGGCTCGGGCGGCAGCGGCGGCGGCAGCGGCTCGGGCGGCAGCGGGTCGACCGGCAGCGGTGGCATCAGCGGCTCGGGCGGCAGCGGGACGAACGGCAGCGGCAGCGGCGGCGCCGGCAGTGGCGGCAGCCCCGCGCTGGACGCTGGCGCCGAGGGCGGGACCGACACGCCCGCAGCGGGACCGATGGCCCAGGCGATCATCACGCCCGTGGGCCAGGGCACGATCACCGGCACGGTGACCTTCGTGAACGTCCCCGAGGGCGTCCAGGTCACCTACGCGCTGGAAAACTGCCCGACCGGCATCCACCCGACGCATATCCACGTGGGCACGGCCTGCGGCCCGGATGGCAACGCGGCCGGCGGCCACTGGGACACCCCGCGCGGTGAAGGCATCGGCGGGAACAGTCAGATCACGTGCGACGCCCAGATGAAGGGAACGCTGACTTATACCCGCGCCTCGACCGTCGCCACCACGCGCTGGACCATCGGCGGTCCCGACGCCACCAACATCGTCGGCCACACCCTGATGGTCCACGCCCTCGGCGCGAATGCCACCGACCGCCAGGGCTGCGGACCGATCGTGATGAAGTAGGCCCAGCGGCGCGGCCGGCTTCGCCCGACGCGGTCAGCGCGGCCGGAATGGCTCCCACGCGGCCCCTCGCCTCTGCGGCTGCCATGCCTTAATATCGGACGTTCCGTGGTTTTTCCGGAGGGTCCATCGATGTCCGCACCGAATTCGCGCCGTGGCTGGGGTTGGTCTCGAAGCTGGGGGACGCGCACGGCGCTTTGCTTCGTGATGCTGACCGGGGCGTTTCTGGCCGGTCTGACGTTCGCCCGCCCGTCCATGGCGGGGCGGTTCAATCCGTATCAGAAGCTCGGAATTTTTTCCAAGGTGCTCTCGTACATCGAGACCCAGTACGTCGAGGACATTTCCGAAACCGAGCTGATGTACGGCGCGGCGCGCGGGCTGACGGACGTGCTGGATCCGCACTCGCGGTTCATGGACCCGGATGAGTACGAGAAGCTGAAAAAGGAGACCGAGGGGAACGAGGAGGTCAACGGCATCGGCATCGACGTCGAGAAGCGCAAGAACCGGCTGGTGATCATATCGCCCATCGAAGGTTCGGCGGCGGCGCGCGCCGGCATTGAGCCGGGCGACGTGATCAAGCGCGTCGATGGCGTCGACGTCGGTTCGCTGGAGTTCGACGACGCGGTGTCGCGCATGCAGGGGCCGCCGGGCAGCGAGGTGGTCCTGGTCATCGATCGCCGCGGGCGCGAGCTGACCTTCCGGTTGCGGCGCGCCCGCTATGAGCTGAAACCCGTCGAGGGCCACGTGATCGAGGACGGCATCGGCTATATCAAGATCCGCATCTTTGCCTCCAACACCGACGCGCTGGTGGGCGATCTGCTGGAGCAGCTGTCGGCGAAGACGAAGGGGCTGCACGGGTTGATCCTGGACATGCGGCGCAACCCCGGCGGCCTGCTGGATCAGGGGATCCGGGTCGCCGATCGGTTCATCGCCGAGGGGCTGCTGGTCAAGACCGTGGGCAAGGGGGGGCGCGTGATGGACGAGGCGCGGGCCCACGCTCGGGGCAGCTGGCTGGGGTTTCCGATCGTCGCGCTGGTCGACGGGGCGACGGCGTCGGCGGCGGAGATCGTCGCCGGGGCGCTGCAGGACCACGGGCGGGCGGTGATCATGGGGACGCAGACCTTCGGGAAGGGATCGGTGCAGACGCTGATCGATCTCGACGGGTGCGGACCCAAGCCGTGCGGCCTGAAGATCACGATGGCCCGGTACTACACGCCGTCGGGGCGGTCGATCCAGGGTCAGGGGATCACGCCCAACATCGTGGTCGAGTCGGTGGCGCCTCCGACCGCGCCCGGCGACGAGGAGATGCCGCGCGAGCGCGATCTGCAGAAACGCTTGCGCAACGAGCAGGGTGAGAAGACGGCCGAGCCCAGGCGCCTGGACGACTACCAGCTGCAGATGGCGCTGGATTACCTGCGGTCGTGGTCGGTTTTCGCGAAGCAGCTGGGCAAGAAATAGAGGATCGGCGGCACGCACGCGATTTCGCGCCGCCGCGGTTGATTTCTGTCGCCGCCTGATTGATCGTTGCTTGTTCTTCGCCGCACGCGCGGGAGGCGCGAAGCATGGCCCAACCCCCACCAGGCATGGACGAATACCAGCGTTTGATGGCCCAGCGGGCGGCGCAGCAGCGCCGCAACCGCATGCTGGTGGGCGGCGCCGTCGTGATCGCTCTGGCGCTGCTCGGCTATCGCACGGTGCAATTTCGCAAGGCCAAGGCTCTGGCGCAGGAGAAGCTGCAGTTCGGCGAGCGCTTCGTCGGCGTCGACAAGAACGAGACCGGGCCGTTCTGGAACTGCATCACGTCGAGCGAGGTCGACGTGGGGATGTTCCAGAGCAACGACCAGATCCAGAAGCGGATCGAGTCGGCGTACTTCACGCAGCAAAAGACCTTCTCGGACCACCTGACCACCGAGTGCGTGCCCAAGATCGAGCGCGCGCGCCAGGCGGCCAGCGGGCTGGCCAGCGACGCGCCGGCGGAGTTCAAGGAGGCGATGGACAAGTACGCGGCGTCGTTGCCGCGGCTGCAGACGGGGATCGAGACCTACGCCGAGAAGATCAAGGGGCGGGGAGCGACGAAGGACATCGACCAGCTGATCCAGGACACCGGCAACGCCTTTCACTCGAACCAGGCGCCGTCGCCGGAGGGGCTGGCGTTCGAGAAGTTCCTCTATTGCGCGGTGCCTGACCTCGACAAGCTGAAGGACGCGCAGGCGCTGCTCGAGTTCCTGGCCGACACCTGCTACCACAAGGACCCGGTGGCCTTCATGAACGGCGTGCGCGACAAGTGCGGGCCGATCCTGGCCAGCGTCGACAAGAACGCCAAGGTGACGGCGTCGAAGACCTGGAAGGTCACGATGAAGAAGTTCTACGAGGAAGACGCCCGCCAGCTGCGCGCCTGGGAGGACTGCGCGCGCAAGTCGCGCAAGGGGAAGAAGGTGCAGGATCTGGAGGAGTTCCTGGTCGCGTCGGGCGAGTACATGGACGCGCGCGCCGGCGTGGTGCAGGCGGTGAAGGAGTCCGCGGCGCAGGCTAGCGGCGGCGGCGCGGCCGAGAAAAAGTAAACGCCGCGGGCAAGAGCGCGCCCAGCGTGTGGGCGGCCGTGGACGCGCCGCGCGGGCCGGCGAGGTAGACGGTCGTGTCAGGGCTGGCATGCTCGGCCAGCACCTGGCGGCAGGCGCCGCAGGGTGGAGCGGGCGGCGTGGCATCGCTGACCACGGCGACGGCGCGGATCGCGCGCGCGCCGGCGGCGACGGCGGCGGCGACGGCGTGGCGCTCGGCGCAGACGGTGAGGCCGTAGGAGGCGTTCTCGACGTTGCAGCCGACGTGGATGCGGCCGGCGTCGTCCAGCACCGCGGCGCCCACGCGAAAGCGCGAGTAGGGCGCGTGGGCGCGGCGGCGCACGGCGCGCGCCGCTTGCAGCAGCGCCGGCGGGGGCGACAGCGCGGTCACCTCACGCCTCCCCAGGTCGTCACCCTGCACGCGGGGTCTTTCACGCCGGCTTTCGCGCCGGCAGCGCGGCGATGACGCCGGTGACGAGGTCGGCCAGCGCCTCCGACCCGGCGGCGGCGGCGCGCGTGACGTCCTCGTGGCGCAGCGGATCGCGTGAGACGCCAGCGGCGTGGTTGGCCACCAGCGACAAGCCCAGGATCGCCATGCCGGCGTGCCGGGCGGCGATCACCTCGTGCACCGTCGACATGCCGACCACGCCCGCGCCCAGCGCGCGCAGCATGCGCACCTCGGCGGGCGTCTCGTACGACGGGCCCGCCATGCCGGCGTACACCGCCTCGCGAATCGGGCGCTTGAGGACGCCAGGCGCGGCCGTCGCCGCCAGGGCGCGCAGGGCCGGTGTATAGGCGTCGGTCATGTCGACGAAGCGTGGGCCCAGGCGCTCGTCGTTGGGTCCGGTCAGCGGCGACGCGCCGGTGAGGTTGATGTGATCGGACAGCGCGACGATCTCGCCCGGGTGAAAGATGGGGTCGATCCCGCCCGAGGCGTTGGTGACGATCAGCGTCCCGGCGCCCAGCGCCGCCGCGACGCGCACGCCGAAGCCGACCTCGCAGGCGCTGTAGCCTTCGTAGCCGTGTACGCGCCCGCACAGCAACAGGGCCTTGCGACCGGCGACCAGGCCGGCGACCAGGCGGCCGGGGTGGCCAGCCACGGTGGTCTCGGGAAAACCGGGGAGGGCGGCGTAGGCGATTTCGCGCGCGGAGGCCAGGCGGCCGGCCACGCCGCCGAGGCCGCTGCCCAGCACGACGGCCACCTCGGCGCCGAAGGCGTCGACGTGCTCGGCGGCGGCGCGCGCGGCGGCCTGGACGCGCTCGTGCAGGGTGGCAGCCAGCTTCATGTTCCAGAATTACGGTAGCGCACTCAGGTCAGCCTCTCCAGCACCAGGCGCGTGGCGCGGAGCGGTTTTTTCCCGGTGGCAACGCTGATTGCCCCGTCGAGGATCGGGCGGGCGGCAGCCCATCGCGCGGCGTCGTTGAAGTGGATGGTGGCGACCGGCTCGCCGCGCGCGACGGTGTCGCCCTGCTTGGCGTGAAAGACGATGCCGACGGCCGGGTCGACGCGGTCCTCCTTGCGCAGCCGCCCGGCGCCCAGCAACGTGGCGGCGCGGCCGACGGCGCCGGCGTCGATGCGCGTGATCGTGCCCGCCCGCGGGGCTTTCCAGAGCGCGCGGTGGCGGGCGGCGGGCAGGCGCGCCGGATCGTCGATGGCGCGCGCGTCGCCCCCCTGAAGCGCGACGCAGCGGCGGAGGCGGTCCAGCCCGGCGCCCGAGGCGACGGCGGCGGCGACGCGGGCGCGCCCGTCGGCGAGGTCGCGGGCGGCGCGGCCCGCGACCAGCATCTCGGCGCCGAGCGCGAGGGTGAGCTCGCGCGTGTCGGGCGGGCCGGCGCCGCGCAGGACGTCGATCGCCTCGGCGATCTCGCAGGCGTTGCCGACCGCGCGCCCGAGCGGCTGGTCCATGGCGGTCAGCAGCGCCACCACGGAGAGGCCGGCGCGGCGCCCGAGATCGATGAGCGTGCGGGCGAGGCGGCGGGCGTCGGCGCGGGCGGGCAGGAACGCGCCGCTGCCGACCTTGACGTCCATGACCAGCGCGTCGGTCCCCTCGGCGATCTTCTTCGAGAGGATCGACGAGGCGATGAGCGGGATCGATTCCACCGTCGCGGTGGCGTCGCGCAGGGCATAGAGCAGCCGATCGGGCGGCACCAGGTGCTGGCTCTGGCCCGCCAGCACCAGACCGGTCGCGCGCAGCACGCGCCGGAAAGTCGCGGGCGGCAGATCGACGCGCATGCCGGGGATCGCCTCCAGCTTGTCCAGCGTGCCGCCGGTGTGGCCCAGCGCGCGGCCCGCCATCATCGGCACCGGAACGCCGCAGGCGGCGACCAGCGGCGCCAGGCAGATCGAGATCTTGTCGCCCACGCCGCCCGTCGAATGCTTGTCGACCTTGCGCCCGGGGACGTCGTCGAGGCGCAGGCGATCGCCGGAGCCGATCATGGCCTCCATCCAGATGCCGAGCTCGCGCGGCGACAGGCCCCGCCAGACGATCGCCATCAGCAGCGCCGCGAGCTGGTAATCGGGGATGGCGCCGCCGACGGCGCCGTTGATTATCGCGCGGATGGCGTCGTCGGGCAGCTCGCCGCCGTCACGCTTGTGGGCGATCCAGGTGGGGACGGGCAGAGGCGGGCGGCCCGGGCGGCGCGCGCGGGCGCTCACGTCCGCAACCGGTCGGCGAAGCTTTTCCCGCGCGGCAGCGGCGGCAGGCCCAGGCCGTCGGCGATGGTCTGGCCGAGGTCGCAGAACGAGCGGCGCGCGCCGAGATCGCCGGCGCGCACGCCGGGGCCGAAGGCGAGCAGGGGGACGCGCTCGCGCGTGTGATCGGTGCCGGGCGTGGTGGGATCGTTGCCGTGGTCGGCGGTGATGAAGGCCGTGTCGCCCGGCCGCAGGGCGGCCTGCAACCGCGGCAGCCAGTCGTCCAGCTGGCGCAGCGCCGCCGCGAAGCCCGGGCAGTCGTTGCGGTGGCCGTACAGCATGTCGAAGTCGACCAGGTTCACGAACAGCAGCCCGCGCCGGAGCGTCGCCAGCGCATCCAGCGTCTGCTCGAGGCCGTCGCGGTTGCCCTCGGTGTGGATCGACCGGGTGATGCCGCGCCCGCCGAAGATGTCGTTGATCTTGCCGACGCCGATCACGTCCATTCCTCCGGCGGCGACGGCGTCGCACAGGGTCGGCTCCGGCGGCAGCAAGGCATAGTCGCGCCGGTTGTACGTGCGCGTGAACTTGCCCGGTGTGCCCACGAACGGCCGGGCGATGACGCGTCCGATGCGCCAGCGGTCGGCGATGGCGCGGGCCTGCTCGCAGATGGCGTATAGCTCGGGCAGCGGGACGACGCTCTCGTGGGCCGCGAGCTGCAGGACCGAATCGGCGGACGTGTAGAGGATGAGCTTGCCGGTGGCGAGGTGCTCGGCTCCCAGCTCGTCGATGATCGCCGTGCCCGACGCGGTCTTGTTCCCGAGCAGGCCGCGCCCGCTGGCCGCGGACAGCGCGTCCGTGATGGCGGGCGGAAATCCGCGCGGAAACGTCGGCAGCGCCTGGGCCGTGACGACACCCGCCATCTCCCAGTGTCCGGCGATGGTGTCCTTGCCCGCCGACGCCTCATGCATCACGCCGTGCGCCCCGGCGGCGTCGACGGGCGGCACGCCCGCGATCGCCGTCGTGTGCCCGAGTCCCAGCCGCGCCAGGTGCGGCAGCGCCAGACCGCCCACGTTGCGCGCCAGGTTGCCGAGCGTGTCCGCCCCAGCGTCCCCGTACGCCGCCGCATCCTCCGCCCCGCCGCACCCCACGCCGTCGGCGACCAGAATGATCGCCCGCTTCATCGACGGAGAATGCACCGTTGAATTGTACCTCGCGCCCAGCCCGATCCGATGCCTCTCCCGCTCGCGGGAGAGGCCGCCGAGCCGAAGGCTCGCGGGTGAGGGCAGGCCTTGCGAGGGCCGAGGTGCGATTGAACGGATCGCTCCGCAAGGCTTCCCCTCACCCGGCGCCTGCGGCGCCTCCCTCTCCCGCTTGCGCGGGCGAGGGATCGGACGTCTCGCGGGTCTCCGCGATCTGCGGACGACTCGCGCGTCTCCGCGGTCTACGGACGTTGCGCGCGTCTCCGCGGTCTGCGGACGTTGCGCGCGTCTCCGCGATCTGCGGGCGTGTCGCGCGTCTCCGCGATCTGCGGGCGTCTGGCGCGTCTCCGCGGTCTGACTAGTACTCAGGCTCCTCGGCGTAGTTTTCGAACTTGGTGTACTCCTTGATGAAGGTCAGCTTCACGGCGCCGGTGGCGCCGTTGCGGTGTTTACCGACGATGATCTCGGCCGTGGCGGTCGGGCCTGCGTTGGCCTCGTCGCCCTGCATGTCCTCGCGGTGGATGAAGAGGATCAGGTCGGCGTCTTGTTCGATGGCGCCCGACTCGCGCAGGTCGGAGAGCTTTGGTTTGCCTTCGCGCTTCTCGACCTCGCGGTTCAACTGCGACACGGCGATGATCGGGATCTTCAGGTCTTTCGCCAGCGCCTTCAGTCCCCGCGAGATCTCCGCGATCTCCTGCTGGCGGTTCTCCTCGCGCCTGCCGCCGGTGCCGCGCGCCAGCTGCAGGTAGTCGACGACGATGAGGCCCAGCGGGGGCGGCGGCAGGCGGCCGTCGACCGGATCGGGCGTCGGGAAATAGCGCGGGTCGGCGCGGAAGCGGCGCGCCTTGGCCCGGATCTCCATGATCGAGATGGCCGACGAATCGTCGATCAGGATGGGCGCCTCCGCCAGGCGCCCGCTGGCCGGGTGGATCTTGTTTT
>DATKEU010000402.1:0-4638 GCA_035544495.1 Polyangia bacterium | reverse complement strand
CCTGTTCGGGCGCCCCACGCCTCTGACCGTGCTGCAGGCCCAGTTTCGCGGGGCGTCCATCGCCTGACGGTGAGCGACGAGGGACGTCCTTTTTTCGCTGGAGCCCGCGCGCGCATTCCGCTACTCTCAACTGGTCTCGATGTTGCGCTACGCTCGCACGGTCCGTTCGTGGTCGGTCGCCTTGGTCATGACCAAGGGTGGCGGCCCCGGGCTCCGTCGCGTCTGAGCGCTCGACGAGACGACCCCGGCCAAGGCCGCGGGTCGTCTCGGATGGCCCGTGGTCTTCGCCCCCTCCCGGAGATGACCATGAGCCAGCCGAGACCGACGACCCCACTCCGCGCCGAACCGATCATCCTGACCGCCGTCCCGATGGACCGCTCGGGGCGCGCTCGTGCGCTCGGCTGGCTCGGCCTCCCCACGGTCTACTGGTTCCTGTGGGCGGGCGTGCTGCTCAATCGTCTGGGCGGCAGCGTGTTCTGCCTGCTGGCCGTCTACCTGACGGGGCGGCGCGACCTCTCGCCAGCCGAGGCGGGCTGGGTGATCAGCCTCTTCGCGGCGGGCGGCATGATGGCGGGGCCGATCGGCGGCGTGCTGGCCGATCGCGTGGGCCGGCGCGCGACGCTGCTGGCGGGCACGGCGGGGGCCGGGGTGCTGATGCTGGCGCTCGGCGGAGCGCGGACCACCGGTGGCATCGTCCTGCTCGCGCCGCTGCTGGGGTTCTTCACCGACGTCACCCGGCCGGCCATGCAGGCCGCCGTCGCCGATCTGGTGCCGGCGGTCCAGCGCGTGCGCGCCTACGGCCTTTTGTACTGGGCCGTCAACCTCGGCTACGCGGGCTCCGCCGCGCTGGGCGGCGTGCTGGCCGCCCGCAGCTTCACCTCACTTTTTGTCATCGACGCTTTGACGACGGTGGCCTACGGCCTCATCGTCTATCTCCGGGTGCCCGAGACTCGACCAGCGGTGACCGCCCGGGCTGTCCCTGTCCCCTACCCCGCTAGCGCGAGCACGAGCACGAGCTTTCTGGCTCCCTTTCGCGACGGAGCGATGCTGACGTTGCTCGCCATCCAGCTGCCGGTGTTCCTGGCGTTCACGCAGATGCTGGCGGCCCTGCCGCTGGATATGCGCGCGCACGGCATCCCGACCGATCGAGTCGGCGTCCTGCTGGGGATCAACGGCGTCGTGATCGTCGTCGGGCAACCACTGGCGGTGCGCCCACTCGAGCGCCTGCCGCACGCGATCCGACTGGCGATCGGCGCTGCGCTGACCGGCGTGGGTCTGGGCGCGGTCGCGCTGGCGGCCGGCCCGTGTTCGTACGCCGCGGCGATCGCGCTGTTCACCTGCGGCGAGATCGCCTTCTCCACCGGGGGCCCGGCGTTGATCGCCGAGCTGGCTCCCGCCGACAGGCGTGGCGCGTACCAGGGCGCGTATCACCTGGCGTGGGGCCTGGCCAGCATGGCCGCGCCGCCCGCGGGCGCCTTCGCGCTGGCGCACGCCGGTTCGCGGGCGCTGTGGCTCGGGTGCCTGGCCGTCAGCCTGATAGCGGCGATCCTGCACCTGAGGGTCACGGCGCGCCGGCTGCGCCACCGGCGCGCGACGTCGTGAGCGCGGCGGCCGCGCGAGGATCTCTTCGCCGCCAGCCGGCGTGCCATTAGACTGGCGCTCATGCGCCGCCGGTTTCTCTTGCCCGTGGGCCTCGCGCTCGCGCTCGCGTGGTCGTCTCTCGCGGCCGCGCGGTCCGAGCGCGACGACGACGCGGGGGCGCCGCCCGCGCGCGTGGCGATCGCCACCGAGGTGGTCGATCGCCCGCTCGCCGATCCGCGCGACGACGTGGCCGGCGCTCCCAACCTCGCAGAGTTCGCGCCCGGCCTGTGGCGCAGCGCCCAGCCGAGCGCCGCCGGTTTCAAGAACCTCAAGGCGCTGGGCATCCGTACGGTCGTCAGCCTGCGCCGTCTGCAATCCGACCGGCCGGCCTTGGCCGGCCTGGGGCTGCGCTATTTCCACATTCACTTCGCGCCCTGGCACCCCGAAGACGAGGACGTCGTGAAGTTCCTGAAGATCGTCAGCGATCCGGACAATCAACCGGTGCTGGTCCATTGCCAGTACGGCGCTGATCGCACGGGCACGATGGTGGCGATTTACCGCGTGTACGCCCAGGGCTGGGCCATGAACGAAGCCATGCAGGAGCTGCCGCGCTTTGGTTTTCATTCGATCTGGTGGAATTTGAAACGGTATCTGCAGCGGTTGAACGTCGCGGGGCTACGGGCGAAAGTCGCCGCCGTGCCCGCCCCCGCCGCGCGCGTGGTTCCGTGACGGTTGATACCGGGCCAGCGATGGTTACGGTTTGATCGGGAGGGGTGCCATGCATGGGTGGATGAGTTGCTCTTTTACGGCATTCATGGTTGTGGTCGGAGTCGGGGCGCCCGCGAGCGCCCAGTTTT
Source organism: Polyangia bacterium (assembly GCA_035544495.1). Classification (GTDB taxonomy): domain Bacteria; phylum Myxococcota_A; class Polyangia; order Fen-1088; family Fen-1088; genus DATKEU01. The sequence goes on along the minus strand of DATKEU010000402.1, from coordinate 2,200 downwards.
CCGCGCCGAACAGCGTTCCGCAGCGGGACGAGAAGGCCTGGAAGGCCGCCGAGCTGACAACCGGGTCAGCCAAGGCGGAGATGGCCGGCAACGATGCCGAGGCATTACGTTTGGCCGACTCCGCGATCAGCACCAATCCGAATGACGGCTGGGGCTATTACGACCGGGCCGAGGCGCTGCAAACTCTGAAGCGCACCGACGAAGCCGTCACGACGTACCGGGAGGCGCAGCGGCGCTTCGCCAGCAGCAACGAAAGCTGGGGAAAATCGGTGTCGATCTACGGCGAGGCTCGCGCCTTCGCCCAGGCGGGACGATGCGCCGACGCGCGCGACGCGTACGAGCGGTACGCGACGTTCGTGCAGACCGGCGATCCCAACTCGGCCCAGCTGGCGCGCCGGTACGCCAACGACTGCACCGTGGGCCAATCGCAGTCGCAGCCGCGCCTCCGACACTGACCGCGACCGGCGATCGCGGACACGCCCCGTCACGTCAATCAACGGTCAGAACGACTTTTCCGTCGGCGCCGGTGGCCGCGAACGTCTGCGCCGCGGCCGCCTCACGCAGCGGGAATTTGCGCGCGATGGGGATGACCAGCTTGCCCTCCGCGACGGCGCGAGCCAGCGCACCCAGGCGCCGGGGATCGGGATGGGTGAAGATCGGGCGGATCACCAGCTGCCGCCCCTCGCTGCCGGGCGGCGGGCCCACGACGCTGCCGATGCGGCCACCTGACTTGACCCGATCCAGCAAGCGCCGCGTGGTCTCGCCCCCGACCGTGTCGGCGATGGCGTCGACCGGCGGCAGCGACGCGATCTCGACCTCGTCGTCGATGGCGACCACCCCCTGAACATCCAGCCGGGCCGCCTCGCTCTTGTGACGAGCGCGGACACCGGCGTAGACGCGCGCGCCGCGCCCGCGCGCGGCGAACACCGCGGCGCGCCCCACGCTGCCGGTGGCGCCGGTGACCAGCAAGGCCTCGCCCTCGCGAACGTTCACCGCCTCCTCGACCAGCCGGGCGCCGGTCAGCACAGCCAGCGGCAGCGCCGCCGCATCGACCAGATTCATCCCCGCCGGGACCTCGGCCCAGGCGTCGGGGCCCGCGACGACGATCTCCGCGTACGCCCTCCACGCCAGGCCCAGCACGCGCGCGCCGACGTCGAACGGCGGCGCGCCGCTCCCGCGCGCCACCACGGTCCCGGCCACGTCCCGCCCCAGGATGGCCGGCAGCTCCAGCGGCATGGTGTTCCGGAAGGCGCCGCTGCGCAGCTTCCAGTCGATAGGGTTGATGCTGGCCGCCGCCACCCGCACCGCGATCTGGTCCGGCCCCGGCTTGGGATCCGGGACATCGCGCAGCTGCAGTCGGTCGGCGTCTCCGTACTCGGTCAGGACGATAGCCTTCATGCCCTTCTCCTCTCGAGAAGGTGATGTTGCGACATCCGAGCGAACGGGAAAAGTCAGGTGCGGCGCTGATCGTTGATCGCCGGCCGCGATTGACGGGTGCGGGCTCGCCGATTTCCGGGCACCATGGCGACACCCGGTGCCCGAGGGGAATCGCAGGTGCAGATGAACGCCTCCGCGATCGCGACATCCCCACACGCCGGATCGCCCGGCGCGGATCTGATCGTCGATCTGGCCATCATCATGGCGGTCGCCGCCGTCACCACCGTGCTGTTCCAGCGCCTGCGCCAGCCGCTGGTGCTCGGTTACCTGCTGGCGGGCCTGATCGTCGGTCCCCACCTGCCGATCCCACTGTTCGCCGACCAGGTCGTCGCCCGCAATCTCTCCGAGCTGGGCGTCATCCTGTTGATGTTCTCGCTGGGTCTCGAGTTCCGGCTGCGCAAGCTGATCAGGGTCGCGCCGGTGGCGGGGGTGGTCGCGCTCATCGAATGCAGCCTGCAGCTGTGGCTCGGCTACGCCGTCGGACGCGCCCTCGGCTGGACGGGCTACGAGAGCCTGTGTCTGGGCGCGATGATCGCCATCTCCAGCACCACCATCATCGTCAAGGCCTTCGCCGAGCAGGGCATCGGCGGGCCGCTGGGCGAGCTGGTCTTCGGCATCCTGATCGTGGAGGATCTGGTGGCGGTTCTCCTGCTGGCGGTGCTGACGGCGGTCGGCTCCGGGGCCGGACTGTCGGCCGGCGCGCTGGCCGTCACCGTCGCCAGGCTCGCCGCCTTCCTGATCGGCACCGTCGCCTTCGGCATGC
>DATKEU010000401.1:0-9080 GCA_035544495.1 Polyangia bacterium | reverse complement strand
GAGAACGACAGCGTCAGCGTGCAGGAGCTGGTCGATTACCGCCGCCGCGCGCAGACGGCGCCCGACGCCGACGCGGCCGCGCCGGCCGGGTTCGGCGACAATGACGGTCTGTCGGCGCGCGTGGCGGTCAGCCTGGACGCCGATCTGCTGGTGCTCTTGACCAACGTGCCCGGTCTTTACACCGCCAACCCCCGGAACGATCCGAACGCCACGCGCATCGCCGAGCTGGACGGCGTCGACGAGGCCACGCTGGCGCGCGCCGACGGCGGCTCCAGCGGCGGCACCGGCGGCATGGCCAGCAAGCTGGGGGCCGCGCGCCTGGCCGCCAGCGAGGGGACGGCCGTCCTGATCGCCGGCGGCGCCGAGCCACGCGTCCTCGAGCGAGCGCTGGCCGGGGAGGACATCGGGACGTTGATCGCGGTGGCCGAGCGCCGCCCGGCCCGCATTCGCCACATCGCCGTCTCCGCCCGCCATCGCGGCGCGCTGGTAGTCAACGAGGGCGCGCTGCGCGCGCTGGGCGCGACGAAGGCCTCGCTGCTGCCGATCGGCGTGGTCGCCGTCGACGGGACGTTCGAGAAGGGCGACGTCGTCGAGATCCGCGATGGCAGCGGGCGCGTGCACGGGCGCGGCCTGGTCAACTACGGCGCCGACGCCTGCCGCAAGCTGGCCGGCCGTCACAGCGACGACATCGATTCGATCCTCGGCTGGCGCGGGTACGACGCCCTCATCACGCGCGACAACCTGGTCATGGGGGCGGTGTGATTCGCGAGACCGCCCTCGCCGCGCGCGCCGCCGGGGCCACGCTGGCCGCGCGTTCGGGCGCGGAACGCCGCGCGCTTTTGGGCGCGCTCGCCGATGCGCTGGGCGATCCCGCCACGCGGGCGACCATCTTCGCCGCCAACGCGCGCGACCTGGAGTCCGGGCGCGCCGAGGCCGCGCGCGGTGACCTGGCCCCCGCGCTGCTCAAGCGCCTGGGCCTCGACGCCGCCAAGCTGGACGCCGTCGCCGATGGTCTGCGCCAGCTGACGGCGATGACGGATCTCGTCGGGCAGGTGACGCTGCGGCGCTCGCTGGATGACGGCCTCACCCTGGAACGCGTCGCCTGTCCGCTGGGCGTGCTGGGCGTCGTCTTCGAGGCGCGGCCGGACGCGCTTCTGCAGATCGTCGGGCTGGCCCTGCGCAGCGGCAACGCCGTCTTGCTGAAGGGCGGGCGCGAGGCGCTGGGGACGAACCGCGTCCTCACCGGGATCGTGCACGAGGTGCTGTCGGCGCACGGTCTGGACGCGCGACTCTGCGTGCTGCTGGAAGACCGCGCCGACGTGGGCGCGCTGTTCGCGCTCGACGACGTCGTCGATCTGATCGTCGCGCGCGGTTCGTCGGCGTTCGTCCAGCACGTCAAGGAGAGCACGCGCATCCCGGTGATGGGCCACGCCGCCGGCGTCTGTCACATGTATCTGCACGCCGCCGCCGATCCGGCCATGGCCGCCGCGCTGGCCGTCGACGCGAAGACGACCTACCCGGCGGCGTGCAACGCGCTCGAGACGCTGCTGTGGGACGCCGGCGCGGGCGCCGCGCTGGACGCCGCCGTCGCCGCGCTCCGGCGGGCGGGCGTCGAGCTGCGCGCCTGCCCGGCCACGCTGGCGCGCCATCCCGAGCTGCGTCCCGCCACCGACGCCGACTTCGGCGTCGAGTTCGGCGCGCTGATCCTGGCCGTTCGTCAGGTCGCCGGCCTCGACGGCGCGCTCGGCCACATCGCGCAGCACGGCTCGCGCCACACGGAGGCGATCGTCACGCAGGACGGCGCCGCCGCCGAGATGTTCCTGCGCGCGGTCGACGCCGCCAGCGTCTTCCACAACGCCAGCAACCGGTTCGCCGACGGCTATCGTTATGGCCTGGGCGCCGAGGTCGGGATCAGCACCGACAAGCTGCACGCGCGCGGGCCGGTTGGCGTCGACGGCCTGCTGACTTATAAGTGGATGTTGCGCGGGTCCGGTCAGTTGACCGCGTCATACGGGGCGGGCGGCCGGCCGTTCAAGTTCCGCGACCTGTAAACCACCGCTCGCGCCACTTAGATCTGCGATCGGCAGGAGGCACATGACGAAAGCGGCATTTCGATTTGGCCCGACCGCCCGCGGGCGCTGCGCGTGCGCGGCGCTGGGCGTGGTGGTGGTGATGGCGCAAGGGTGCGAACAGTGGCAGGCGGGTGGCGGCCAGCCGGGCGCGCCGGCGGCCGTGGCCGCGCAACCGCTGGCGGCGGCGGCGTGCCCGCCCACCGGTGGCGGCGGCGCGACGGGCGCCGACGGCGGATTCGTCATCAACATCCCCGACCCGCCCACCACGCCCGTCATGCCGGTCGCCGGCAACGGCGTCAGCATCACCAACAACTGCGACATCCCGATCGCCGTGCGCGTCCAGGTCGGCGGCAGCGCCACCGACACCGACTTCATGCTGGCCCCCGGCGCCAACCACGTCTACGCGCTGCCCAACCCGACCATGCCCGGCGGCTGGATCGAGGCGCACGAGGCGCTGCCCGTCACCGACGCGAACCTGCTCGAGCGCGTGATGATCACCATCGTGCGCGGCAACGTGCTGTCGAAGGTCGAGCACCAGAATGGCATCGCGCTGCCCATCGAGGTGTACGGCGTCGGCGGCGGCACCGACTGCGGCAAGCGCACCGGCTGCTTCGTCCCGCGCAAGAAGATCATGACCGACTGCCCCGACGGGTTGCTGGTGGGGATCAAGTGCGTCGCGCCCGGCGTCTACTGCGCCGACCCGGCCAACCAGGCCAAGCCCGTGTGCCACGCGCTGGACGCCGCCGTCGCCGCCTGCGCCGCCAAGCCCGAGTGCGCGGCGGCCGCGACGCTGACGTCGAAGCAGGCGTACAACTGCGACAAGTTCTTCGGCACCAGTTACAAGTGGTGCGCGGCGATCAACCGCGGAATGCTGGACAGCGCCGACTCGACGGACGCGACGCAGTTCTACACGAAGCCCCCGTACAACAACTTCTCGGCCTGGGTGCACTCGTTCTGCCACACCTGGGCGTTCCCCTACGACGACTTCAACGGCGCCCCCGCCGACGACACGTACCGCGCTTGCCGGCAGGGGAGCAGCGCCAGCGTGACCTTCTGTCCGAACGGGTGATCGGAGGCAAGCAAAAATGAAGATGCGATCACTCATCGTGGGTTTGATGGCGGCGGCCGGCGCCGCCGCGCTGGGCGCGTGCGACGCGGGCGGCGGCAACGCGGGCGCCGATTCGGGCGCGCCGTCGGGCGGCGGCGGGCAGTCGAGCGGCGGCGCGGGCGGCGCGACCGGCGGCGGCGGCACGGGCAGCGGAGGCACGAGCACGGGCGGCGGCGGCGGCGCGCCCGCGGGGTGCGGCGGCATGGGCAGCGGTGGCGCACCGGCGCCGGCGGGCGACGGCGGCCCGGCCCCGGCCGGGACGGGCGGCGCGGGCGGGCCCTACGTCAAGCCGCCGGCCGCGCCCAGCATGGGCTGCACGCAGCCGGGCGCCAACGCCGCCGCGCGCACCATCAACGTCAACGGACGAAACATCAACTTCATCATCAACGCCGCCGGGTACGACCCGGCCATGCCCAACCGCCTGATCTTCACGCTGCACGGCTGCGGCGGCTACGGCGCCGTGATGACGCTGCCCGGGCTGGCGCCGAACATCCACGTGCAGTGGCAAGGGCAGGACGGCGGCTGCTACGAGGACCAGACGCGCGACTCGCCCGAGTACCCGGTCTTCGATGCCTTGCTGCAGTTCATGGAGACGAACTTCTGCATCGACAAGAATCGCGTCTTCGCGACCGGCTTCTCCAGCGGGTCGTGGATGGCCGACATGCTCGGCTGCCGGCGCGCCGACGTCGTCAAGGCCCACGGCCAGGGCGCCGGCGGGTTACCGATGTCGCTGCGCTTCGCCGCCGACTGCCGCGGCCCCGAAGCCGCCCTGTGGGAGCACGGCACCGCCGACAACCAGAACCACATCCACGGCAGCCGCATGGACCGCGACCGCCTGATGAAGACCAACCAGTGCGACGCCACCTCGCACCCGTACCCCGGGTTCGCGCCTTGCGTCCTTTACGACAACTGCCTGCCCGGATTCCCGCTGGCGTACTGCGAGATCCCGGGGCTTGGCCATGCCCCCTGGGGCATGATGACCGCGGTGATCGGGAACTTCTTCTCGCAGTTCTAGGGCGCGTTCGGCCGGCCGGGCGAGATTGGTCTGGACAATCTGGACCGCCTGGATGGAACGTCCCGGGCTCCTGTTTTTCAACCGGGTCATCGCCGATTCGTACATGAACAAGACGTTCAACTCGCCGAACGATCTCATCGCTCACAGCAGCGGATCGATCTTCTTCAGCAACCCGACCTACGAATCGATCGTGCCGGCGGGTGGCAGCACCGGGCCCGCGGTGTTCTGGATCGATCCCATGGAGGTCGTCCATCCGCCGCTGGCGATGGGCGGGGCGCCGAACGGCGTGGCGCTTTCTCCCGACGAGAAGACACTGTTCGTGGTGGGCGCGGGCACCTGGAAGATCGACGACAGCGGCGCGCCGGTTGATGGCTCGCACCAGGGCAACGGGCCGGGCGGGGACGGCATCGCGGTGAACTGCGGCGGTCAGATCTTCGCGCCGCCCACCAACTCCTGCTTCGGCGGCGACGACGGCAAGACGATGTTCATCGTCTCGGGCGGCGGAGGCAACGTGCACGCCGAGACCGCCCAGATGATGGTCCCCGGCATTCCCTAGCACCAGCCCTGCGATTCGCGCCGCCGGCAACCGCCGGGCGATTGAATAAACCAGCTGGAGGCTTGTGGTACTGTCCGCGAATGCGGACGACGGCACCTCCTTCCGGCGGGGCTGACGCCGGAAGCACGCAGGCGCACCCGACCGGGCTTTACGCTTTGTTCGGGGCCGAGGCCTGGGAGCGGTTCTCGTACTACGGCATGCGGGCGCTGCTGACGCTGTACCTGGTCAAGCAGCTGAAGCTGGCGCGCCCCGACGCGCTGGCGGTTTACGCGACGTACACGGGCCTGGTCTACCTGACGCCGATCGCGGGCGGTTACTTCGCCGACCGCCTGCTCGGCCGGCGCAAGGCGGTGCTGATCGGCGGCGTCTTGATGGCCCTCGGCCACCTGGCGATGGCGTTCCAGCCGCTGCTGTACATCGCGCTCGGCCTTCTGATCTTGGGCAACGGGTTCTTCAAGCCCAACATCTCGACCATCGTCGGCGGGCTGTACGGCGACGGCGATCCGCGCCGCGACGGCGGGTTCACGATCTTCTACATGGGGATCAACCTGGGCGCGTTCCTGGCGCCGCTGGTGTGCGGGACTCTGGGCGAAAAGGTCGGCTGGCACTTTGGCTTCTCGGCGGCGGCGATCGGGATGGCGGCCGGCCTGATGGTGTTCGTGTGGGGGCAGAAGTTCCTGGCCGCGGTCGGCATGCCGCCGCGCAAGGCGCGCGCGTCGGAGACCACCACCGCACCGGCGGCCGAGCAGCGCCTGGATCGCCGCGACTACGTGGACGTCGTCGCCTGGGTGGTGGGCGGGGCCGGCCTGGTCTGGGCCGTGGTCACGCTGCGCGGGCAGCTGGGCGCGATGTGGGCAGCGGTCCCGACGGCGGCGGCGGTCGCACTGGCGCTGCTGACGTTCGGCGCGGTGATGTTCCGACTGCTGAATGGGTCTTCGCGCGCGGAGAAGCAGCAGGTCGCCGTTATCGTCGTCCTCTGCGTGTTCAACATGTTCTTCTGGGTCGGCTTCGAGCAGGCGGGCGGCACGATGACGTTGTTCGCCGACAAGCAGACCGATCGCGTGGTGGGGTGGGCGGCCATCCTGATCGCGGCGGCGGTGCAGATCGGCGCCGCCTGGAACATCTATCGCACCACGCGCCAGGAGACCGGCGGCCGCATTCTGTGGGGCGCGCTGACGGTTCTCTTCATCCTCAGCGGCATCGCCACGCTGGCCTGGGGTGGCTGGGCGCTGGCCTCGGGGCGGCGGATCGAGCTCGCCGCCTCGCAGTTTCAGAGCATCAACCCGCTGCTGATCGTGGCGCTGGCGCCCAGCTTTTCGAAGATGTGGACGCGCCTCGACAGTGGGCGCTTTCGCACGTCGACGCCGACCAAGATGGCCATCGGCCTCATCATCCTGGGGCTGGGCTTCGTCGTGATGTTCGTCGGGCAGAGGCTGGCCGAGGCGAACGGCACGGTCAGCATGGGCTGGCTGGCGGCCGTCTACGCGCTGCAGACCATGGGCGAGCTGTGCCTGTCGCCCATCGGCCTGTCGATGGTGACCAAGCTGGCGCCCACGCGCGTGGTGTCGCTGGCGATGGGGATGTGGTTCGTCTCCATCGCGGTGGCGAACTATCTGGCCGGCAGGCTGGAGTCGCTGCTGGAGCCGTACCACCTGCCGATCTACGGCGTCCTCATCGTCAGCAGCATCGGGCCGGCGCTGTTGCTGCTGGCGCTGACGCCGCTTCTCAAGCGCTGGATGCACGGCCGCGCGTGAGGCACCCGCCGCCGGGTGCCGGTTGAGCGCGCCCCGGCCGCGCCCGCGGCCGCGCCCGCTCTACGGGGTCTTGCGCGTGATGGTGATGTTGCCGAACGCGTCCTTGCCCAGCGTCGCGCTGAGCGACGGCGCGCCGATGAGATTGACGAAGGTGGGAACGGTCCTGCCCTTGTGTTTCGGGTCATTGAGCGGCAGCACCGCCGTCGCCGTGCCGGTGGCGACGCCCGACCGGCTGCTGATGGTGAAGTTGTCGACCGTCTTGATCGCGCCGTCGTTCGTGTGCGACGTGTCCCTGATGGTGCTGGTGGGACCGGTGCCGGTGAAGTTCAGGCTCAGCGTGACGGTCGCGCTGCGCGGCGGCTGCACGGTCGGGTCACCCGGATCGGTCGCCACCGGCACCACGGCGTCGATATGGCCCGTCGACAGATCGGTGCTGACGGTTCCGTTCGGCGCCAGTGAGAAGCCGCTCATCAGCAGGCTGTCGCCGGTGCAGGTGTTCACGTAACGCATGTCCACGATGATCGCCGTCTGCGTGGTGACGCCGTCGGCGCGGATGACCGTGCTGTTCCATTGGATCGACATCGCGGAGTCGATTCCGCCGGGGCAGGTGGCGATGAACTGATCGAAACTCGCGATCAGCGAATTGTCGCGGACCTTGACCACCTCGACGGTGGTGCCGGCCAGCGCTGGCGATGCTGGGGCGGCGACGAAGAGCAAGAAGAAGAGCGAAAGGCGTCTCATGTTCACCTCTAAAATTAATGGTATTGCAGATTACCTGATTTGTCAATACAGTAAATCCGCTCAGCGCTGGATGCGCGCCGAGCCGCCCTTGGCGAACTCCTTCACCTGCTCCAGCGTCGCCATGGTGGTGTCGCCCGGGTAGGTCGTCAGGAGGGCGCCGTGCGCCCAGCCGAGGCGGGTCGCCTGCTCGTGGCTTTCGCCGGACAAGAGGCCATAGATGAGGCCGGCCGCGAAACCGTCGCCGCCGCCGACCCGGTCAAGGACGTCCAGCTCGCAGGTCGGCGCGACGTGCGTCTTGCCTTCCAGCCAGGCGACGGCGCCCCAGGTGTGGCGGTTGGTGCTGTGCACCTCGCGCAGCGTGGTGGCCACGCCCTTGATCTGCGGGTGCTGCTTGACCACACGGTCGATCATCCCGAAGAAGGTGCTGGGATCCAGCTTGGACTTGGCAGCCACCTCGGGTCCGGGGACGCCCAGTCCCTTCTGCAGATCCTCCTCGTTGCCGACGACGAGATCGACGTGGTCGACGATGCGGCGCAAGGTCTCCTGCGCGTGGTCGAGGCCGCCGAAGATCTTCCACAGCTTCTCGCGAAAGTTGAGATCGAACGAGACCACGGCGCCCTGGGCCTTGGCCGCCTGCATGCCCTCGATGATCAGCTCGGGCGTCGTCGGAGAGAGGGCGGCGAAGATGCCGCCGCTGTGGAACCAGCGCACGCCGCCGGCGAAGATCTTCTTCCAGTCGAAGTCGCCGGCCTTGAGGCGCGCCGCCGCCTCGTTCGATCGGTTGTAGAAGACGACGGGGGCGCGCACGCCCTGGCCGCGATCGCTGTAGACGGTGGCGATGTTCGGGCCGGTGACGCCGTCGTGGGCAAAGCGCTTGAAGATCGGTTTGACGCCCATGGCGCGGATGCGTTCAGAGACCAGATCGCCGATGGGATAGTCGACCATCGCCGTCGCCACGCCCGCCTGCAGGCGGAAGCAGTCGGCCAGGTTGGCGGCCACGTTGAACTCGCCGCCGCTGACGTGGATCTGGCACTCGGTCGCCTTGCGAAAAGGGATGATGCCGGGATCCAGACGATGCACCACCGCGCCCAGGGCGAGAAAATCCAGGGCTCCGTCCGGGCGGATGCTGAAGGTGCCTGACATTCGAGTCTCCTTGCGCGTCTCGGGATGAGGTTGAGGTTGAGGTTATGGAAGGTCCGGCGATGGGCCGCCGTCCGGCGCGGAGGATACCGGAAAACGGCCGCGGCGCGGGGATCCCCGTGCGCGGCGGCCCGCGGGCCCGGTCACAGGCACAGATACGCATATAGCTGCCCGGCTGTGCCGTGGGGTGGATGCGCCGTTCGCGGACGCTGTCGGGCGGCCCGAAGTAAAGCAGCGTGTCTTCCAGTGTGGCGTCGACGTCGGGCGAGGTCACCAGCAGCGTGCGCCCGTCGGTCGTCGTGGCCACGTGCAGCGCCGAGATCGTGCCGGGCAGGTTCTGGACGGCCAGGCCGGCGATGTCGAGCGCTGCCGCCGGTGCCTATTTGCCGGCGACGTTCCATACCTGCAGATCGGTCGAGCGCGAGACCGCCAGCTTGTTGTCGCCTCGCCCGAGGTGGCTCATCGCCTCGGTCCGGCCGGCGTAAAAGAGATAGAAGAACCCGTCGACCGGCCGGCGATCGACCAGGTAGTCGGCGTTGGCGGTCTCGTTGGTGTTGAACGCCTCTCGCTGCACGGTGAGACGCATGCCGGCCTCCCAGGTCAGCCAGTCCGTCTCCGCCTGGCCGGTGCCTCGCATCGTGTAGAGGTACTCGTTGCGCGGCGAATAGTCGCTCGACATCAGCCGCCAGTGACC
>DATKEU010000400.1:0-6721 GCA_035544495.1 Polyangia bacterium | reverse complement strand
CGCTCCCTCCGCGGGCTGCACGACGACGCGGCCGCGCGCCACCGACACGCGGCTTCGCTGCCCGCGGACCTCGACGGAGAACAACGTGCCCACGACCTCGGTCACGGCGCCGGGCGAGTGAATGCGCAGCCGGCCGTTCCGCTGGTGAATGAAGTCAGCCACCATCGTGCCGGCGGCGAGGTTCACGTCGAGCACATCGCTGGTTGCCGTCGCCACCGAGAAGTCCGCCGGGCCGACCAGCGTTACCCGCGTGCGCGGGCCGACCCGCGCGCGCACCGTGGTGCCCGCGGCGGTCTGCAACCGGGAAAAGTGCTGATCGATCAGGCGAGCGCGCAGGCCGCGCCCGCTCACGACCTGATAGGGCGCGATCAAAGCGGGCGGCGCGGCCGGCGGAAGCGGCGTGGCCGGCGACGAGACCGCGGGCGGCGACAGGGCAGCCCCCGGCAGTCTCGGCGCCGGCGCCGGCGCCGCGGCCACGACGGGCGCGGCCGGGGCAGGTGGTGGCGGATGATGGCGATCGATCGACTGCACCGCGACCAGCGCTGCCGCGGCGACAGCCAGCGCGCCGGCTGGCCAGGCCCGAGCCAGCGCGCGCGTCCAGCGTGGATCGCCGCGCGTCACCGCCGCCGCGCGCGCCGCCTGATCATCCAGCGCGGGAGCCAGCTGGGCCAGCAACCGCGCCCGGCGAACGTCGTCCAGCGGCTGTCCCGCCGCGCGCACGTCGGCGGCCAGGGTACCCAGCGATCGCTGCATGGCCTGGCAGGCGGCACAGTGCTCGACGTGGCGCTCGATGCGCGCGCGCCCGGTGGCGTCGCGGGCGTCACCGGCGGCGTCCAGCAAGAGGGCGTCCTGTGCCTCGCGGCAGGCGGCGCCGGTCGCGGCGGGCGGCGGAGGAACCATCACCGGCGGTCCTTTCGCGCGGCCAGCGCCTGCAGCTCGCGGTTCGCGTGGCGCACGCGCTGGGCGACCGCTGCCGCCGTGGCGCCCGTCAGCTCGCCGATCTCCTCCAGCGATAGTCCGTCCACCACGCGCAGCAAGAAGGCGATCCGCTTCTTCGTCTTGATGCGATCGAGCAGCGCGAACGTCACCGCCAGCCGCTGGCGTTCGGCGGCGCGCGCCTCCGGCGACGCGTGCCCGTCGACCAGTTTGTCCAGTTCCTCGGGCGCGATGGGGGCGTTGCCGCGCCGCCGCCGGCGCTTCAGGTGATCGGCGGCGACGTTCAGCACGATCCGGTACAGGAAGGTGCGAAAGCTGGCGTCGCCCCGGAACCGCGGCAGCGATCGAAAGACCTCGATGAACACGTGCTGCAGCAGATCCTCGCGCTCGGCGTCGGGTCCGATCAGCCGGCCGAGTCGCGTCCACACCAGATCGACGTACCGGCGATAGAGATCGTCGAAGGCCTGGCGATCGCCGCCGGACGCGCGCGCCACCAGCGATTCGTCGCTGCCGGCGGTCCGCACCGCCGCCAGCGGCTGTGGGCGCCCCACTCCGGCCGCGCCCCAGCGCGACATCAGCAGCGTCCCGATCGGCAGCGCGACCGTGTCCGCGGCCGCGGCCGCGCGCGCTGGCCAGGCGATCACGATGCGCCTCCGAAGGCTGCGCCGACGCCCAGCCAGAAGACGAGCGGCCCGCTCGACAGCACCGGCTGGCCCGCGGCACGAAACACCGTCTGCTCGCGGTAGGCGTCGCCCGCCGCCAGCACGGTCCAGCGAATCCGGCCCGCCAGCGGGCCCGAGGTGCCGACGCTGGCGAATCCACCCAGCATGGCGCCGCGACCGCCGTCCAGACCTCCGGTGTCGTAGAGGCGGGCGACGGCGCCGCCGCCAAGCTCGATCCGGCGCCATCGCCAGCGCGCGCCCAGCCGCAGCGGCAGCGTCGAGAGCGTGAACGTGCTGTCCATCCAGGACGCCGACGCGCGCGCGAACCCGACCGACAACCCCAGCCGCCAGACTGAACCAGCGCCGCCCAGGCCCAGCGACAGATCGGCCGTCGGTTCGAAGGCGATCGCGCCGCCGCCCAGGCCCGTGCTGGCGCCCGGGTACAGCGCCGCCGCGAAACGGCCGCCGACGCGAGCGGCAGGGGCCGCCGGCGGGCGCGCCGCGATCGTCGCCGCGGCATCGGGCGCGCGCGGCGCCGCCCGCGTGACGTCGACGACCGCCAGCGCGACCAGCCGCGCCGCTTCCGCGGGCGGCTTGCCGGCGGTCGGGACATCGACGGTGGCCGCGATCCCCGCCACCAGCACGCGCCCCGGTGTCCGGGCCGGGCTCACGCGCACCAGCACGGCGTCCGCGTCGCCGGCCCCGCGCGCGAGCGGCAGGCGGGCGTCGACGGCGGCTCGCAGCTCATCCGACGAGAAGGGCAGCTCGGTGTCGCCATCGATCGCCAGCCGGATCGGTGGGTCACCGGCGTGCGCCGTCGTCGCCCCCATCGCCGCCGCGCCCACCAGCGCCGCGGCCGCGGCCAGACGGGCGCCGCTCCTCGAAGCGCCGGCGATCGGCAGTGCTGCGCGCGCGGACCTCACCGTCTCTTTTAGTCTGCGGCAGCGGCGCGCCGCTGAAACTTCTTTTTCGCCACCATCGAGTTGACGCCGGTCGCCAACCCCGCGTTCCGGCCGGCGGTCAGCGGTTTGACGCGCGGGGCGCGGTTGGTACGATTTCGGTCCGCGCCGCCCGACTGGCCCGCCGCCGCAAGGAGACTGCCGTGAGCGACAAAGCGCCCGCTCTGGTCGAGATCGAGAACTTCATCCCGAAATCGTACGCCGACCTGCTGGAGAACGTCATCTGCCAGAACCCGGAGTTCCTGTGGCAGTACAACGCGTCCACCAACAACCAGAACGCGCCGCAGATCATGAACCAGGACGAAAACTCCTACGAATCGGATCAGTTCGTCCACGCCCTTTATCAGGAGGGCGCCAAGCGCTCGGGGTTCTTCGACCTGGTCTTCCCGTTCTTCTACTTTCTCGAGGATCGGACCGGGATCTTGCTGTCGACCATCGAGCGCATCAAGGCCAACATGCTGATGAAGAAGGACGGCAGCGCCGACACGTACAACACGCCCCACATCGACATCCCGGCGCCCAAGTACAAGAGCCTGCTTTATTACGTGAAGGACAGCGACGGCGACACGTTCATCTTCAACCAGACCTACTTCGACAAGCGCGCGCTGACGGTGCGCCAGCGCATCGCCCCCAAGAAGGGCAAGGCGGTCATCTTCGACTCGAACATCTGGCACGCCAGCAGCAACCCGCGCGCGAACATGAACCGCGTGGTGCTGAACTTCATCTTCGCGATCAAGTGACGCCGGCCGCCGCCAGCCAGCGCTTCATCTCGGGCGCCGGCATGAAGCCGGGGCGCTGGGCGATCACCTGCTCGCCCCGCAGCAGCACGAAGTTCGGGATGCCTTGCACGCCAAAGCGCGCCGCCAGCGCCGGATTCTGGTCCGAATCCACCTTCAGCACGACCAGCTTGCCCGCCAGATCCTTGGCCACGGTCTTCACCACCGGCGCGGCCATCCGGCAGGGCGGGCACCACGTGGCCCAGAAATCGACCAGCACCGGCACCCGCGATCCGCGCGTGATGGCCGCGAATTCATCGCCCCCGACGTCCAGCGGGTAGTCGACCGGCGGCAGCTCGGCCTTACAGCGACCGCAGCGGCCGGCGTCGGCCAGGTGATCGGCGCTGGTGCGGTTCTTCGCTCCGCAGGCCGGACAGGCGCGCACGGACGCTTGAACGGGTGGGGCGGCGGTCGAGGTGGCGGTGGTGCGGGTGGCGGTCATCGGCTTGCTCCTCGGCTTTAGAGGCCGTTCGGGCGCGAAGGATTCGTCGCTCGCCCCGCGGCCGCCGCCGCGACCGCTACCAGGGCAGAACCTGGCCGTTCGCGTGCCAGAACGTCCCGGACGTCTCCAGCGTCAGCCCGTCGAGACGATCGACCAGCATGCGCGCGGACTCCTCGGGCGCGAGGTTGCCGCCGCCGCGGGTCATGTCTGTGCGGACGTATCCAGGATGGAGGATGGCGACGGCGATCCGCGACGCGCGCAGGTCGCGCGCCAGCGAGACGCCGGCCGCGTTCAGGGCCGCCTTCGACATCCGGTATCCGTACTCGCCGCCCGAGCCGTTGTCGCCGATCGATCCCATGCGGCTGGTGATGAGAGCGATCTTCGATCCCGCGCCGAGCTGGCTCACGAGCGTCCTGGCCACGCGCAGGGGCCCGAGGGCGTTCACCTCCAGCTGCTCGCGGATCTGGTCGAAGACCAGATCGTCCAAGGTGTCTTCGCGCAAGATCCCCGCGCTGCAGACCAGCTCGTCGATGCGCACTCCCTCCAGCCGCCGCGCGAAGTCCGCCACCGACGTGTCGGAGGTGACCTCGACGCCGGCCTCGACCCGCACACCCAGACCGGCCAGCGCCGGCGATGACGTGCGGGCCGCTGCGATCACCGTGCGCCCGCGCGCCTTCAGCTGCTGGCAGAGCGCTAGCCCGATGCCTCGATTGGCGCCCACCACCACGGCCACGCGTCCCGCTTGCGATGTCGTCATGGCGGAAGCGTAGCCCGGCCATCGCGCGGGCGCAGCCTTCAAAAGATCGCCGTCTGCCGCCGCCCGCTGCCGTCGAGAAAACCCCTGAACATGCCAGCGCTGGAGAACGGCATCGCCAGATCGCCGCCCGCGTCCAGCACCAGGCAGCCGCCGCGCCCGCCCAGCGCGCCGACCTCGGCCAGCCCGCGCGCCGCCGCCTCCTCGACGGGCTGGCCCTGCTCGATCAGCGTGGCGACGCGAAACGCGAACACCGCCCGCACGAACAGCTCGCCCGTCCCCGTGGTCGAGACAGCGCAGCGCGCGTCGGCGTAGGTCCCGGCGCCGATCACCGGCGAATCGCCCACACGCCCCGGCAGCTTGCCGGCCACACCGCCCGTCGACGTGGCCGCCGCCAGCACGCCCGCCGCGTCCAGCGCCACCGCGCCGACCGTGTCGGCCGGGCGCGCCGGGGGCGGGATCGCCGCGCCCGCCGGGACGAAGTAACCCGCCGGCGCCCGGGTCACGCCCACCCGCGCCGCGAAGGCCGCCGCGCCGCCGCTCACCAGCAGCACGTGCGGCGTCTGCTCGGCGACCAGCCGAGCGACGGAGATCGGGTGGGCGAAACCCACCAGCGCGCCCACCGCACCGGCGGCGCGCGTCCGGCCGTCCATGATGGCGGCGTCCAGCTCTGGCTCGCCGCCGTCGAGCGCGGCCAGGATCCCCTTGCCGGCGTTGAACACGCCCGACGCCTCCAGCGCGCGCACCGCCTGCTCGACGGCGTCCAGCGCCGCGCCGCCGCCGGAGAGCACGCGCCCGCCCGCGTCCAGCGCCGCGTCCAGGGCGGCCCGCACCGCCGCCTCGTCGAGGCGCGCGGGATCCATCGCGCCCGCGCCTCCGTGCACGGCCAGGACCGGTCTCTGCAAGCGCACGCCGCGCCGCCCTTCAGGGGATCCCGGCGGCGTTCGCCGGATCGACGCCGAACAGGTAATTGCACAGCGCCGTGTACGCCGGGTCGTTGCAGGGCGATTGGTGTCCGCCCGGACCGTTGATGCGGTGGCTGTCGTTCCAGGGCGGCCCCGCCGCCATGTCCACCGGCTGGCCGCTGTAGCCCAGTTTATCCATCGCAAAAAGGTGCTGCGGGTGCTGCGCGTCCGCCACCCCGGTCAGGGCATAGAAGCGATCGATGGGCGTGGCCGGTTTCTCGGTGAACCACGTCGCCGACACCAGCTCCGGGCAGTAGCCGTTTCCTCCCGGCGTCGTCCCGCTGCTGTTGTCGCGCGGCCCGGCGAATGAAACCGACCGCCAGACGCGCGCCAGCATGGCAAAGCGAGGCGCGTTGCTGGCGCCGTGCGAGATGCCGGTGACGATCACGTCGTTCCAGCGCACGGTTCCGTCCTGGTTCAGGAAGTAACCCCAGTCCTCCGCCGGGAACATCCTGTCCAGGTACTTGAGCGCCATCTGCGTTCGCTTGGCCACTCCGTCCGACGGGACCATCTTGATGCTGGCGAACTCGTACTTGGTCGTGCGCGGGACGCCCTCGAACACCTGGCGCCGGGCGTCGCCGAAGAAGTCCGCGTCGCAGTGCAAGACGTTGTAGGCCTCGTAGGCGGCGATGCCCAGCACGTGATAGCCGCGCGGCAACACGAACGCCCCTTCGTTGCCCAGCGTGCCGGCCTTGCTGCCGAGGCCGCCAAACGGCAGCACCAGCTTGCCGGCCATGCGCGGCGCGCGGGGGTCGACGGCTGCGACCTCGTTGTTGTCGTTGAACGAGACGGCGGGATCGGCGGCGCTGGCGAGAAAGTTGTGGGTGAGGCGCATCCTGGGCGCGGTGACGTTCAGCGCGCGCCAGGGCGGCGTGTCGGCGGCGGGGGCGGCCGGCTCCGCGCGAGGGGGCGCGCCGGTCTCCGCGCCGCCGGCGGCCGCGCCCGAGCTCGTGCTGCTCGCGCTGTTGGTGCGGCATCCCGCGGCGATCGCCGCTGCGCAAACGCCCATCGACAACAGGTGAGGACCGCGTCTGGTCACTGTCGGCTCCTTCCGCGTGCGCCGCGCGGCTGCTGCGCGCCTGGCGACGGGTTCACCTACCACGAGACGGCCGCCGCGCGCCACGGGCCCGGCCGCCGAGCAAAAGTCGCCGGAGCGCCGCGCGCGCCAGGACCCGGTGATAAGGTGAATGGGATGGACCCCGATCGACTGAAGGCCTTGCTCGCCGG
>DATKEU010000399.1:0-8531 GCA_035544495.1 Polyangia bacterium | reverse complement strand
TCGTCGTAGCCGTCGCAAGGGTCTTGCCCGTAAGGCGCGCTCTTGAACAGCCCCGCGCAATCGGACTGGTTGAACACCACCAGCGCGTCGTCGTCGCTGACGCTGGGGTAATAGCTGGTGAAGCCGTCCTTGCGCGGTACCAGCACGCGCGCCGGTTCGGCGATGGTCTTGCCGTTTGAGTCGGCGATCAGGATCTGCGCCCCGGTCTTGAGGTCGCCGTTGTGCCGGTTGGCCTCGCCCGGCCCGCCCAGCGACGCGGGTTTTATCGCCGCGAAGTCGAATGAGACGAACGTGAACAGCTTGCCGCTGGGGCTCCAGTAGGGATCGCTCTTCGCGCCGGTGATCGACGCCAGCGCCTCGCCCATGTCGGCGGGCGGGTCGGCGACCGACCGGAGCAGGAACTTGCCCCGGTACATGTTCAGCATGACCGTGCCGTCGTTGTTGAACGCCGTCTCCGCCGCGTAACCCTGCTCGATGGGTGGCGCCTGGAAGGTGAACGGCGTCGACTTCTTCATCAGATCGATGATCTGAAAGCTGGCTGGATAGCTGCCCCCCAGCGTCAGGGCCAGCTTGCTGCCGTCGGGCGAGATGGCGTGGCAGCCGAAGCACTTGTCGCCGGTGACCGCCGGCTTCACCTCGTCGGCCTCCGTGTACACCTCCTCCGGCTTGGTCGTGTCGCCGGCGAAGTTATAGCGGGCGATGGCGGTGGTGGCGTCGGGATGCGTGGTCCAGTAATAAAGCCCGCCCGTGAGCGCGATCGTCGTCCACGCCACCTTGACGGGCGGCCCTTCGATGACGCCGCTCCCGGGCGCGTACAAGCGGGCGGTCAGCGCCAGATCCGCGTTGGCGGAGGCCGCGGACAGGGTGGTCGTCAGAGTGCTCGGCAGCGAGACGTAGCAGGCCGTTCCGTCGTTCGGTCCCGGCTCGCACGTCCCGTAGTACTTGATGTCGACGCTGTCGCCGCTGATCGCGACGCGTGCGCTTTGCTGGTTGGTCTTCTGGATGTGGACGGTCAGCGTCCCCCAGTTCGACGGGAACAGCGCGCCCTCCGTCGGGTACACGATGCTCGCCGGGCCGCTGCTGGCGGTCCCGTCCAGCATCGCCTGATCGCCCGCGGGAAATCCGGGGGCCGAAAGCGCGCCCACCACCTTGGCAGTCAGCGTCGCGCTGCCAGAGAGACTATTCGCGCTGGCCACCACGTCGAATGTGCCCGCGCCGCGCACCGTGGCCGTTCCCATGGCGTCGACCGTGATCAGCGCCGACGGGGCCGGACTGGACCACGCGACCTGGGCGGTGATGTCGCGCGAGGATCCGTCGCTGAACATGCCGGTGGCGGTGTACGACGCCGTGGCGCTGGCGCCGGGGGCCACCATCACCTGCTGCGCGCCGGGGGCGACGGTGATGCCGGTCAGCCCGTCAATGGTGGGGCCCGCCGGGATGCCGCCGGTGCCGCCGCCGTCGGCCATTCCGGAGCCGCCGCTCGCCGCGCCGCTGGCCGCGCCGCCGCTACCCGCGCCGGCGTTGCTCTTGATTCCGGCGCACGCCACCGGCAGCGACAACAGCGCCAGCAGCGCCGGCACGCGGGCGGCAAAATCACGACAAACGACATTTCGCATTTTCGCTCCGTCTCTCCTCGGCAGGCCGAACCCACTCGGTCGGCGCGCCGCCCCGCCGCCCGCGGCCGAGGGCACTCTCGTCGTCGATCTGTGGCCGGGCGACGCCCTTTCCGTGATCGAAAGTTAGGGGGCGAACGAATCGTCTCAAAGGCAAATCGCGGTCAATTATCAGCCTTTACCAGGCGACCGCCGTAGGTTCTCCGTACGGGCTGTGCTACGGTGGCCGCGGTTGTCGGCGCCCGGCGTCCTCGTCCATCCGCATGCTGATCACCCCGTTACGGATTTTCCTCGTCGCTCGGCTGGCGCCAGCCCTGTTCGCCGTGAGCGTGATGGCCGCGGTCAGGGGCTCGGCCCTCGCCAGCGACGCAGGCCCTGATCCGGCGCCCGCGTCCGTGCCCCACGCCGTCGTCTTCCTCTGGTACGCGGACGGTGGGCCGGCGCCGGTCGAGAGCGCCTGCGCCGGCAAGACGCCGCCCGGATACACCTGCTCGTTCGCGGCCGACATCGACGGCTGCAAGCGCGCGGTGCAGGCCTATCTCGATCGCTGGTACGCCGATCTGAACGTCGTCTTCACGTACACGAAGCCGACCGAGGGCCAGTTCTTCACGGTCATCGTCACCTCGACGGGCGGCGACTGGTGCAACCCGAAGTACGACCAGCACGTCGGCGGCGTGGCGCCGATTTCTTGCAATCGCGTCCTCGGCAACGGCACCTGCTATGCCTTCCAGTGCGGCCGCGACGCCAAGACCTGCGCCACGATCATCGCCCAGGAGCAGGCCCACCTGGTCGGGCTCGAGCACACGACCAGCCCGGCCGACGCGATGTACGTCTACGTGTCGACCGCCAGCGATGGTTTCGAGGATCGGGAGAATCCGATCGTGAACAGTGTCTGTAACGGGATCACGCAGAACTCGTTTCAGACCATGCGGCGCAGGCTGGGCGACTGGCCGGGCGGGCCGAAGAACAATCCGTATGGGCCCATCGTCAATGGGACGCTGCCGCTGACGACGTACACCGGCGAGCTGCAGGGCTCGGCGCTCGGCTGCGCGCTCGACGGAGGCGCCGCGGACGCGCCGGTTTCCATTATCGTGGCGCTGGCGCTAGCGCTGGCGGCGTTGCGCACACGCTGGCGATCGCAAGCGGCGCGACCCGCGCAACCCGCACAACCCGCGCGATCCGCGCGTCCCGCGCGCCGCTGATCGCGCCCGCGCCGGCGCCCCTGGATCCGTTGTCGCACCTTGCGGCACCCGGCGCGCGCGGGCCCGCCGGCGCGATTCGATCCTCGCGTAAACACTTCCCTTGACGACACGACAAAGCTGCGCCTATATGCTGCGCCAACGAGGATGAATCCTCTCTTTCGTCCCAGGCACAACACGATGGCGAGCGTCTCCCTTTTCGTGCTCGCCGCGGGGGCATTGGGATCGGCGGGTGGGTTGATGCTGTACGTGCGCACCCCCTACGCACGCGGCATGCAGGACCCCATCGAGCAGCCGATCCAGTTCGACCACCGCCACCACACGCGCGATGAGGGGATCGATTGCCGCTATTGCCACAACACGGTGGATCGATCGCCCCATGCCAGCATTCCCCCCACGCAGCTCTGTCTCAACTGCCATTCGCAGATCTGGAACAAGAGCCCGCTCCTGGAACCGGTGCGCGAGAGCTTCTTCCAGAACAAGCCGCTGCAATGGCGGCGCGTCTACAAGGTTCCGGAGTTCGTGTATTTCAACCACGCCATCCACGTCAACAAGGGGGTCGGCTGCGCTAGCTGCCACGGGCGCGTCGATCAGATGGCCGCGGTCGAGAAGGCGACGCCGCTGACCATGGGCTTCTGCCTGGAATGCCACCGCAACCCCGAGCCCAACCTGCGGCCGGTCGAAGAGGTCACCAACATGGCCTGGAAGCCGGAGGGTGATCCGCTGGAGACCGGGCGGCTACTGGCCGCCAAGAACGAGGTCCACACCCGGACCAGCTGCACCACGTGTCACCGATGAGCTGCGACGAACACAACAATCATCGTCGATCAGCCGGCAAGGCGCGCCGCTCGCGATCGCTGGCCATTGTCAGTGAGGGTGAAGCGGGCCAACCCGGTCAACCACAGAGCAGCGCCGCGGCCGAGCCGCGCTACTGGCGCAGCCTGGACGAGCGCGCGCAAGCGCCAGCCTGGCAGCAGGCGGCCCACCGCGAGTTCCCGCCGGGCGCGTCCGAGCTGAACGACGGCGTCAGCCGGCGCAGCTTCATGCAGCTCCTCGGCGTGTCGACGGCCGTGGCCAGCCTGGGCGCCGCCTGCCGCAAGCCGAACGAGAAGATCGTCCCCTTCGTCAGGCGTCCCGACGAGGTGACGCCCGGCAACCCGCAGCACTTCGCCACCGCGCACACGCTGGAGGGCTTCGCCACCGGCTTGGTGGTCGAGAGCCACGAGGGTCACCCGACGAAGGTGGAGGGCAACCCCGACCACCCGATCAGCCTGGGCGCCGCGACGTCGTTCGACCAGGCGCTGATCCAGAGCCTGTACGACGAGAATCGCGCCCGGCAGATCACGCGCGACGGCACTGCGCTGGCGTGGCGCACGTTGCTGGAGGACATCGCCCGGCGGGCGCCGATCCTGGCGGCCGACGGCGGCGCCAAGCTGCGCTTCCTGACCGAGCCGACGGCGTCGCCGCTGCTCGGCGATCTGCGCCGCCGCATCATCGAGAAGTTCCCGCGCGCCCGGTTCGTCAGCTATTCGTCGACGGGCGGCGAGGCGCCGGCCGAGGGGGCGCGCCTGTGCTTCGGGCGGCCGCTGCAGCCGCGCCAGGATCTGATGCAGGCCCAGGTCGTCCTGTCGCTGGACGCCGACTTCCTGGGCGACGGTCCGGATCTGCTGCTGCACGCGCGCCAGTTCGCCAACCGGCGCGAGCCGGGGCCGAACATGAACCGGCTCTACGTCGTCGAGCCGGCCATGACCATCACGGGCGGCATGGCCGACCACCGGCTGCGCCTGCGGGGCGCCGAAGTGCCGGCGTTCACGCTGGGCCTGATCGCCGCGCTGACCGACCGGCCGGGGTTCGAATCGCTGGCGCCGCTGGCTGGTCTCGCGCGCGCGCAAGGGGCGGGCGCCTGGGACGCCAAGTGGCTGGGCGCGATGGCGCGCGACCTGGAGAAGAACCGTGGTCGCTGCCTGGTGATCGCCGGCCGCCGCCAGCCCGCCGCCGTGCACGCGCTGGTGCACGCGCTCAACGTCGCGCTCGGCAATCTGGGCCGCACCGTCAGCTTCGGCGCGCCCGTGCTGGTCGACGGCGCCAGCGGCGTGGCGGGGCTGGGCGCCCTGGCCGAGGACATCGCCGCCGGTCAGGTCGACACGTTGGTCGTCACCGCCGTCAACCCGGCGTACACGGCGCCGGCCGATCTGAAGCTGGGGGCCCTGCTCCGGCGCGTGCCCAACACGATCTATCTGACGATGTACGACGACGAGACCGCGGCCGGCTGCCACACGGTGGTGCCGGCGCTGCACGTGCTCGAGACCTGGGGCGACGCCCGCGCCACCGACGGCACGGCGACCCTCGTGCAGCCGCTGATCGCGCCGCTGTGGGGCGGCTACACGGAATCCGAGCTGCTGGCCGCCTTCGTCGGCGAGGGCGATCTGGGCGCGCACCAGCTGGTGCGCCGCTACTGGCAGGGGCGTCTCGGCGCCTCCGGGCCGATCAGCGCCCGCATCTCCGAGATGGGGCGCCCGGACTTCGACAGCGCCTGGGAGCGCTGGCTGGCCGACGGGATCATCCCCGGCACGGTCGTCCCCGCCGAGGAGGGTCTGTCTGTCGACGGCGGCGCCCTGGCCGGCAGCGTGGCGCCGATGATGTCGCGCAAGGCGGACGGGCTGGAGCTGGCGTTCGTGCGCGACGCCAAGGTCTTCGACGGCCGCTTCGCCAACAACGCCTGGCTGCAAGAGCTGCCCGATCCGATCACCAAGCTGACGTGGGACAACGCCTTGCAGATCTCGAAGACCACGGCCGAGAAGCTGGGCCTCGAGACCGGCGATCTGGTGGCGGTCGATTTCCGCCAGCGCAAGATGGAGGCGGCGGTGATGATCGTCCCCGGCCACGCGGACGACGCGGTCACGCTGCCGCTCGGGTACGGGCGGTCCGGCGGCGGCGAGGCGGTGGCCCACGGTGTCGGGTTCAACGCCAACCTGATCCGCCCCAGCGACGCCATGTGGTTCGGCCGCGGCGTCACGCTGGCCAAGCTGGACGAGCGGTACAAGTTCGCGCTGACCGAGGATCACTGGACCATGTCCCCCGACGGCCGCGACATCCCGCCGCCCGCCGTCGAGACGCCGCTGGCGGCGCTGTTGAAAGAGGGCTCCGAGTTTCATCAAGAGATCGAGGAGCGGCGCGGCCCGGCCGCCACCATCCACACTCCGGTCGACTACAGCAACCAGCGCTATCGCTGGGCGATGGCGATCGATCTGAACCGCTGCACCGGCTGCAACGCCTGCGTCACCGCCTGCCAGTCGGAGAACAACATCCCGGTCGTCGGGAAGGTCAACGTGGCCAAGGGTCGCGAGATGCAGTGGATCCGCATCGACCGCTACTTCTCCGGTTCGACCGAGGATCCGTCGATGGTGATGCAGCCGCTCGCCTGCGTGCACTGCGAGAGCGCGCCCTGCGAGTACGTCTGCCCGGTCAACGCCACGGTGCACAGCGACGAGGGCATCAACGAGATGGCCTACAACCGCTGCATCGGCACCCGCTACTGCAGCAACAACTGCCCGTACAAGGTCCGGCGCTTCAACTTCCTCGACTACAACGGCTTCGAGAGCGACACCGGCGTCACCGCCGCCCGCCAGATGGGGATGAACCCCGACGTCACCGTGCGCAGCCGCGGCGTCATGGAGAAGTGCACCTACTGCGTGCAGCGCATCGAGCGCAAGCGCATCGACGCCCGCGTGGCCGGCGTGCCGATCGCCGACGGCGACATACTGACCGCTTGCCAGCAGGGATGCCCCAGCGCCGCCATCACCTTCGGATCGCTCGGGGATCCCAGCGCGCGCGTGTCCAAGCTGCACGCCAGCCCGCGCCGTTACGATCTGCTGCACGAGATCGGCACGCGCCCGCGCACCGCGTACCTCGCGCGGGTGAAGAATCCCAACCCCGAGCTTGCGAGGGCTGAGTAGCCATGGCCGCGCCGAACCTGGTCAACCTGACCACCGACCCGCTGGAGCCGCGGGCTCTCATCGAGGGCACGCAGACCGACGCCACGCTGAACGACAGCCTGCTGGCTCACGTCTGGCGCGGCGCCGGCAAGGGCTGGTGGGCCTGCTTCTCGGTCGCGCTGGCGGCGCTGGGCCTGCTGGTGGTCGCCATCAGCTGGACGCTGTACAAGGGCATCGGGGTCTGGGGCAACAACATCCCCGTCGGCTGGGCCTTCGGCATCATCAACTTCGTCTGGTGGATCGGTATCGGCCACGCCGGGACGCTGATCTCGGCAATTTTGCTGCTGCTGCAGCAGAAGTGGCGCACGTCGATCAACCGCTTCGCCGAGGCGATGACGCTGTTCGCGGTCATCTGCGCGCTCTTGTTCCCGCTGATCCACACCGGCCGCCCCTGGTTCGCGGCGTACTGGCTCCTGCCGTACCCGAGCACGAACGGGATCTGGCCGCAGTTCAAGAGCCCGCTCGTCTGGGACGTGTTCGCGGTCTCGACCTACTTCACGATCTCGCTTCTGTTCTGGTACCTCGGGTTGGTGCCGGACCTGGCGTCGCTGCGCGATTCGTCGAAGAGCAAGGTCAAGCGCGCCATCTACGGCCTGTTCGCTCTCGGCTGGCGCGGGTCGGGGCGCCACTGGGCCGAGTACAAGTGGGCGTACGTCCTGCTGGCCGGGTTGTCGACGCCGCTGGTGCTGTCGGTGCACACCATCGTGTCCTTCGACTTCGCCGTGTCGGTGCTGCCCGGCTGGCACACGACGATCTTCCCGCCGTACTTCGTCGCCGGCGCGGTGTTCTCGGGCTTCGCCATGGTGGCGACCTGGATGATCCCGGCCCGCGAGTTCCTGGGCCTCAAGCACGTGGTCACCGTCCGGCACATGGAGAACATGTGCAAGGTCATGCTGGCGACGGGGATGATGGTCGCCTACGGCTACGCGATGGAGCACTTCATCGCCTGGTACAGCGGCAACGAATACGAGTTCGGGCAGTTCTTCCGCGTCCGCCAGCGCGGTCCGATGGCGCCGATCTACTGGCTGATGATGTTCTGCAACGTCGTCGTGCCGCAGATCTTCTGGTCGAAGCGGGCGCGTACGAACATGGTGGTCATCTGGATCGCTGCGATTCTCATCAACGTGGGCATGTGGTGTGAGCGCTTCACGATCGTCGTGACCTCACTGCACCGCGACTTCATCCCGTCCAGCTGGAAGAATTACTCTCCGACCTGGGTCGACTTCAGCCTGTTCATCGGCACCATCGGCCTGTTCTCGACGCTGTTCTTGCTGTTCTTGAAGTTCGTGCCGGCCGTGGCGGTCACCGAGGTCAAGGAGCTGCGTCACGAGCAGGAACACGACGCCCACGTGCCGGCGATCGGAGGGTCGCACTGATGAGCGGCGGCGGACACGAGGGATCGAGCTTCGTCCCGCGCCGTTTCGTGCTGGCGCAGTTCCCGACCACGGATGCGCTGTTGTCGGGGACCAAGCAGGTGCGGGCGCGCGGGCACGTCAGCCTGGACACGCACACGCCGTATCCCGTGCACGGGATCGAGGAAGCGCTGGGGCTCAAGCGCCCGAAGATCCCGACCATCGTTCTTCTGGGGGCCATCGCCGGGGCCTGCATCGCCTACTCGATGATCTACTTCTGCAACGTCATCGACTGGCCGCTCAACGTCGGCAACCGGCCGCCGCACAGCCCGCCCGCCAACATCCCCATCACCTTCGAGCTGGCGGTGCTGC
>DATKEU010000398.1:0-3089 GCA_035544495.1 Polyangia bacterium | reverse complement strand
TGCAAGGGGCCAGCGCCACCACCGCGCTGGTCGAGTACATCGCCGTTGTACCGCCCAAGGATGATCGGCCCTCGCGGCGCGAAGCGCAGAAGCTGCTCGACGAGCGGGGAGCGCCGCGATGACGGGGGCGGCGCGCGCGCGCATCGCTGCGCTGGCGGCGCTGGTCCTGGGCGCCGGGTGCGCCACCACGGGCGAGAGCGCCGACCGCGCCGGCAACGCCGCGGACGTGGCGGCCGCGCTGGCCCGGGCGCGACCGGTGCCGCCCGGCCCGGTGAACGGCACGGGCCACGCGATGGCGTTCCTGGTCCTGGGGGGCAGCGACGGCGCCCGCCTGGCGGCCTTCGATCTGACCACCCGGTCGACGCTGTGGACGCGACCAGCCGAGATCGGCGGCCGCGTCGAGGTGGGCGCCGACGCCATCGTGCACGCCGGGCGCGGCGGCGCCAGCCTGGTCGGGCGCGATCTCGGCAGCGGCGCCGTGCTGTGGCAGCGCGCGTTCGACCCTGGCGAGCGCCTGCTCGGCTACGCCGCCGACGACACGCTGGTGGTGCTGACGATCCAGCGCAGCGGCGCCGAGCTGCACGGCGGCCCGGGCGCCGTGATCGGGCTCGAGGCGCGCTCGGGCGCCGAGCGCTGGCGGCGCGAGCTTGGCACCGGCAACGTGGGCGCGCCCGCGGCGCGGGGCGGCCTGGTGGCTGTCCTGGAGCAGTCGCAGTACGTGACGTTGCTGGACGCGGCCGACGGTCACGAGCTCGGGCGCGCGCTGTCGAACCAGGAATCGGCGACGTTCGTGCGCGCGCTGTCGGAGGGGTTCGCGTTCGGCTCGCGCGGCGTGTTCCTGCTGGAACCGTCCACGGCGGCCGGGTCGCGCCAGTCGCCCGGTTACGTCCAGGCCCGCCTGCCGCGCTTCGTGCGGCCGTTCTATCACTACGACATGTATCGGCCCGAGCAGAGCGACTACTCGGCGATCGATCGCAACCGCATCCTGTGGCGCCTCGCCCCCGAAGGCGAGAAGGCGCGTTTTCGCTCCGGGCTGGTGACGGTGCACAATTACCGCTTCTTCTTCGGCTTCGACGCCCAGTCGGGTGAGCTGCGCTGGGCGTACAACCAGCCGTCGGTCGACGCGGTCTCGTCCGACCACACGGGCCGAGCGATCGTGTTCGTCACCGCCGACGGCCAGCTGGGGGCGCTGGACGCCACCACCGGCCGGCGTGTCTACAGCGCCGCGCTGCCGGGATCGCCGTCGGTGCGCGGGGCGACGTTCGACGCCGATGGCTTCGCCCCGGACGGCGCGGGCGAGCCGGCCACGCTGGCGGGGGTGCTGTCGTCGATCGTCTGGGATCCGGATCGGCGGTTCTCCGACGTGAAGGTGTTCGCCATCGGCGAGATGGCAAAGTTGCCGGCTTCGTCGGTGACGGCGGATCTGCTGAAGGTGCTGCAGGCCGAGGGGCTGCCGCCCGACGCCTACCAGAAGGCGGCCGACGCGCTGGTCGAGCGGCGCGACGAATCGGCCATGTCCCAGTACGTCGCCGCGCTGAAGGTGCACACCGACTTCGCGGAGGATCGCCACGCCCAGTCCGTGGCCACGCTGGCCCACGCGGCGGCCGTGATGAAGGCGCGGCCCATGGCGCCCGCGTTGATCGATCACCTGCGGCTTCCCGACACCGATCCCCCGACGGCGGCGGAGATTGCCCGCGCGCTGGCGGCCATCGGCGACGCGGGCGCGGCGTTGCCAGCGCTGCGCGCGTACCTGTCGATGTACCGGGCGGATCCCGTCTTCGAGGGCGATCCCGCCCCGCTGGCCGCCGTGGGCGACGCCATCGCCAGCCTGGGCGGCGTCTCCGAGCGCCCGTACCTGACGGAGGTGGCCGACGACAAGTCGACGCTGGCGGCGCTGCGCCTGGCGCTGAAGCGGACGCTGGCCGAGACCGAGGAAGCCGACAAGCCCGACAAGCCCGACAAGGACAAGGACCAAGACGGCGACAAGGCCATGCCCCCGTCGGACGCAGGCAAGGCCGCGGCGCCGGCCAAGGAATGAACGGGCCGGCGCGGCCGCCGCGCCCGCTGACGGTGCTGGTCTGCCGGGGTCCCACCTGCGGCGACAAGCGCGGCGGCAATGTGCTTTACGAAACCTTGCGGCGCACGATCGCCGAGCGGGGCCTCGGCGCCCACGTCACCGTCGGGCAGGAGACCTGTTTCGGCCACTGCCTGCAGGGTCCCAATATCCTGGTATGCGACACCGAGCAGCTGGCGGCCCAGGGAGGCTGGCCGGGCCCTGACGTTCCGTCGGCGGTGCTGTACA
The DNA here is from genome assembly GCA_035544495.1 of Polyangia bacterium. GTDB lineage: Bacteria > Myxococcota_A > Polyangia > Fen-1088 > Fen-1088 > DATKEU01. The sequence continues at coordinate 787 of DATKEU010000398.1, read as the reverse complement.
ACCGCATGACGGAGTCGGATCTGGCGCGCGTGATCGATCGCCATCTGACCGGGGGCATGGTGGTGCGGCCGTTCTTGAATCGGCTTCCGATCAAGGACGGGTGAGGGTTTGACCCGGGTCCAGTGCGACCAGGCCCGAGCGGGAAGAACTTCTTGCGCCGGGCGCGGCCCCGTGAAAACAATCGTCCCATCATGTCAAAAGGGTTCCGGCACCTCGCCTTGCTTTTGCTGCCGCCGTTCGCGTGGTTGGTGTCCTGCTCGAGGTCGGACGAGGGGATGACCCAGCGGTTGATGGAGGCCAACGAGAAGGTCCTCACCTGCCAGAAGGATCTGGCCGGGGCGAAGAACGAAGTGGCGCGGTTGAAGCGGCAGCTGGCCGAGGCGATCGCCAACCCGAGCAAGGTGAATCTGACCGACCCCGATATCATCGAGCTGGTCGCCAGCCGCCGCGGCAGCGGCAAGCCCGGCGAGTTGCAGCCGACGCTGGATCCGAAGCAGGCGAGCAAGATCGTCATGCAGGGCGCGACCGCGATGCAGGCCTGTTACGAGCGCGCGCTGAAGAAGAACGCCGCTCTGCAGATGCAGGCCGGCCTGGCGCTGACCCTGGGCATCACCGTCAAGCCCACCGGCGACGTGCAGGCGGTCGAGGTCGCGCCCAGCGTCGACAAGGGCCTGACCGACTGCTTTCGCACGACCGCATCGCACTGGAAGTTTCCAACCTTCACCGGCGAAGCCGTCACGATCGAACAGAAGCTGAAGCTGACGCCCAAGACGTGAGCGCGGGAGGG
>DATKEU010000397.1:0-20165 GCA_035544495.1 Polyangia bacterium | reverse complement strand
TCCATGTCACCGGCCCGCCGTCGAAGACGACGTTGTTGATCTCCGTCGCCGCGGCGGTGGAGTCATTTGGCGGGACCAGCTCGACCGACCACATCCCCGGCGGGGCATCGCGCGCGATGCAGGCGGTGGCGACGCAGGCGTAATCACCCGGGCACTCCTTGTCCTGGGTGCAACCGGTGGACGCGGCTGCCTCGTGCGTCCGGCACCCGGCGGCCGTCGCCGCCAGGGCCAGCGCGCCCAGCAACGTGCCGACCTCTAGGCGCGTGCGCCGTCGGGCCGTCACTTGCACTCCAGGTTCAACATCCAGTGCGCTTCGACGTAGCCGGCGTCTTCGGGCAACGCCGTCAGCCTGTGATCCTGGGTCTGGTTGTTGGTCAGGAAATCGCGATCCGCGATGATCACCATGATCTGGTGCTGGGTCAGCGTGAGCGCGAGGTTCGAGACATTGCAGTCGACGGTGACGGAGGTCTCCTGCTTCTGGGGCGTGGTCGCCGTTTGCGACGGCGCGAGGGGAGCGGGCGACGAGAGAATGCGGCTGTTGGCGGAGAAGGGCGGGTAGTCCGCGAGCCAGCGCACGTAAAGAGTGTCCGAGAGGTTCGGGTCGCTGAACGTCACGCGAAAGGTGGCGCTGGCGTTCGGGTCGGTCTTGGTGAACACGATGTAACCGTCGACCGGAGAGCTGTCGGTGATGGTGGGCGCGAAATTCTGCGCGGCCGGCGGGTCCTGAAATTGAGGACCAACGGGGACGACACAACCAGAGTTGAGGACCGAAGAGAGGAGCACGATCACCGAAACCCGGGCGGGCGATCGCGCGCCGATCGCCCGCATCATTTTTCGAAACAGACTTTTGACGCCGTGACGAAGCACAGGGCGTGCCACGAGAAGAAGTGGCGATTTGAGCCTCATTTCGAAGGGGCGGGGTCGGCGAACTCGGACATTGGTGTCAGGGAGTTTGGCAAGGATTGCGCGCGGGGTGGGAGGCGTGGCCATCAGCGCCAGTGGGCGTGATCAGGCCGGCTCCTTGACCGGCGCTTCGGGTTCGCCCGACGGGCCGCCGTCGCCGCCCTCTTCTTTTTCCAGGTGGCGAAAGATGGTGCGCGGGTCGACGCCCAGGTCGCGCGCGGTCTTGGTCCGGTTGCCGGCGTTCAAGGTCAGCACCTCGTTGATGTAATCGCGCTGGAACTTCTCCTTGGCCTCCAGCAACGGAAGAATGGGCGGCAGATCGTCGGGGAGGAGGTCGAGATCCTCCGGTCCGAGGAGCGCCTTGTCGGCCAGGACGACGGCTTTTTTTACACGATTTTCCAGCTCGCGAATGTTGCCCGGCCAGCGGTGGCGCTTGATGGCGGCGATGGCGTTCGGGGTCAGGCCCCGCACCTTGCCGCCGTATTCGGGGGCGTAGCGGCCGACCATGTATCGGGCCAGCACGACGATGTCGTCGCCGCGGTCGCGCAGCGGGGGCAGGTGCAGGTGCACGACGTTCAGGCGATAGTACAGATCCTCGCGGAAGCGGCCGGACTTGATCTCGGCCTCGAGGTCGCGGTTGGTGGCGGCGATGATGCGGATGTCGATCGATTCGGTGTTGGTGTCGCCGACGCGCACCACCACCCGCTCCTGCAGGGCGCGCAGGATCTTCACCTGCAGCGCCAGCGGCATCTCGCCGATCTCGTCCAGGAACAAGGTGCCGTGATCCGCGGCCTGAAAGCGGCCGACCTTGTTGCTGACCGCGCCGGTGAAGGCGCCCCGCACGTGACCGAACAGCTCCGACTCGAGAAGGTTCTCGGGGATGGCGCCGCAGTTGATGGTGACGAACGGGCCCTTGGCGCGCGCCGACCGGTTGTGCAGCTCGCGCGCGATCAGCTCCTTGCCGGTGCCGGTCTCGCCGGTGACCAGCACGGAGATGTCCGTGCCTGCCACCTTCTGCACCTTGCGAAACACCTCCTGCATGGGGGGCGACGAGCCCAGGATCTCGCCGAAGCGCATGCGCTCCATGCGCTCGTGCAAGGACCGGTTGTCGAGCTGCAGCTCGTTGACCAGGAGGGCGTTGCGGACGAGGAGCGACGCCTGCGAGGCGAAGATGGTCAGCACCTCGAGGTGGGTCTCCTCGAACAGCTGGGCCACGTTGTCGTTGCCGACGTAGATGATCCCCAGCATGTTGCCCCGCTCCAGCAGCGGCACGCACATCACCGACGTCAATTTCAGGTTGACCACCGACAGCGAGTTCTTGAACTCGCTGTCCGACAGCGCGTCCGAGATGATGAGGGCCTTCCGGCTCTTGACCACCCGGGCCAGGATCGAATCGGACAGCTGGCTGACGGCGTCGCTGATGGTCTCGCGCCGCAGGTTGCGCGCCACCTTCACCACCGGCTCGCCCGACTCCATCAGCACCAGGAACCCCTTGTCGGCGTTGCTGACCTGGATCATGACGTCGAGGAGCTGCTCCAGAAGCGTGGGCAGCTCGTAGCTGGCCATCAGCCGCTGCGAGAACTCGAGCAGCTTCTTGTACGAGTTCAGCTCGGCCATGGTGCGGGCGGCCGACTCTTCGGTGACCGGTTCGTCGTACAGCGAGAACTCGAGCTCGATGAAGCCGAGGCGGATGCGGTCCTCGTGGGTCAGCCGGTGCTTGTTGCGCTTGCGCCCGTTGACGTACAGCTCAGCGTCGCGATCCGTGGTCGCGATGTTGAAGTCGCGCCCGTCGAAGTGAATGTGGGCGTGGCTCTCGGCCAGCAGCGGATCGGGCAGGGTGATGTCCGCCTCCTCGCTGCGGCCGAGCGACGTGATTTTCTTGTAAATGTGGTACACCTTCACGCCCTTGCCCGGCATCTGCATCCTTAACGTCGCCATGGGTCGCGTCTTCTCCTGGTTTTAGAACGCCCACGAGAGGCCGAGGCCGAGTGGGGCTGCCGGGGTCCCCGGCCGAATTTCTAGCCCGCCGGCTTGCGGCTTGGCTGGCGGTCCCGGAACCGACTGCGCGCCAGGCGCCACCGGGGGGGACGGTTCGATCTCCAGCCGCTCGCGCTCCTGATAGTGGCGGACGGCGTCGATGGCGCCCCAGATGGCGACCGCCCAGAAAAGGCCGCCGCTGACCACCTGGACGCGCGTCAGGTTGCGCGAGAGATCCTCGTCCGAGTGGTCGATCCTGTTGTCCGGGCAGCGGCCTGGCAGCCCGCCGGCGTCCGCGGGCTGCATGTCCAGGCAGGCGCGGTGCGGTTGCAGGCCGAAGATCCAGAAGTTGGCGGCGAACGCGCCGACGGAGACCAGGACCAGACCCGCCTCGGTGCCGGCGAACACCAGCCCTTTGCGTCGCTGGCCATTTTGAAACTGGCCGGCGCCGAACGGGACGAAGTTCAGCAGGTACGAGTGGCGTTCGTAGACGATGACCTTGGCGGAGGCCGCGCGCAGGCGCTCGGCCTCCTCGCGGCGCTGGGCGGCGCGCTCCGCCTCCAGCTTCTTGCGCTTGGCCTCCAGCGACGCGATCTCGTCCTCCTCCTCCTTCAGGACGCTGTTGAAGAAGTCGACCACGCGCGGCGGATCCAGCAGCGGATCGAAGCGATAGTCGGGGCGCAGCTCCAGGAGCTTGCGGAACTCGACCTTGGCCTCGGCGGGGCGCCCTTCGAACAGGTTCGCGACGCCGAGCATGCGGTGGGCCTGGACCACCTCGCCCTCGCTCTCCAGGCGCAGCTCGGGGTAAAGCAGCGGCCGCAGGATCCCGATGGCGCGCTGATATTCGCCGCGCCCGAAGGCGATGCGCCCGCGATCGAAGTCCTGCGACGGAGGCGTCAGCGCCAGCAGCGCCGACAGAGAAGCAACGACGGCGGCGGCGATCACTCTTTCCCGGTCCTGACTTTGACGACGCGGTTCACGCGCTGGCCGGCCCGGACGGTGATCCGCTCCGACGTGAAGGCGTCGCCGGTGTCGACGCCGACCTCGAGCTCCTTGCTGGGCTCGTCGCTGGGGAGAAACGGCACCGAAACCTCCTCGCCCGGCTTGGCGGGTGTCGCCTTGCCGGCCTCGCTGGACAGATCTCTGACGATGATGCGCGCCGACGGGATCTCCGGGTCCGTCGTCACCAACAGCCGCGCCGGGCGCCACCTCAGCCGCCGGGCGATGACGCCGTCGGGCGGCGCCGGACGGTCGGGCCCGAGCTCGATCCTCTCGATGAAGCAGCAGTCGGACGGGCTGCGAAACTCGATCACGTGGTTTCCGTTCCAGGGGACCGCGATGCTCTTGTGGTCGGGGTCGTAAGCGAACTGGCGCTCGCCGTCGAGGTAGACGTCCACGTTCTGCGGGGTCGGTCCAAGCGTGAACGTGCGCGTCCCCTCGGTGGCCGCGAGCGTCGCCTCCTGCGAGAGCGACGGCGAGGGTGGCGCGTGTATCGAGGAGCCGCGCGGCACGTGCGGGCGCACCGCAACGGGCCTGTCGCCGGCCGCCAGCGTGGCCGGGGCGGCGAGCCGGCGAGCTGCGGCGGCCTCGCCGGCCGTCGCCGCGGGATTGGGCGGCGGCGGCGGCACGGGTGCGGCAGGTGGCGCGCTGACCGTCGGCGCGACCGGCGCCGCCACGGTCGGCGCCGCGGGCGTCGGGGCGGGGGCCGGGCGCAGCCGGGCGATGCCCCACACCATGCCCGCGATCGCCGCCACGATGGCCCCCACGAGCGCGGTGTTCTTCAATCGCGCCCGGCCTTCCAGGCGGCGCAGCGCCGCCAGCACGCCGGCGTGCTGAGGGCTGAACGAGAGGACGCGGTTCCACAGCTCGATGGCGCGCGCCGGCCGCCCCGCCGCCAGCTGGCGCTCGGCCGACGCCACCAGCGCCACCGCCATGCGCTCCGGCAGCGCGCGCTCGAAGCCCGCCGGATCGCAGAAGAACGCGCGCAGCTCCGATCGCACGTCGGTCAGGCCGGCCTCGGCGACGTATTCCGCCAGGTCGGCCGTCAGCAGGCCGACGGTGGCGTAGCGATCGTCGGGGTTACGCGCCAGCGCGCGGGCGATGATGCGCGCCAGGCTGTCGCCGATGGCCCGGTTCAAGGTACGCGGATCGGGAAAGCGCCCCTCACCGATGCGCCGCAGGACCTCGTGCGGGTTCTTGCCGGAGAACGGCAGGCTGCCGGTGGCCAGCTGGAACAGCATGATCCCGACCGAGAAGACGTCGGTACGAAAATCCAGCGGCTTGCCCTCGATCAGCTCCGGCGCCATGTACGCCGGCGAACCCAGCAGCTGGCCGGTGACCGTCATGCGCTGCAGATCGACGACCTGGGCGATGCCGAAGTCCATCAGCTTGAGCAGGCCGTCCTTCCGGATCATGACGTTCTCGGGTTTGACGTCGCGGTGGATGATCCCCAGGCCGTGCGCGTGCGCCAGGGCGCCGCCCACCTCGGCGGCGATCAGCGCCGCCACCTCGGGAAAAGCGATGGCATGGTCGCCCAGCCACTGCTTGAGCGTCGGGCCGTCGATGAACTCCGTGACGATGTACGCACTCTGCGAGTCGATCCCCGAGTAATCGAAGATCTCCAGGATGTTTTCGTGGCGCAGCTTGGCCACGGCTTGAGCCTCGCGTTCGAGGCGCGCCTTCGATTCGGGCTCGGTGGCCAGGTGGTGGTGCAGGATCTTGATCGCCACCTCGCGCTTGAGCGTGTTGTCCTCCGCGCGATACACGATCGCCATGCCGCCCTGGCCCACCTCCTCGAGGAGCCTGTACCGATCGGGGATCCGCGCCTGCTCCATAGCCTCCACGACTTCCGTGTCATAGGACCAAGGCTAAGGGCCGCATATTACGGGTCTTACACCAAGCCTTCAAGGTCGGGCCAGATGTGCAAAATCTGTCAGAGTCTGACGGGTAACGCTGGAGGATCTAACTGGCTGCGGGATGGGCCAGGAAATAAGGCAGCGCTTCGGCCATCAAGTCTAGATCCGGATCCAGCTGCTTGCCGATGCCCTCGGTCACGGCGATGGCGATATTGACGATGGTGAAGCTGGGGTTCACGCGCACCCGGTGGCGGCGCAGGATTCCCAGCATGTCCAGGAGGACCCGGCCGACCTGGACCTCGCCCAGGCGCTGGCCCCAGTAGCGGCCGACGAATTCGATGATGGCACCCCGGTAGCGCTCGAACGACTCGCTGTCGGGGTCCGCTCCGCCGCTGGCGTCGGCGTTGGCGGACATCTCGTACATGATGCGGGCCATGGCGTCCCCGTCGCGCTGGGCCCAGGCGGCGAAGAAGCGGGCGAACCCGCGCCGGTGGCCGTCCGAGAGCTCGCCCACCAGCCCGAGGTCGAGGAGCGCGAGCTTGTCGTCGGGGGTGATGAAGATGTTGCCGGGGTGGAGGTCGGCGTGCACGAACCCGTCGTCGAAGATCATCTTCAGCAGGACCTGGAGCCCGAGGCGCGCCACTCGCTTGGGGTCGGAGCGCGTGCTGCGGGTGGCCAGGATCTTCGTCCCTTCGATGAAGGACATGGCCAGGATGCGCTCCGTCGACAGTGATTCGACGATCTCCGGGAAGACGACCTTGTCGTTCCCGCGGAAGTTCTCGCGGAAGCGGCGGTTGTTGCGCGCCTCGATGCGGAAATCCAGCTGAGCGAACACGGCGCGTCCGAACTCCTCGACGGTGTCGATGGGGGCCAGCGTGGCGATCGAGGGGACCGCGTTCAACATGCGGGCGCCCAGCCTCATGACCGCCAGGTCGAAGGTGCAAAGCTCGACCACGTTCGGGCGCTGGACCTTCACGGCGACGATGCGGCCGTTTGGCAGGCGGGCCTTGTGCACCTGCGACACCGACGCCGAGGCCAGCGGAACGGGCGCGAACTCGGCGAACAGCTCGCGCATGGGCCGGCCGAGATCGCTCTCGATGGTCCGCACGACGGCGCCGAACGGGAAAGGGCCGACGTGGTCCTGCAGCTGCTCGAGGGCGCGCGAGACGTAGTCGGGGATCAGGTCGGGGCGGGTGCTCATGATCTGGCCGACCTTGATGAAGGTGGCCCCGAGATCGCGAAACAGGTCCAGGACCACCTGGCCAAACCATTCCTGGCGCCGCGCCTTGCCGGCCAGTGTCACGAGCAGAAACCACCAGCCCAGCCACCAGCGCAGCCAGTGCTTCCCGACCAGGAGCGCGATGGTCGCTGCCCGCAGCGCCAGGCGCCATCGGGGCAAAGACTTCGCGGCCATGACGGGAATTTTATACTATCGCCGACATGAGCGCCCCCGCTGTCGCCGCGTTGGCCGATCTCCGGAAGAACGAGCCCAAGACCGCAGTCGAGATGTGGAAGCGCCGGGTGCAGGAGAGCGGGGGGCGGCCGGCGTTCCGTTACAAGAGCGGCGGCGCCTGGAAGCTGATCACCTGGGCGGAGGCGGACATGGCGGCGCGCGAGATCGCCGCCGGCATGGTCGCGCAGGGGGTGGTGCCCGGCGATCGCATCTGCCTGCTGTCGCAGACGCGACTCGAATGGTTGCTGTGCGACATCGGCATCCTGCTGGCGGGCGGGGTGACGGTGCCCATCTACGCCTCGAACACGCCGGAGCAGTGCGAGTTCATCATCCGCGATTGCGGCGCCAAGATGGTGATCGTCGAGGACGCGACCCAGATCGAGAAGCTGGTGCCGCTGCGACATCGACTTTTCACCGTCATGTCGCTGGTTCACATCGCGGGCGACGCCGCGCTGGACAAGCCCGACGCCAAGGGGCGCACGGCGGTCTCGATCACCGAGGCCGTGCAGGGGGCGAACGACTTCGTCGAATCGCTGGAGGCGCTGCGCACCGCCGGGCGAGCCTGGAGCGGCGCGCACCCCGACGAGCTGGCCCGTCATGGCGAGACAGCGGGGCCGGAGTCGACGTTTACGATCATCTACACGTCGGGGACCACCGGCAACCCGAAGGGCGTCGTGCTGACGCACGAGAACCTGGTCGCCGGCGTCAGCAGCGCCGTGCGCGCCATGAACATGCGCGAGGCCGACGAGCAGTACCTGTTCTTGCCGCTGGCTCACGTGCTCGGCCGGGAGCTCGAGTGGACGTCCATCGAGATCGGCTGCGTGACCGCGTTCTCCGAGGGGTTGCTCAGGATCAAGGACGACCTCCTCGAGATTCGCCCGACGTTCATGGCCGGCGTGCCGCGCATCTTCGAGAAGCTCTATAGCGGCGTGCAGGCGGGCCTGAAGGTAGGTTCGCCGACCAAGCAGAAGCTGGTGAGGTGGGCCATCGGCGTCGGCAAGGCGGCGTCCCAGCGCGAGCGCGCGGGACAGAGCGTGGGGACATGGCTGGGCCTCGAGCGCGCTCTGGCGGACAGGCTGGTCTTCAGCAAGCTGCGGGCGAGGCTGGGACTCGACCGCTGCCGCTTCCTGATCTCGGGCGGGGCGCCGCTGTCCGCCGAGATCGGCGAGTTCTTTCACGGCGTGGGCCTGCTGATCCTGGAAGGCTACGGGCTGACCGAGACGATGGCGGCGGCTTTCCTGAACCGGGTTCAGAAGTTTCGCTTCGGCACCGTTGGTCCCGCGCTGGACGTGGTGGAGGTGCGGCTGGCCGAGGATGGCGAGGTCCTGATGCGCGGTCCGTCGGTGTTTCGGCAGTACTACAACAACCCGGCGGCGACGGCCGAGGCGGTCGAGCCCGACGGGTGGTTCCACTCCGGTGACATCGGCATGCTGGAGGACGGCCTTCTGCGGATCACCGATCGCAAGAAGGATCTGATCGTCACCGCGGGCGGCAAGAAGGTGGCGCCGCAGCCGCTGGAGAACGCCATCAAGGCGCACTCGCCGCTGGTGAGCCAGGCCGTGGTGTACGGCGACAAGCGCCCCTATTGCGTGGCACTGCTGACGCCGTCGGAGGAGGCGATCAAGCGCTTCGGCAACGGCGACGCCACCACGGTCGGGCAGTCGGCGGAGCTGCGGGCGGCGGTGCAGAAGGACATCGACGCGCTGAACGCCACGCTGGCGTCGTACGAGACGATCAAGCGCTTCACCATCTTGCCGCACGACTTCAGCGAGGCGGCGGGCGAGTTGACGCCGAGCCTGAAGGTCAAGCGCAAGGTGGTGCTGGAGAGGTACAAGCCAGCCATCGACGCGCTGTACGCGAGCTGAGAATCGGCGGCGCGGGCCGGTCGCTCACGGCTTCGGGCGGCGCTTCGGCAGGTCGGGCGCGCCGTCGCCGGCGGGCGCCGTTTCATCGAGGCCTTCCCCAGGTGGCAGCTTCAGGAGATCGCGCAGCGATCTCGGGTTCTCGGCTGCTCCCGGCTTGGCTTTGGGGCGGTCGGTGGACTGCGCCGGAACGGACGTCCGGCCCGCGGAGGTCGGCGGCTTCGCCTCGGGCGCCTTGTCCGCGGGCGCGGGCTCGTCGCCGCCCGGCTTGCGCGCGCCCGGATCCGGCGCGCGCGCCGGTGAGCGCGGCGGCGGCGCCTTCTCCTCGCGCGGCTCGCGTTGGTCTCGCTCGCGGGGCTCGCGTGGCTCTCGCTGGCGGGGCTCGCGTGGCTCTCGCTGGCGCGGCTGGTTCTTCTCTCGCTCGCGCGGCTCGGTCTGCTCGCCCTCCTCGCGCGCGCGGCGTTCGGCCGCCTTCTGCTCCCGCACCAGGCGCCGCCGCTCTTGCTTCTCCTGATCCTCGAGGTTGACGCCCTCGATGTGGAAGATGACCCGGCGGTTCTTGGCCCGGCCCCACGGCGTTTCGTTCGACGTCCAGGGGAGCTTCTCGCCGTGGCCGATCGCGGCCAGGCGCTCGCGCTCGACGCCCTTCTTGACCAGGAACTCGACCACCGACTGCGCTCGCAGCTGCGACAGCTTCTGGTTCCACTCCTCGGGGCCGGTGTCGTCGGTGTGCCCCTCGACGGCGCAGCGGCCGATCTCCGGGTGCGCCTTCAGCGTCAGCGCGATCTGGCCCAGTATGTTGTAGAAGGCATGGCGGACGCGGGCCCGATCGGTGTCGAAGAAGACGGGCTTCAGCGTCTCCAGCTCGTCGGGGCCGATCTTCACCGCCGCCGCGGGGCCCTTGTCGGGGCAGCCGTCGTCGTCCTGGAAGCCGTTGATGGTCTCCGGCTCGTTCGGACACTTGTCCTTCTCGTCGGGGATGCCGTCCTTGTCGTTGTCGGGGTCGGGGCAGCCATCCTCGTCCTCGAAGCCGTCCTTGTCCTCGGGCTCGTCGGGGCATTCGTCGGCGTCATCGTTGATGCCGTCCTTGTCGCGGTCGCTGGGCGGCGGGACCTCGTCGGGGCAGCCGTCGTCGTCCTGGAAGCCATTGACGGTCTCCGGCTGGTTCGGACACTTGTCCTTGTCGTCGGGAATACCGTCCTTGTCGTTGTCGGGGTCAGGGCAGCCGTCGCTGTCCTCGAAACCGTCCTTGTCCTCCGGATCGTTCGGGCACTTGTCGTCGCGGTCGAGGATGCCGTCCTTGTCGTTGTCAGGGTCGGGGCAGCCGTCGCTGTCCTCGAAGCCGTCCTTGTCTTCCGGCTCGTTCGGACACTTGTCGGCCTCGTCGGGGATGCCGTCCTGGTCGGCGTCGTGAGGGGCGTCGGACCAGGCGATGGCGAAGACCGCGCGCGCGGTCGGCGAGCCAAAGCCGGACACCAGGCCAGGGCCGCCGGCCAGCGTCAGCTCGACGTGGCCGATCTCGCGGCGCAGGCCCACCAGCGCTTCCGTGGGCGATTCCTTGGCGCTGCCGAACGGGCTTCCCGCCGCGGTGGCGCCCGCCAGCTCCAGGAGAGCCCGCGTGGCGGAAGAGAGGCGGACCTCGGCCGCCGCGGCGAAGGTCAGCTGGTTGCCGACCGGGATGTCGTAAAGGTGATCGGCGGCGCGCACGCGGAAGCCGGCGTCGAGCGCGACGTTCCAGCGCGGGCGGCTGAGGCTTCCGAACAGGCGTCCCTCGCCGCCCAGGCTGGTCTCGCGAATCAGCGCGCCGCCGATGCCGGTCGGGATCGACACCACCAGCGAGGCGCCGAGACCCAGGCCGCGCCGGGCGTCGTTCAGGATGCGGCCCTTGAGGCCGATCCGCGGGTTCCCGACGCCCAGCAGTCCTGGGCCGTCGGTGCCGGGGGTGGTTTCGCCGGTTTGATAGAGGACGATGGGCAGCGCCGCCCCGAGCTCGAGCCGCCCGAAGAGGCCGATGCTGGCGGCCAGGTCGGCGCCGACGGCGTGGCGCACGAGATCGTAGGTCGTCTTGCGCATGGTCTGGATCGACGGAGCCACGTCGGTGAGGACCAGCGGCTTGTATGCGTAGTCCAGATCCAGCGCGAAGTGAGACTTCCAGGCCGGCAGCACGTCGGGCGCGTCGGCGCGCAGGTATCGGTGGTAGAACGGCGGCGGCTGGTACTGCTGGATGTCGATGTTCCCCGGCCCTTCCGCGCGGCTGTTGGCCGCGGGCAGCGTGGCGGCGAGCCACGGGAGCAGGACGAAGGGGAGGCGACGGTGCATAGCGGGACCGAAAACCGTAACAGTTTTTGCTTGGGCTCGAAACAAGACGCGTCATGCACTTCCTCGACGTGGTTGAAGACGCGCTTGAGCGATTTCTTCGGCGCGCGCGATCACCGCAACGGTGGGCAATTTTTGCCCAGCGGGAGCTGCGCCGCGGCTTTCGCTTGACTCTGCCGACGCCCGCACTAAGGTACGCGAATTCACTTGCGGAATTCAGGCACGTAGCTCAGTGGAAGAGCACTACCTTGACACGGTAGGGGTCGGCAGTTCAATCCTGCCCGTGCCTATTACCTTTTCGAGGAGGCGGGCCCGCTGCCGCCGATCGCGGCTCGGTGCGCCCCGCTCGCGCCGTGTGGCCGAGTCACGCTGCGCTCGCCTCGGGTTTGTACAGATTGATATGGAGTTACGGGACTGTCATCTCATTGCTTATGCATAGCGTGATAATTTCGGGGGCATCGTGAGTGAGAAGGTAGTGAGGCCCCGCGACAAGGGCGACGTGCCGGATGATCCGCTGTCGCGGATGCGGCATTCCGCGTCCCACGTCATGGCGGACGCGGTGAGGCGCCTGCGGCCGAACGCCAAGGTCGCCATCGGTCCCTCGATCGAGAACGGCTTCTATTACGACTTCGACACCGAGCCGTTCGCGCCGGAGGACGCCGAGCGGATCGAGGCGGAGATGTGCAAGATCATCGCCGAGAACCTGCCCTTCGTACGGCGCGTGGTCCCGCGCGAGGAGGCCCTGGCGCTGTTCCGGTCGCGCGGCGAGAAGTACAAGGTCGAGATCGTCGAGTCGATCCCGGCCGGCGAGGAGGTCTCGTACTTCCAGCACGGCGACTTCATCGACCTCTGTCGCGGCCCCCACGTCGAGCGCACCGGCGACATCAAGGCGTTCAAGGTGCTGTCGTTCGCGGGCGCCTACTGGCGCGGCGACGAGCGCAACCAGCAGCTGCAGCGCGTGTACGGGACGGCTTTTCCGTCGGTGGCCGAACTGAAGGCGCACCTCGACGCCATCGAGGAGGCGAAGCGCCGCGACCACCGCGTGCTGGGCAAGACCCTCGATCTCTATTCGATGGACGATCTGGTGGGACCCGGATTCGTCCTCTGGCATCCGAAGGGCGCCTTCGTGCGCTATCAGATCGAGGACATCATCCGGCGCGAGAACGTCCGCCGCGGCTACGACCTGGTGTACACACCACACGTGGCGCGCGAGCAGCTGCTGGAGACGTCGGGGCACCTGGCGCACTACAAGGACAACCTCTTTGGCGGCATGGAGATGGACGGCCAGCGCTATCTGGTCAAGCCCATGAACTGTCCGTTCCACATCGCGATCTACCGTTCGCAGCTGCGTTCGTACCGCGAGCTGCCGATCCGCTATTCGGAGCTGGGGACCGTCTATCGCTACGAGCGTTCGGGTGTGTTGCATGGACTTCTGCGCGTGCGCGGGTTGACCATGGACGACGGCCACCTGTTCGCGCGCGAAGATCAGATCTCTGACGAGGTGGGCGCCTGCCTGCGTTTCTCGCTGGAGATGCTCAAGCTGTTTGGCTTCGAGAACTTCCAGCTCTTTCTCTCGACGCGGCCGGAGAGCTTCATGGGCGAGCCCTTGCTGTGGGATCGCGCCGAGGCGGCGCTGCGGGCGATCTTGGAGTCGACGGGGCGGCCCTTCGAGGTCGATCACGGCGGCGGGGCCTTTTACGGTCCGAAGATCGATCTCAAGATAAAGGACGCCTTGGGCCGCGACTGGCAATGCTCGACGTTCCAGCTGGATTTCCAGCTGCCCGAGCGGTTCGCCCTTGAGTACGTCGCCCAGGACGGCACGCGCAAGCGGCCGGTGATGATCCACCGCGCGTTGCTGGGGTCGATGGAGCGTTTCATCGCCGTGCTGATCGAACATTTCGCCGGCGCTTTCCCGCTGTGGCTTTCGCCCCTGCAGGCGCGCGTGCTCTCGGTCAGCGAGAAGGCGGAAGCGTACGCCGGCGAGGTCGTCGCCGAGCTGCGCGCGGCCGGTCTACGCGCGGAGGCCGACGTCTCGGCTGAAAAGCTGGGGTCGAAGATCCGGAAGGCTCAGCTGGAAAAGATCCCCTATATGGTCGTGGTGGGGGAGAAGGACATGGCCGCCCGCGTGGTTTCGCCGCGCACGCGGGAGGGCCAGCAGCAACCGGCGACGCCACTGCCGGAGTTCGTGCGGCGGCTGGCGACCGAGGCTGCGCAACCGACCGTCGGCAGCGGCTAGACAGCAGGAGGAAAGAACATCGCAAGGCCATCATTTCAAGCACCGTCCAGCTCCGCCGACAACTACCGCGTCGGGAGGCGCATCCGCGTTCCCGAGGTACGGGTCATCGCCGCCGACGGTGGGCAGATCGGCATCATCCCCACGCACGAAGCGCTGCGGATGGCGGAAGAGCAGGGGTTGGAACTGGTCGAGGTCAACCCTCGCGCCGTGCCGCCCGTCTGCAAGATCATGGACTTCGGCAAGTTCAAGTACGAGACGTCGAAGAAGGAGAAGGCGTCGCGCCGGCACCAGTCGACGATCGTCCTCAAGGAGATCAAGCTGCGGCCGAAGACCGACGAGCATGACTTTGACTTCAAGGTGAAGCACATTCGCCGCTTCCTGGGCGAAGGCAACAAGTGCAAGCTGGTGATCGTCTTTCGCGGGCGCGAGATCGTTCACCCGGAGATGGGACAGGCGATGCTGGATCAGGTCCTGCGCGCCGTGAACGACGTCGCGATGGTCGAGCAGCGGGCGATGATGGAAGGACGCCGCATGGTGATGACCATCGGCCCGCGCGGCGGCGTGATCCGGACGGGGCCCACCGCTACACCTGCCGCGAGCACGCCCGCGCCGGCCACCGTGCCCGCGCCCGCGCCAGCGCCCGTCGCCGCCGCGCCTCGGCCGGCGCCCGTCGCCGCCGCGCCTTCCAGCAAGGCCGTCGAACCGAAGTCATAAGGCGACCACCGACGCCCGCCACGCCGCTTCCGGATGGGGACCCCACGGCATCGTCTGAAGTCGGAGGCGTCCTCGCGCTGGCGCGTGGTCGGGTTCGCGGCGACGGTTGCCGTGGCGGCAGCGCCCGCGGCGGGTTGCCGCCGGCAGGGCTGCCTCGGGGGCGACGACGGCCAGTGCCTGCCCGCCGCCGCGTGCCCGACGCTGCGCTACACATGTGACGCCCCGGCCGACAGTCTGCGCGTCGAGCCCTTCACGCCGGCGACACTGGAGCGCGCCTCCGGTTCCAAGGCGCAGGCGGCGGTGGGCGACTTCCTGCTGGTGAACGATCGCGTCCGCGTCGTGCTGGACGCGCCCGAGCATCCGCAGGGGCTGGCCCCGTCGGGCGGCAGCATCATCGACATGTCGCCCGTGTCGGCCGCCGGGATGTCGGGCGGCGATCAGACCAACGGCGTCTACCAGGCGGCGGGCGTGCTGCCGCGCGACGCGGTTCACTATGAGTCGTGGGAGGTGATCGACCAGCGGGTGGCGCCGCCCGGCGCGCAGCCGTTCGTGGCGGTGGTCTTTCGCGGGCACCTCGAAGGCGATCGCCGCGTGACCGTCGTGACCCGCTACGAGCTGCGCGCGTGCGAGCCGGGTGTTCGCGTGCGCAGCGATCTCTACAACGGCGCGCCCGATCCGAACACGCTGTATCTCGCCGACGGCCTGTTCTGGGGCGACAACACCATGCTGCCGTTCGTGCCGATCACCGGGGGCGGGTTTCGCCTGCCGGATCTCGATCTCTTGAAGTTGTGGCAGGCGTGGCGCCAGTGGCCGTTCGTGGCGGCGCGGACGCAGGCGGCGCCCGACGTCGCCTTCGCGGTGATTCCCTGCAACCACAGCGAGGGAGCGGGGTTCAACCAGACCACGCTCAGCGCGGCCGGGATTCCGCTGCGACCAACGCTGGCGGGCGACGGTATCAGCTATGAACGGTTCGTGATCGCCGCCGCCGGGCAGGGTCTGTCGCCCGCCGTCGACGGAGCGCTGGTGGCGCGCGCGATGATTGCCGGCGAGCCGTCGCCGGTGACCGTCACCGGCCGCGTGCTGGCGGCCGGAACGCCGGTGCCGGCCAACAGCGAGGGCCGCCTGGGATCGCTGCTCTTCTACGAACCGGCGCCGGGCGCGAACCCCGACCTCGAGAGCGGGCGGCGCCCCTGGACGGAGGCGGTGCCGGGGCCCGACGGACGATTCTCCGTCGCTCTCCCGCCGAACCGCAGCTACCGGATCCAGCCGTATGCGTTTGGGCGTCCCGCCGGTCCGGCGGCGGCGATCGCCGTCGGGGCCGACAATCTGGACGCCGGTGATCTGACCATCGCGCCGGCGGCGCGCCTGCAGGTGACGGTCCAGGGCGACGCCGGAGCGCTCGCTCGCTTCGCCGAGCTGATCCTGATTCCCTTCGACCGCCCACCGACGGCGCCCGACGCCCTGCCCAGTCTCTACGGCATCTTCGGTGGCTGCGTGCCGATGCTGGGGCCGCCGCACGGCGGCTCGCCGGCGTGCAATCGCGCGCTGGTGGTCGACGGGCGGGCCGATCTGCTGGTGCCGCCCGGGCACTACTTCGTCTATGCGACGCGCGGGCCTTTCGCCACGCTCGACCGCGCGGAGATCACGCTCGCCGCCGGCGACGCGGCCAGCCTGACGCTGACCTCGCGCGCGATCGCCGACCTTCTGCCCGCCGGCGCCGTCAGCGGCGATTTTCACGTGCACGGCAGCGGCAGCTATGACTCGCAGATCCCCGATCAGGACCGCGTGGTGAGCTTCCTCGCCGCGGGCATCAACGTCATCGTCGCCAGCGATCACGACGTCGTCTCGACCTACGCCGACACACTGGCCGAGCTGGGCGCGCCCGACGGGCTGACGGTGATCCCCGGCGTCGAAGCGACGCCGAACATCCTCTGGTTCACCGTGCCGGGGCAAACGTTCCCCAAGACCGTCGGCCATTTCAATTTCTGGCCGCTGACGTACGCGCCGACGCTGTCGCGCAACGGCGCCCCCTGGGACGAGCTGCGCGAGCCGGGCGCGCTGATGGACAGCATGGAGCCGGTCTACTCGAAGCCGAGCGCCGCCGTCCGCCAGCTGAACCACCCCGCGTCGGACACCAAGCTCGGCCGCGATCAGGGGTTTCTGCACATGATCCAGTACGACCCGCGCACGCCCGTCGCCGCCGGCCAGAGCTTCGCCGCCGACGTGCTGCTGCGCGCGCCGGCCGGTCACCGCCGCAACATCGACTGGGACGTGCAGGAGGTGATGACGGGCGCCTCGCGTCGCGACTGGCTGCGCTATCGCGCGCTGTGGTTCTCGTTGCTGTCGCAGGGGTTCTTGCGCGCGGGCGCCGCCAACAGCGACACGCACTCGCTGACCCTGGAGCGGGTCGGGTACCCGCGCAACATCGTGTTCGGCGGGCACGACGTGGGCCCGCTGGATCTCGACGCCTTCGACGCCGACGTGCGCGCCGGCCACATGGTGGGCACCAACGGCCCGGTCCTGAAGGCCAGCATCGACGACGCCGCGGGACAGGCGCACGGGCCCGGGCTGACGCCGTTCGCGCCGGGCGACGACAGTCAGTTGAGGATCGAGATCAGCGCCGCGCCCTGGATTCCGGTCACGCAGGTGCGCGTGTTCGTCAACGGGCGGATGGTGAAGACGGTCGACGTCTCGGGCTCCTTCGCCGGCCTCGACCACTTCGGCGCCGTCTTCGGGCGCACTCCCGTGACTCTGCCCGTCGCCGATCTGCTGGCCGGCGTCAGCGGCGACGCCTGGATGGTCGTCGAGGCGGGGATGGATCAGGACATCCCCCCCGACGACGAGGACGGGATCTCCGACGGCCTGCCCGATCTGCCGGAGGCCGACGTGCCGACGCGCCCGCGCACGGTGACCGATCCGCGCTTCGATCTGCAAGCCGTCGCCCCCGGCGTCTGGCCGGCGGCGTTCACCAATCCGTTTCTGCTGAACCGCGACGGCGGCGCCTGGACGCCACCCGGGCTGCCAAAATGAAAGGTGCCGTTCTCGCCGCTCTGGTGGCATCCGCCTGGCCGGCGCTGGCCGCCGCGCAGGCACCGGCCGGGTCCGCGTGCCCGGACGCGGCGGCGCTGCGCCTGGACCCGCGCGGGGCCGGGCCGCTTCCCGCCGGCGGCGGACCGGCTGACTTCGGTCAGGTGCCCGAGGCCTGCCCGGGGCTCGATGTCCTCGGGCGCCTGCGCGGGGCGTTGCTGGTCGCCAGCGGTTATCCCGACTATTACGGCAACGTCACGGCGGCGGCGACGGTGCGCGTGCGATTCTTGCTGGCGCCACGGACCTGGATGTCGGTCGGGCTGGACGTCGTGACATTTCGTTATGTCGCGAATGCTTCCCTGCGCTCGCACGGCTTCGACCTGGGACCGCCGACGGTCGGTCTCTACCACGGCGTCGGGCGGGGCGGCGCTGGCGCGCTGGCGCTGTACGCGCGCCTGCTGCTGCCGGTGGAGACGGCTCGCGAGAACGGCGTAGCCCTGGGCGGCGAGCTGGGCGTCGCCGTCTGGCGGCCGCTGCAGGCGCGTCTGGCCGTGCAAGGTGGGGTGGCGCTGCCGCTACCGGTCTACGTCATCGACGGCCAGGCGCATGCGGCGCTTCGACCTTCGGCGCTGGCGGAGGCGGTCTGGCGCGCCCGGGGCAACGTCGCCCTGTCCCTGGGGGTGAGCGCCGCCGCCCAGGCGGCGCCCGACGCCGCCCTGACGTCGATCGCCGCGCGCGCCGGGCTGCGCCTGACGATGGCCCGTGGTTTCCTGGGGGCGCTGGTGGTCGAGGCCCCCTTCGCCGGCGATGATCGGACCAACGTCATCACATCGCTGTTCGTCGGCTGGACGCCCGCCGGCCGCCCGGCTGCGGCCCGGCCGTGACCCGCTTGCCTTGCAAACGGAAGTCGTTATACTACCGCGCCTCCCATGCCGAAGATCAAGATGAAGTCCAATAGCAGCGCGAAGAAGCGCTTCAAGCTGACGGCCAATGGGCGCATCAAGCGCAAGAAGGCCTACCTGCGCCACAACCTCTCGTCGAAGTCGTCGACCGCCAAGCGGCGCCTTCGCAAAGGCGCCTACGTCAGCAAGACCCAAGAGCATCAAATCAAGGCGATGCTCCCGTACGCCTAGACAAGTAGACAAGAAGCAGGAAAAGGATCGAACGACATGCCTCGCGCAAAAGGTGGTTACAAATCGCGCCAACGGCGGAACCGGGTGCGCAAGCACGCCAAGGGTTTCCGCGGCGGCCGGTCAAAGCTCTGGAAAGCGGCGGTCGAGGCCGTCCATCGCAAGTGGCGGTACGCTTTCTTCCATCGCCGCAAGCGGAAATCGGACTTTCGCGGCCTGTGGATCGTGCGCATCAACGCGGTGGCGCGGGAGAACGGAATTTCCTATTCGCGTCTCATCGCCGCGCTGGACAAGGCGAACATCGCCCTCGATCGCAAGATCCTGGCCGACCTGGCCATCAGCGATCCGGCGGCCTTCAAGAAGGTAGTCGAGACGGCGCGCGCGGCCGCGTAGAGCGGCGTTCGTCGCTGTCCCGCAGCTGGTGCTGACCAAGGGCCCGCCATGCCCAGCGCAGACGCATCGCGGATCATCGCCGATCTCGACGGGCTAGGCGCGGCCTTCGCGCACGAGATCGACGGTCTCGCCACCGAGCAGGAGATCCGCGCCGCTCAGGCGCGTTACCTCGGCAAGAAGGGCAAGGCGTCCGAGCTGATGAAGGCGCTGGGGCGCCTGCCAGCCGAGGATCGCCCGGCCGTGGGAGAAGCCGCCAACCGCACCAAGACCGCGATCGAGTCGGCGGTGGCCCGGCGACTCGCGGCCCTGGACGAGGCGGCGCTCTCGGCCGATCTCGCGCGCACCGTCGACGTCACGCTGCCGCCACGCGGGGGCGCGCTGGGGACGCTGCACCCGCTGACGCTGGTGCGGCGCGAGATCGAGCAGATCTTTCTCGGCCTCGGCTTCGAGGTGCGCACCGGCCCCTGGATCGAGACCGAGTGGAACAACTTCGACGCCCTGAACACGCCGGCCGATCACCCCGCGCGCGACATGCAGGACACCTTCTTCGTCGAAGGTGGGCGCATCCTGCGCTCGCACACGTCGCCCGTGCAGATCCGCACCATGCTGGCGGGGCCGCCGCCCGTGAAGATCATCGCCCCCGGCAACGTCTTCCGCCGCGACGACGACGCCACCCACACGCCCATGTTTCCGCAGGTCGAGGGGTTGCTGGTCGACAAGAACGTCTCGTTCGCCGATCTCAAGGGAACGCTGCTCTATTTCGTGCAGCGGTTCTTCGGGCCATCGCTGGGCGTGCGCCTCCGTCCCAGCTATTTCCCGTTCACGGAACCGTCGGCCGAGGTGGACGCCTCCTGCTATCTCTGCGCGGGCAATGGCCAGCGGGAAGGTCGCGCCTGCCGCCTGTGCAAAGGCAGCGGGTGGATCGAGATCGGCGGGTCGGGCATGGTGCACCCGAACGTGTTTCGCGCCGTCGGGTACGACCCCGCCGCGGTGACGGGGTTCGCGTTCGGCATGGGCGTCTCGCGCATGGCGATGCTGAAGTACGGTGTCGACGATCTGCGCTCGTTCTACGAAAACGACCTCCGCTTTCTGCGGCAGTTCCAGTGAGATGAGCGGGCCTTCATGAAGATCTCCTTCAACTGGTTGCGCGAGCTGTGCGCGCTGCCCCCGGGGGTCACCGCCGACGGCGTGGCCGAGGCGCTGACGCTGGCCGGGCTGGAGGTGGAGTCGATCGAGCGGCGCGGGCGCGACCTGCGCGGTGTGGTCGTCGCCGAGGTGCGCGGCAAGCGCCCGCACCCC
>DATKEU010000396.1:0-2470 GCA_035544495.1 Polyangia bacterium | reverse complement strand
CCCGATCCCGCGCGTGAACCAGAAGGGCCTGTGCGAACGGGATCTCACCCCGAAAGAGGGCTATTACGTCTTTCAGTCGTACTGGGCCAAAACGCCGATGGTGCGCGTCTATGGCCATTCCTGGCCGGTCCGCTGGGGCGCCCCCGGCGAGGCGAAGATGGTGAAGGTCTATTCCAACTGCGCCGCCGTCGAGCTGTTCGTGAACGGCGAATCGGCGGGCACGCGCCGCCGCGACAGTCAGGATTTTCCCGCCGCCGGGCTCCGCTGGCTGGTGCCCTTTCGCGAAGGCGAGAACGAACTGCGCGCGGTCGCCCGCCCGGACGGTGACGGCCGCGAGCTCAGCGATCGCGTCACGTTCCAGTACCAGACCACGCCGTGGGGAAAGCCCGCGCGCCTGCTGCTGGAGGTGGATGAGATCAACGGCGGCGACGTCGCTGTCGTCCACGCGCGCCTCGTCGACGACCAGGGCGTCCGCTGCCTGGACGCGCGCGACGTGGTCCGCTTCGGCCTGGCGGGCGACGGGCGCTTGCTCGACAACCTGGGCACGAACCGCGGCGCGCGCCAGGTCGAGCTCCGCAACGGCCGCGCGCAGATCGCGGTCGCGCTCGGCGGCGGCGTGTCGACGGTCAGCGTGTCGGCGCCCGGCCTGCCGACGGCATTCGTCACCGTCGGCGCGCGCCCGCGCTGACGGCAGCGGCAGCGGCGCGCCGCGCGGATCGCCTACGCGCAGTAGACGCCGCCGTTGATGTCCAGCGTGGCGCCGGTGATGAAGCCGTCGTATTCGGACGCCAGGAACACCACCGGCCGCGCGATGTCCTCGGAGCTGCCGGCGCGCCCGAGCGGGATGCCGCGCACCGTCTCGGCGGCCGACTCCTTGGTGGTGTGCGTGTCGTGAAAACGCGTGCCCAGGATCAGCCCGGGCGCCACGCAGTTGACACGAACCCCCTTGGGGCCGAGCTCGGCCGACAGCGCGCGGGTCCAGGTGATCATCGCCCCCTTGGCGCTCGAATAAACCAGCGAGCCGCCATGTCCGCCCTTGCGCCCCGCCAGCGACGCGACGTTGACGATGCTGGACGCGCCCGCCTTCACCAGCGCGGGCACGGCGGCGCGGGTCACGAACATCATCGTCGTGAGGTTGATGCGGATGACCTCGTCCCAGAACGCGACGTCCACCTCTTCCAGCTTGCGCCGCCCCACCAGCGAGCCCGCGTTGTTCACCAGGACGTCCAGGCCTTCCAGAAACTCCGTCGCCTCCCTGACGACCTCGATCGCGTCGGCTTCCTTGCGCAGGTCGCCGGGCAGCACCAGCGCGCGCTGGCCGAGGGACCGGGCCTTCTCTGCCAGGGCGCGCGGCGTGGCGTCGTTCTGGAAATAGTGCATGCAGACATCGGCGCCGGCGCCGATCAGGCCCTCCGCGATCGCCGCGCCGATGCCCTGCGACGCGCCGGACACCAGCGCCCGCTTGCCTCTCAGATTCCCCATGAGCTGGTCCTCTTCCTTTCCTTTTCGCGGCGGAGACTACCATCAACCCGTCCGTTCCCGGCCCCGCGATGGGCGGCGCGCACGCCACGCGGTGCCGTCGCTTTCCGCCCCCCGGCGCACGTCGCGGCGGGTAAGCTTGACGGCCATGAGCACCGCCCAGACCCCCGAGGCGCGGACCATCGACGAGCTCTTGCGCCGCCGCGCGGCCACCATCCCCGACGTCCCCATCGCCGCCTTCCCGACCAGCGCGGAGCCCGACAGCTACGAGAGCCACACCGCCCGGCAGCTGGACGAATACACGACCCGCGCCGCCCATCGCTATCGGGAGGTCTTCGGCAACCGCACGCGGAACTCGCCCGAGCGCGTCGTCGCCCTGCTGGCGTTGAGCGACCTCGACTACGTGGTGGCGCAGTTCGCGCTCGGGCGCCTCGGCTTCACCGTGCTGTTGCTGTCGACGCGCCTCAGCGCCGAAGCCATCGCCAGCCTGCTCGAGGCGACCAATTGCAAGGAGATCGTCGTCTCCGACGCCTTCAAGTCAAAGGTCGACGCCGTCGCCGCCAGCCGGCCCCTGCGCTGGACGCTGCTCACCAGCGACTACCGCCGCGGGCCGGTCGCGCCCATCGACATCGATCTCGACCTCGACTTCGAGACCAACACCAGCTGTCACGTCATGCACTCGTCGGGATCGACCGGGTTCCCGAAGCCCATCCGCAACATCCACGGGCGGTACATCTACAACGCCGCCAACAACTTCGGTATGCGGGGCTTCATCACCCTGCCCCTCTATCACAACCACGGCATGGCCTCGTTCTGCCGCGCGCTCCACGCCGGCAAGGTCCTCTACTTCTACAACCCGCAGCTGCCGCTCAGCGCGCGACAGCTGACCGCCGTCTTCAAGCACCTGGGACCGGAGCTGGAGATCTTCTACGGCGTCCCCTACGCGCTGAAGCTGCTGGCGACGCCGGAAGGGATCGAGCTGCTCAAGCGG
>DATKEU010000395.1:0-12311 GCA_035544495.1 Polyangia bacterium | reverse complement strand
ATCTCTCGCAGCCGGCGCTCCGTGAGGGCGGTGCGCGGGGCGCGCTGATATTCGTCGCGGGCGCGCTCGGCCAGGGTGCGCGCGGCGGCCGGTTCGTCGCCGACTCCGGCCAGGACGCGCGCCATGGCGAAGTGCACCTCGCCCAGGCGGCCGGGGTCGTTGTCGTTGGTCTCGCGGTTCTTCATCACCCGCTGCACCAGCGGCCGCGCCTCGTCGAGCATCCCGTCGCCGAGGTGCGCGAAGGCCAGCGCCATCAGCGCGCTGGTCACGAAGATGCCGTCGGGATCGGTCTCTCGCTCGAAGGTGGACAGCGCCCGCCGGGCAGCCACCCGGGCCTCGTCATAGCGCCCGAGCTGGCCCAGGTACTCGCTGTAGTTGGTCAGGTTGATGGCGGTACGCGGGTGGTCGGCGCCCAGGTGCGACTCCTGGATGCGCAGCGCGCGCTCGACGAAGGTCAGGGCGCCCTGGATGTCGCCACCGTCGGCCAGGTAGATGGAGATGTTCCCCAGCGACACGGCCAGATCGGCGCTGTCCGGTCCTTGCGCTTTCTCCTTGGCCGCGATCGCCCGGGTGGCGTCCGCCAGCGCTTCCTCGATGCGCCCCTGGCGGTGGCGCAGGATGGCCCGGTTGTTCAAGAGCCAGCTCCACAGCAGATCATGACCACCCATCCGCTTGATGGTCGTCTCGGCATGGCGGGCCCAGATGTCCGCCAGATCGGGGCGCAGGGCGTCGCTGCAAAATCCAACCAGCTGGGCGGTCGCCTCGGCGGTGACCTCGTCGTGCCGGGCCAGCTCGGCCGTCCAGACGGCGTCCTCGGCCAGACGAGTGGCAAGCTCGCTCTCTCTGTGCTCGAAGTGGATGTTGGCGGCCAGAAGCAACGTCTCCGCCAGCAGCGGGTCGTACTGAACCTGGCGCACCTCCGGCTCTAGCTGGTCGATGGTTTTGCGAGCGTCGTTCACGCGCCCGACGGAGACCAGGGCGCGGATCTCGGCCAGCCGCGCGCGCAGCTGCTCGACGGTCTCCCGCGCGGCCGGATCGGCCGGCGGCTTCACCACCGCGCGCAGGACCTCGACGTCCGCCGCGCGTTCGACCCGCGGCAGGGCGCTGGCCGCGCTGACGGCGTTCTCGACCACCTCGCCCCTGGCCTCGCGGAACAACCGGCACAGCGCTTTCAGGCTGCCGAGCGCCTCCTGCAGGAAGGCGATGCGCAGGTCCAGAGTCTCCGCCGATTGTTCGTGGCGGACGTGCGTCGCCTCGCAGGCGTCGGCGTACATGGTCGTCCAGTCCTCGGCGTACCGATCGAGGACACGGCTGGCGTTCTCGAACGCCGTCTTCGCGTACAGCTTGCCGGTGTCCATGAACGCCCGCCGCATCTCCGCCTTGGCTGCGGTCTCGACGGCGTGGCCACCCACCGGCGCCTCCCAGATACCGGCCAGCTTGCGGGCGGCGCCCGCCTCGAACTTGCGACGGCCGGCGACGACGTGGTTCTTCTCCAGCTCGGCGAGCAGGACGTCCATGCTGGGCCAGCGATCCTCCGGTGCCACCGACAGGCCGCGCATCAGCACGTCACGCAGCCAGACCGGCACCGGCGATTGCGCCGGCGGTTGCGTGACGAACCCCTGCACGACGTTGGCGGTCAGCGCGAACAGCGTCTGGCCGGCGAACGGCCGCTGCGCGTACAGCGCCTCGTACAGGGCGACGCAGAAGCTGAACTGATCCGTGCGCGCGTCGGTGGCGCGACCGAGAAACTGCTCGGGCGCCATGTACGCTGGCGTGCCCAGCATGGATCCGGTGCGCGTGAGGATCAGATCCAGCGGCGCCGACGACGGCGTGATGCCGGCCGGCAGTAGCGGCCCGTCGCTGGCGCTGCCGTTTGCCCCGACGATGCGCGTGGAATCGAGTTCGTTCTCCGCCGCCTTTCGCTGCGCGCTGGCCGCCTCCAGCGCGGCGGGCACGGCGGCGATCCAGGGCTTCTTGTCGCGGTCGGCGAGGCGGGCCAGCCCGAAGTCCATCACGCGCACCTGGCCGTCGGAGCGAATCATCACGTTGTCGGGTTTGAAGTCGCGGTGGACCAGCTGCTTGTCGTGCGCGGCCCCCAGCCCGCGGCCGGCGGCCACGAACACCTTCAGAATGTCCGACCAGTGCCGTCGCTCCGCGTTCAGCCAGTAATTGAACGTGTGACCGTCGACGAACTCCATGGCCACGAACACGCGATCCTCGAACGTTCCGACGTCGTACACGACGATGACGTTCGGATGGGACAGCTTGGCGATCGCCTTCGCCTCCCGCATCAGGCGGGTGCGCGAATCGGCGCCGGCGAGCGAGCCGCCGCTGCCCGGCGTGCCGCGCAGGAGCTTGATGGCGATCTTGCGGTCCAGCTCTGGATCGTAAGCCGCGTAGACCTCCCCCATGCCGCCCCGACCGATCAGCTCGAGCGCGATGTAGCGCCCGATGACCGCGCCGCGCGGAACCATGCTCTCGCGCGGGCCATCGGCCGGCGACTCGGTGGAACTCGCCATGTGGGACCGTCCTATCATCGGAGGAGGCGCCCGGGGTATTGAGGTGCGTCGCGCGCAACCCCCGAGCATCGCCGCGTTTTCCGATCGCCCCAGGCGCACCCGGGCCGACAGTCGCCTACCGGCGGCCCGCGCCGCGGCGTCACCGGCGCCGGTCGCCGCGTGACGAGAACGTGCTATGTGAAGGCGCGCTCATGAGCACCACCGCCGCCGCGCCAGCGCCGTTTTCCCCTTATCAGAAGCTGGTCGTCGCCATCCTGGCCTTCCTGCAGTTCACCATCGTTCTCGATTTCATGATCCTGGCGCCGCTCGGGGCGCTGCTGATGCAGAGCATGGGGATCACCCCGCGCCAGTTCGGCGCGGTGGTGTCGGCCTATGCGTTTTCCGCCGGGACGGCCGGCCTGCTGGCGGCGGGCGTCGCCGATCGGTTCGATCGAAAGAAGATGCTGCTCTTCTTCTACGCCGGGTTCGTGCTGGGGACCTTCCTGTGCGGCATGGCGCCGACCTACGGATTCCTGCTGGGGGCCCGCATCGTCACCGGGCTCTTCGGGGGCGTCATCGGCTCGATCAGCTTCGCCATCATCGCCGACCTGTTTCCGCTGGAGGTGCGCGGCCGGGTGATGGGGTCGGTGCAAAGTGCGTTCGCTGCCAGCCAGGTCATGGGCATTCCGCTCGGTGTCTGGCTGTCGACCCACTATGGCTGGCACGCGCCGTTTCTGATGATCGCCACGCTGGCCGCGCTGGTCGGCGTGGGGATCGCCATCAAGCTGCGCCCCGTCACCGGCCACCTCAAGCTGTCCGGCGACCACGATCCCGTGCGCCACCTGGTGCGAACGATCAGCACCCCGCGCTACCTGCAGACGTTCGCGGCCACCATGCTGCTGGCCACCGGCGGGTTCATGCTGATGCCGTTCGGCAGCGCGTTCACGGTCAACAACCTGGGCATTCCGCTGACCCAGCTGCACTGGGTGTACATGGTGACCGGCGTGGCGTCGATCATCGCCGGACCGCTGATGGGCCGCCTCAGCGATCGCATCGGCAAGTACCCGACGTTCTGCATCGGAACGGCGGTGACGATCGTGGCGGTCAGCATCTATTGCAACCTGGGCGTGACGCCGTTGCAGTGGGTCATGCTGATCAACATCGTGCTGTTCGTCGGCGTGATGGCGCGGATGATCTCGGCGTCCGCGCTGACGACGGCGGTGCCGGACCCGCAGGATCGGGGCGCCTTCATGGCCGTCAGCTCGTCGCTGCAGCAATTTTCTGGTGGCGTGGCGTCGTGGGTGGCGGGTCTCATCGTCGTCCAGACGCCGCAGGGCCCGCTGCAGCGCTATGACGTCCTCGGGTGGGTGGTGGTCGGCGCGATGCTGATCATGATCGCGATGATGTATCCGATTCACAAAGCGGTGATGCGCAAGATCATCCAGGCGCGCGTCGCGGCGGCCGCGGCAGCGCCGCCAGGGGCGACGCCGCCGGGCGATTTGTCACACAACTGATACAGTGTGAGCCGGTCACCCACGGTACGGTGCCCGGCCGGGGGGGCCGTTCCGATGGAAGCTGTTCTGAAGACAGGCGATTCGCCCGTCGCGGCGCCGCCGCCCCCGGTGAGCGGGCGCGCCGCTGAATCGCCGCCGCTCGATCACCCGTCGCTGTACGTGAATCGTGAGGCGTCGTGGCTGGCGTTCAACGACCGAGTCCTGGCGGAGGCGCTGGACAACCGGTGGCCGCTGCTGGAGCGGGTGAAGTTCCTGGCCATTCACGCCTCCAACCTGGACGAGTTCTTTATGATCCGCGTCTCCGGCCTGCACGACCAGCTGGAGGCGGCCCTGATCGAGACCAGCCCCGACGGGCTATCGCCGCAAGAGCAGCTGATGCGCATCGGGCAGACGGTGCGGCGCCAGCTGCAGACGGCGATGAAGCTGCTGTCGGACGATCTGTTGCCTGCGCTGGCTCAGCGGGGCATTCACATCCGCGACTGGAAATCGCTGGACGCCGAGACGCAAGCGCTGGCGCGGCGTTATTTCAGGCGCTCGGTGTTCCCGATCGTGACGCCGCTGGCGGTGGATCCCGGGCACCCCTTTCCGTTTCTGTCGAACCTGTCGGTGTCGCTGGCCATCGAGGCGCGCGACCCGGAGACGAAGGAGCGGCGGTTCGCGCGCGTGAAGGTGCCGGAGAGCCTGCCGCGCTTCATCGCCCTGTCGGATCTGCGACCGGCGGCGGGCGGCAAGGCGGCGGCGGAAGCGACGACGTCTGACCTTTTGCCGCTGGAGCAGCTGATCGCGGCCAGCCTGGACGATCTGTTTCCCGGGATGGAGATCCTGAGCTGCAACCCGTTTCGCGTCACGCGCGACATGGACATCGCGATCCTCGAGGACGAGGCGCACGATCTTCTGTCGATCGTCGACCGCGAGGTGCGGCGGCGGCGCTTCGGCGCCTGCGTGCGGCTGGAGGTGGACACCGGCATCCCGCCCCGCATCCGGCGCTTGCTGGTCGAGAAGCTGGAGATCGACGAGGACGACGTCTACGAGACCGCCGGCCCGCTGGGGCTGAGCGCCTTCATGGCCATCGCCGGGCTGCCGCGTCCGGACCTGCACGACCCGCCGTTCTCGTCGCGCGTCCCGGCCGAGCTGACGGAGAACGGCGACCCCTTCGCCGCCATCCGCGCCGGCGACGTGCTCCTGCACCACCCGTACGACTCGTTCGCGCCGGTGCTGGATCTCCTGCGCCGGGCGGCCGAGGACCGCGACGTCATGGGAATCAAGATGACGCTCTACCGCGCCGGACACGACGCCGAGGTGGTGCGCCTTCTGATTCGCGCCGCCGAGAACGGCAAGCAGGTGGCGGTGTCGATCGAGCTGAAGGCGCGCTTCGACGAGGAGAACAACATCGCCTGGGCCCGCGCCCTCGAACGCGCGGGCGCCCACGTCTTCTTCGGCCACGCCGGATCCAAGACCCACGCCAAGGTGGCGCTGATCGTGCGGCGCGAGAAGGATGGCCTGCGCCGGTACGTGCACCTCTCGACCGGCAACTACAACGAATCGACGGCCCGGCTCTACACCGACATCGGTCTTTTCACCGCCAACTGGGACATCGGCGAGGACGTCTCGGAGTTCTTCAACTCGCTGTCGGGTTTTTCCAAGAAGGCGCGCCACCGCAAGCTGTTCGTGGCGCCGGCCGCGCTGGCCGACGGGATCATCGCCAAGATCGACGAGCAGGCCGAGCGCGCGAAGGCCGGCCAGCCGTCGCGCGTGTTCGCCAAGATGAACGCGCTGGTCGACGTGCGTGTCATCCAGGCGCTGTACCGGGCGTCGATCGCGGGCGTGCCCGTCGACCTGTGCATCCGCGGGATCTGCTGCCTGCGGCCCGGCATCCCCGGGGTGTCGGAGAAGATCCGGGTGATCTCCGTGCTGGGGCGTTTCCTCGAGCACGAGCGGGTGTTCGTCTTCGGCGCGCCCGGCGAGGAGGAGTTCTTCCTGTCGTCGGCCGACTGGATGCCGCGCAACCTCTACCGGCGCGTCGAGGTGATGTTCCCGGTCATGGCCGAGAAGCTGCGCGAGCAGATCCGGCATGAGGTCGTCGAGCCGGCCTTGCTGGACAACACGCGCGCCTATCAGATGAACGCCGACGGCGAATACGAGCGGCGCCGCCCCGACGCGCACGAGGCCGGCGCCGGCCCGCGCAGCGCCCAGGACGACGTCCTGGATCGCGTCCTGCGCCGCAACATCCAGGCCGTCACCGTCGGGTAATTTCTATCGCGTGAGGTGGCGTTCCAGCCGGCGCGCCAGCCGCGACAGCGGATAGCTCATGGCGAAATAAAGCGCCGCGCAGAGCAGGCCGGGCAAAAGCCAGCCGCGCAGGTCGACGGCGGTGATGGTCATCCGCTTGGTCAGCTCGACGACGGTGATCACCGAGACCAGCGCGCTGTCTTTCAGCATGGCGATGAAGTCGTTGGTCATGCCGGGCAGCGCGACGCGCAGCGCCTGCGGCAGCACGACGTGCCGGAACGCCAGGCCCCGGGTCATCCCCAGCGACTGTCCTGCCTCCCACTGGCCGGCCGGCACGGCGGCCACGCCGGCGCGATAGATCTCCGCTTCGTAGGCGGCATAGTTGAGGCCGAGGCCGAGGATGGCGGCGCTCCACGCGTCCAGCGCCAGCACGTCGGCCAGGCCGTAGTAGAGCAAGTACAGCTGCAACAGCACCGGCGTGCCGCGAAAAACCTCGATGTACGCGCTGACCGGCCCGGTCGCCGCGGGAACGAGCATCCGCGCCGCCGCCAGCGCCAGGCCGAGGGCGATGGCCAGCGCCATCGCCGCGCACGAGATCAAGAGCGTCACCGCCGCGCCCTGCAGGAACAGCAGCAGCTGGTGGGCATCCAGCGCGTGCGCGGCGGCCGGCGCGACCGCCGGCACCGGCGCGGCGATCGCCGCCGCCGTGGCCAGCCCGGCCTGGCGATCGCTGTCCAGGCCGTACCGGCGCAAGATCGCGCGCAGCTGGCCGCTGGCGATCAGCCGCTCCAGCGCGCCGTCGACGGCGGCGCGCAGCTCGGGCGCGTCCTTGCGCAGGGCGATCGCGTAGCGTCCATCGGCCACGTCGGCCACCGCCCGCAGCCCGGCGTGGCGGCCGGCGTACCGGTCGACGATGATGTCGTCCAGCAGGACCGCGTCGGTGCGGCGGTTCGCAAGGTCGATGAACGGTTCCTCGACGCCCTCGTACGGCACCGGCAGCGCGCCGCTGTCGAGCAGCAGGTCCCAGGCCTGCGAGCTGGCCAGCGTCCCCACCCGCCGCCCGCGCAGCGACGGCAGATCGCGCACGCTGGCGTCGCCGGCGCGCGCCACCAGGCGCTCGGAGAACAGAAAGTACGGGCGCGAGAAGAGGACCCGATCGGCGCGCGCCGGCGTCACCTCGAGGCCGTTCATCGCGATGTCGAAGGTGCCGCGTTCCAGCGAGGGCACCAGGTTCGACCAGTCGTTCTGGACGAACTGCGGGCGCACGCCCAGCGCGCCCGCCAGCGCGTCGGCGATGTCGACCTCGAACCCGGCCAGCTTGCCGCCCTGGGACGGGTCCTCGAAGACGAAGGGCTCGCCCCCCTGCTCGTCGGCGCCCCAGCGCAGCACGCCCGACTCGCGCACACGCGCCAGAGCGCCGGATCTGCCGGCTTTGCATCCGTTGGCGCTCGGTAGGAAAAGTGCGGACAGCAGCAGCAGAATCAGGGTTCCCGGCGCGCCGGTGGGTGGATGAAGGCTGTCCCGGGCGCGTGGCGTCACGGGTCGATGTTCACCCGGCGTACGGGTATTCGGGCAATTTTTTGTTACGCTGAAGGCATGCGGCTCTCGCGCACGCTGGCCGTGCTGGCAATGCTGATCGTCCCCGCAGCCGCCGGTTGCGGCGTGATCGGCTTCGACATCTCGCAGGACATCCCGAGCTCGATGATCATCGGAACGCAGATGGAGACGGTGGCCGTCGTCGACGCGCCGCCGACGCCCCTGATGATCGACGTCGACGCCGAGGCTGAAAAGCAGGGCGGGCTGGCCAGCTCCGCCTGGCTGAAGGAGCTGACCTTCACGGTGACCTCACCGACGAAAGGCACGTTCTATTTCGTCAGCGCCGTGGCCATCACCATCGACGCGCCGTCGGCCAAATTGCCGGAGATCAAGATCGCCCAGCTGGAGCCGGTGCCGAATCTGCAGACGATCTCCGTCACGCCCATCCCCGGCGTCGAGCTGCTTCCCTATGCCCGCGCCGGCGCGCAGATCCACGCCAAGGCGGTCGGGTTCTTTCCCAAGGAAGACACCACCTACGTCGGCAAGGTCGTCATCCACGTGAAGATCTAGCTTGTGTGCGTGACCTTCCCGCGCGGGTGGTTGCTTTTCGTCACGTTCGTCATCATTGTGCCGGGCGCGGCCTGCCGGTCGCGCCGAGCACCTTCCATGACGACCAGCATGACCGAGACGCCGCTGCCGGAGATGCCGCCGGGCGCGCCTGATTTCGACGATCGGCTGCGGCACCGGCTGGCCGAGGCGCTGGCGGCGAAGGGGGCGGATTACGTTCCGCGCACGCACCACCTGGTCGGTCGGGCACCCCGCTACACGAATCGGCTGATCCTCGAGTCGAGCCCGTATCTCCTTCAGCACGCGCACAACCCGGTCAGCTGGCACGCCTGGGGCGACGACGCGTTCGCGGAGGCGAAGCGCCTGGGGCGGCCGGTGTTTCTGTCGATTGGTTACGCCACCTGCCACTGGTGCCACGTCATGGAGGGCGAGTCGTTCGAGGACGAGGAGATCGCCCGCTACATGAACGAGCATTACGTCTGCATCAAGGTCGACCGCGAGGAGCGCCCCGACGTCGACGCGATCTACATGAGCGCGGTGCAGGCGCTGACCGGATCGGGCGGCTGGCCGATGAGCGTGTGGCTGACGCCGGGGCGCGAGCCCTTCTTCGGCGGCACGTATTTCCCGCCCCGCGACGGAGCGCGCGGGGCCACGCACGGGTTCCTCACCATCCTGCGCGAGCTCTCCGACACGTATCACAAGGACGGCGATCGCGTGGCGCGCGCGGCGAAGGAGCTGACGCGGGCGGTGCGCGCCGAGATGCAAGGGCAGGGCGGCGCCGACCGCGGCGCTGCGGGCGGCGTGCCGGGCGAGGCCGCCGTCGCCGCCACCGTCGAGTATTTCAAGCGCGCCTTCGACGAGACCTACGGCGGCGTGCGCCGGGCGCCCAAGTTCCCCTCGAACGTGCCGATCCGGCTGCTGCTGCGCCATCACGCGCGCACCGGCGACGCGCAGGCGCTGCGCATGGCGACCGTGACGCTGGAGAAGATGGCGGCGGGCGGCCTCTACGATCAGGTGGGGGGCGGCTTTCACCGCTACTCCACCGACGCGCGCTGGCTGGTGCCGCACTTCGAAAAGATGTTGTACGACAACGCGCTGCTGGCGGTGGCGTACGCCGAGGCGTTCCAGGTCACGGGGCGCGGCGACTTCGCGCGCGTGCTGCGCGAGACGCTGGACTACCTGCTGCGCGAGATGACCGCGCCCGAGGGCGGCTTCTATTCGGCGACCGACGCCGACTCCGAGGGCGAGGAGGGGAAGTTCTTCGTCTGGTCGGAGAGCGAGCTCGGCGCGCTGCTGGGCGCGAACGCCGGGCGCTTCATGCGCTATTACGGCGTCACCGCGGGGGGCAACTTCGAGGGCCACAACATCCTGAACGTCGCCCATCCCGACGAAGCAGAGTGGCAAGCGCTGGCCCCGGCGCGCCAGCTGCTCTACGAGGCGCGCAGCCGGCGCGTGCCGCCCCTGCGCGACGACAAGATCCTGGCGGCGTGGAACGGACTCGCGATCTCCGGCCTGGCGGTGGGCGGCCGCGTGCTGGGCGAGGCGCGCTATGTCGCGGCGGCGGCCCGGGCGGCCGATTTCGTGCTGGGGCGCATGCGCCAGGACGGGCGCCTGCTGCGCAGCTTCAAGGACGGGCGGGCACGGCACAACGGCTACCTCGACGATTACGCCTTCGTCGCCGCCGGGCTGCTGGATCTGTTCGAGGCGGACTTCGACCCGCGCTGGCTGCGCGAGGCGATCGCGCTCTCGGAGGCCGTCGAGGCGCGCTTCGCCGACGCCGCGGGCGGCGGCTGGTTCATGACCAGCGACGATCACGAGGCGCTGCTGGCGCGCGAGAAGCCGACCTATGACGGGGCCGAGCCTTCGGGCAACGCGGTGGCGCTGCTGAACGCGCTCCGCCTGCACACCTTCACGGCGGACGATCGCTGGCGGCAGATCGCCGAGCGGGCGCTGCGGGCGTTCTCGGACGCCCTGACCACCCGGGGCGTGGCCATGACCGAGGCGCTGCTGGCAGTCGATTACGCCGCCGACGTCGCGCGCGAGATCGCCGTCGTCTGGCCGTCGGGCGCCGCGCGCGAGACCGCGGAGCCGTTGCTGGCGGCGCTGCGCCGCACGTTCGTGCCCAGCCGCGCGCTGGCGGGCGCCGCCGAGGGGGCGGGCGTGGCGGCGGTGGCGCCGCTGGCCACGTTCATGGAGGGCAAGCTGGCGCAGGGCGGGCGCGCCACCGCGTACCTGTGCGAGCGCGGCAAGTGCGAGCTGCCGACGCACGATCCGGCCGTGTTCGTCGAGCAGCTCCGCAAGCCGCGGCGCTAGCGCCGTTTCGTTCCCGCGCCGCCCTATTCGCGGGCCAGCGAGTCGTCGCGATGCCCGCCACCGCGCGACCGGTCGCGCTCGTCCCGATCGCCGTCGAGGTTGCCGTCGAGGTCGCGATCGATGCCGGCGCGGCGGCCCGAGCCGGGCGGGACGGCGGTGAAGGTCAGCGTGGCGCGGCCGGCCCCCGCCAGGGTGCGCAGGTGCGCGTCGGCGACGGGATCGCGGTGCGAGCGATCGGGCAGGAACGCGTTTGTGGCCGGATCGAAGAGGAAGCCGGTGGGCTCGCCGTGGAAGAGGCCGTGCGCCACCAGGTCGCACTCGCCGGCGGCCGCGCGCGCCTCCAGCAGATCCAGCCGCGCCGTGGTGTCCGCGCCCGCGGCCTCGTCCAGCGTCGCTTGCTGGCCGACGATGGGCGCCAGGTTCGAGTCGAACGCCAGCATGAACGCCTCGATCTGACGGCGCAGCTTGATGTTCGCCAGCACCTTCTGTTGCGCGGTGGCCGGATCATCGGTGGGGCCGGCCACGACGATGCCGCCGGGGTTCGACTGGCGCTGCGCGAACACGGTGCCGCTGTGGAATCGAAACACCGTGTCCACGCTGCCGTCGTGCAGGAACCCGAAGCCGCGCACCTGATCGCCGGTCGGCGCGCTGGAGTTGTAGGGCTCGGGCAAGAGGGTGCCCAGCCCCGACGTGTCGCTCGGGTTGAAGGTGTTGTCCATGCCGAACATCCCGACCTTCTGGTACATGTTGCGCAGGTGCGGGACCTTGACGAACTGGGTCTCCGCCTCGAACGAATAACGGCCGTCGCTGCCGAAGAAGCCCGGCTTGGCCACGCCGAACTGAGCGTTGCCCTGCGGATCCAGCACGTGGCAGCCGTTGCAGTTGTGAAAGGTGTCGGAAGGCAGCTCGCGGCCGTCGGGCAGGTGGCTGAAGTAGAAGTCGCGCCCCGCTTGCTGATCGGGGGTCAGCGAGTCGTCCAGGTTGCGAATCGGGTTCGGCGGGTACGTGACCTGCAGAATGAAGTCCGTGAACGCCTGCATCTCGTCGTCGGCGAGCGGGTTTGCGCGCGCGAGCAAGCCGCCGAACGCGACGTTGAACTTCTTGAAGGCGGCCTGCTCGTCGAAGGTCCCCGTGTCGGGCTGGGCGCTGGGCAGCACGACCAGGCGCGTGGCATCCGTGCCGCCGGTGCGATCGCCCCGCCAGTGCATCGGGCCGTGGTTCGCCATCCCGCGCAGGCTCTGCGTCGTCATCGGGCCCTTGAGCGGGTGGTGGATGGGCGTGCTGGTGCCGATGGGCGGCCCCAGCAGCGTGAGATCGAACGTGAACGGCCCCGGGATCGGCGTGGCGATGTCGTCGGGATCGCCAAGGTCCCAGGCCAGGCTGTCGAAGTCGCCGAAGATGTGGCACGTCGCGCACGCCGAATCGCCGTGCCCCGACGTGAAAGCCGCGTCGTACAGAAACCGCCGGCCCTTGACCACGCTGCGCGGCTCCGGATTGAACATGGCGACGTGCCCGATCTCGCGCCCCAGCCGCACGTCGATGATCGAGATCGAGTTGTCGAAGCGAGTGAGCGCGTACAGCAGCCCGCGCCGCGCATCGAGGGCGAGCCCCGTCGGGCCGCCGCCCGTGACCGGGATCTGGTTCGCCAGCGACG
>DATKEU010000394.1:0-19993 GCA_035544495.1 Polyangia bacterium | reverse complement strand
CGCCGCCGCCGCCACGGCCTCCGCCAGCGCCGTCTCCGACACGCCGCTCGCCCGCTGCCCTCGTCGCCGCCGCAGCGCCGCCGCCAGTTTCTCCTCGACCGCCAGCACGCGCTGGTGATAGAGGCACCCGCCGTCGACGATGAACGGCTTGTATTCACCGGGCGCGCCGACGATCTCGCCGAGCCCGTGCGGCCGCTCGCCGCGCAGGCGGGCCGCCAGGGCCATTGCGCCCCGCCGGTCGGCGTCGGGCAGCTCCGGAAGCGCCAGGAACGCGTAAAGGAATGACGCCCCGGCGGCGTCGGCGCGTGGCAACGCGAGGCGCGTGTCGCCGCGCCGCTGCGCCTCCAGCGACGCCGCCACCAGCAGCGTCCAGGCCCGGCGGTCCGCCTCCGGCAGGTCCGGCGTCCACGCCGCCGACGCTGCATCGCCGGCGAGATAGATCGTCTCCTCGGGTAAGTCGGCCGCGCGCAGCGCGCTGGCCACCGCGATCGACGCCGGCACGGCATCGCCGTCGATCACGACGTCGCCTCCTCTCGCTCCCGCGCGTCGCGGGCGGCGACGATCGCCCCCAGCTCGTCGCGCCAGCGCGTGACCTCGGCGTGGGACGGCCGCCAGATGAAGATGCCGCCCGGCAGGCCGCGCAGGAAAACGAACAGCATCCCGCCGAAGCGCGCCTCGTAATCATCGGGCCCGGTGATCCCCAGCATCTTCACCAGCGCGATGGCGTAGAGACGCGCCTGGATGGCGTAGTTGGCCTCCACGTGCGCGCCGAGGGTGGCCGCGTCCCACGCCGGCAGGTGATCGCTCTTCCAGTCGCCCAGATATGTCCGCCCGTCGACCTCGATGACGAAATCGATGAAGCCCTTGACGAAGTCCGGGCTGGCGCCGCCGCCCGAGGCCACGGGGTAGACGAACTCCACCTCGCGCAGGATCTGCTCCGCGGAGGCGATCCCCGGCAACGTGCGCGCCGCCGAGAGCGCCACCGGCGTGGTCAGCGCCGCGTGCACCAGCCGGGCGGCGTCGCCAAGGTGCTCGTCGCGCCGATCGAAGCGGCTCATCTCCCGCGCGAAAACCGCTTGCACGTCGGGCCGCGCCAGCCACGCGTCGACCCCCGGCCGTTCGGTTTTCAAGGCCTCCAGCGGCACCGTCTCCAGCACCGCGTGCAGGAAGATGCCCGACCGCGCGCCGCCCGGCAGCACCGCCGGGCCGCCGGCCGGCGCCGGCGTCGCCGCATCCGCCGCCGCCTCCGCTTCCGCGTCCAGCGGCGCGTCGCCGAGCCCATCATCCAGCGGATCCTCGGGAGCCTGATACCCGCCGTGGCGCTGCTTGAGCCGCGTGTACGAGGTGATGGCAAACCCCGCTCGCCGGCGCCGCAGGTTGTCCAGGACGCGCGCGCTGGCCTCCGCGGCGCCGTCGTCGCCCAGCAGGTCCGCCGGTGGCCGCCACGCTCGCAGCGCCCGCCCGCGCGCCGCCGCTCTCGCCGCGCTGTCGCCGTCGCCGTCCTCGGGCGGGCAGGGGACCCTCTGCGGGTCGAACAGCGACCGCCGCTCGTCGCGGAACACCGGATCCTCGATCAGCGCGCGCAGCCGCCGGTTGACGTGCCGGTAACCGCCGCGCAGCACCCTCCACTCGATCGGCTCCGGGCCCCCCGACGGCCCCTCCAGCTCCTCGTCGGCCTCCGGCAGGCCGCCGAAATAGGGCAGGTACAGGCGCGACCGCGCGCGCGTCAGCGCCACGTACAGCAGGCGCTGATCGTCCTGCGCCTGCTCGCTCTTCAATTTTTCGTCCAGTGCCGCGCGCCGGGGGCGGCCGCAGGTGACGACGCGCTGGCCATCTTCGGAGAACGTCCGCACCTTCCGGTACCCGCCCCGGTACGGCGAAAAGCCGCCGTACAGGAACACCACCTCGGCCTCCAGCCCCTTCGCCTTGTGCATGGTCATGATCTGCACGGCGTCGCGATCGCTCTCGCGCCGCTGGACGTTGCCGTCCTCGGGATCGGGCTTGTGCTTGTCGTCGATGAAGCCGCCAAGCTGGATGATGAGATCGCGAAGGCCGCGCCGCCCGCCCGCCGTCTCCTCCAGCAGGCGATCGAAGATGTGCTGATAGTTGGTCAGCCGCCGCTCGCCGGCGCCGGCGAACAGCTCGCGCCGGATCACGCCGCTGTCGTCGAGGATGCGATGAAACAGCGATTCGAACCGGTGGTCGTCGGCCAGCTCCTTCCAGGCGAAGAGGCGCGCCACCAGCGGGTGATCGGCCGGCAGGGCCGCGCAGTCCGGCAGATCGCCGAGCGCGAGCGCGAAGAACGGCGTCAGCCAGGCCCGCGCGCGCTTGGACCGATCGGCGGGATCTTCGATGGCGGCCAGCAGATCCAGCACCTCCGACGCCTCCGGCGTCTGGAAGAGGCCGTCCTGCTTGAACAGCGTGTACGGCACGCCGGCCTGGCGCAGGGCCGCGCCCACCGCCTGCGCCTCGGCCAGCATGCGCGTGAGGACGAAGATGTCGCCCGGCCGCACGGCCGCCGCCGGCGCCGCCGCCGCCGACGACCCCGCCGCCGGGTCGATGAGCGCGCGGATCTCACGCGCGATCCGCCCCGTCAGCGCGCGGCGCACGTCGCGCGCGCGGACCTTGCCCGGCGTGGGCGACACCAGCGACAGCAACGTCACGGCCGGCCGCGGCGCCGCGCCGGCCGGCAGCGCAGCGCTAACCGGGTGCTCATAGCGGATCTCCCCGGCGGCGGCGAAGAACGGAGCGCCCGCCTGCTGATCGAGGATGGCGTTGTACGCCTCGACGATCGCCGGCGTCGAGCGGAAGTTGCGCGTCAGATGCAGCGCCGCCTCCTCGCCGTCGCTGGCCAGCTCCCGCCGCGCCGCCAGGTACGTCCGCACGTCGGCCCCGCGGAAGCCG
This sequence comes from Polyangia bacterium, assembly GCA_035544495.1. Lineage (GTDB taxonomy): Bacteria > Myxococcota_A > Polyangia > Fen-1088 > Fen-1088 > DATKEU01. The sequence continues at coordinate 17,089 of DATKEU010000394.1, read as the reverse complement.
TAGATCGCCTGCTTGGGATCGCCGACGATCACCAGCGGGCGCGTGCTCTCCTTGTCGGCGAACAGCGTGCGGAAGATCCGCCACTGCACCGGATCGGTGTCCTGAAACTCGTCGATGAAGGCGCAGTGATAGCGGCCGCGCAGCAGGCGAATCAGCTCCGGACCGTGCGCGCCCTCCAGGCTCTCCGCCACCAGCGCCAGCATGTCGTCGAAGTCATAGAGCCCGTTGCCCCGCTTGTGCGCCTGCAGCGCCTCGCCCACCAGCGGCGTGAAGAGCTGCGCCACCGCCGCGCCCAGCGGCACCGCGACGTCCGCCAGGCCCAGGAACGCGTCCCGCAGCCGGGCGGCGGCGCCGGTGTACGGCCCGACCGGCAGCGAGGTGTCGAAGTACGAGAACAGGTTTCCCGCGCCCTCCTCGGCGGCGTCGTCGAGATCGCGCAGCAGTTCCGGCAGGTCACCACGCGCGGCGAAGGCGCGGCAGATCGCCGCCACGGTGTCCAGGCGGGTAACGGCCGCCTTCGCCTTCGTGCGAGTGGGGACCTGGGCTCCGAACGCGGCGCGCGCACCCGGAGCGGCGTCGGCCTCCAAGAATTCGCGCACGGCCGCCGCGATGGCCGCCGGATCGAACCGGACCCACCACGGCGACGTGCCCGCGAACCGGCGCGCGTCGTACAGCAGCTCCTCCAGTCGGCCGATGCCGTACCCGCACTGCAGCCACGCCGTTAGATACGGGCGCAAATCGTCGTCGACGGCCAGGCGCCGGCGCAGGACGTCCCGGTACACGCGGGCGAACAGCTGGCGGCTGTCGACGTGGCGCTGGGCGAACAGGCGCTGGCTGGCGAACGGGTTCTCGGTCAGCACCTGCTGGCAGAACCCGTGCATGGTGGCGATGGTGGCCCGGTCGAACGACTGCCGCGCGCGTTGCAGGCGCGCCACCGCGCCCGCGTCCAGGCGCCAGCAGCGCGCGGGATCGGCGGTGTCGCCGGCGGGCGGCGGGTCGGCGCCGGCGGCGGCGCGCAGCAGGCGATCGATGGCAGCGCGCAGGCGACGGCCAAGCTCCGCCGCGCCCTTGTCGGTGAAGGTGACGACCAGAATGTTCTCGATGCGCGTGTCACCGTCGACGATGCGGTCAAGGACCAGGTGCTCGAGCAGGTACGTCTTGCCCGTGCCGGCCGAGGCTTCGATGACGGCACTGCGATCGCGCGGCAGGCGCCCGAGCTCGTCGGGTTTTGGATAGAACGTCACTGCCGGCATCAGGCCTCCTCGCCGATCGCGCCCGGCAGGCGCCCGTCGAAGAACAGCCCCAGGCGCCGCGCGATCATCGCGCGCCCCTCCTCGTCCGAGGGCGGTGGATAGCGGCGCGCCTGGTGCACGGGGCCGAAGTCGGAGCGGATCTTCACCCAGCCGTCGTCCCGGTACTGCGCCACCACCTCGGGCAGCGACGGCTTGGGATCCTCCTTGGCGTTGCGCCAGGCGACCACCGGCTCCAGCGGCAACAGATAGTCGTGCACGCCGCCCAGCAGGTCCCCGACCAGCGTGTCCAGGTACCCGCGCGCCTGCACCGGCGACAGCGCGCGGAAGCTCACCTCGTCGCGCAGCTTGCCGCCCTTCGTGGTCGCGGGCCGCAGGATCAGCGCCCGCGTCGGGCGCGCCGGCCCCGCTCCGATGGCCGACACCATCACGTGGTCCAGGAACGCCCGCAGAAGCTCGCGCTCGTCGTGGTTCGCATCGCGCCGGTCGCGCATCGGCAGCAGCAAGGTCACCCGCTCGCCACCGCGCTCGGCGCCCAGCTCCGATGCGCCGTGGATATTCACGCGCAGCGGCCCTCTCGCGCCGGCCGGCGCCAGGTCCAGCGTCACCGCGGGAAGGATGCGTGGCGAGTCCTCGTACTCGCCGGCGTGTCCGAAGAAGACCCGTCCCACCGCCGGCAGATCCGCGCCGTGCAGGCGCAGCAGGCCGTCGCGCCAGACGCGCAGGCGGTCGAGTTGCTCCTGGCGGGCCACGGCGCCGAAGGTCCCCAGCGGCAGCGCGCCCTGCAGGATCTGCCGCTCCGCCGCCTGGTCGTAGGCGCGCGCCAGCGCCGCGTCGTCGGGCGTGGTGGGTCCGGCGCGCAGCGCCTGCCCGAAGACGTCGCGCAGGAAGGTGGTGGCCCGCAGCACCGCCGGCTCGAAGTCCTCGTCCTCGCGAAAGGCCGCCTCCGCGTCGTCCTCGGCCTCGCCCAGGCGCAGCAGCACCGCCGCCGATCCCTGCAGCGGGCACTCGAGAAAGCGCCGCAGCTGGGCCGTGGTCAGGGTGATCGATCTCGGCGCGGCCGGCACGCTGTCGATCGCCGCCGCTTCCGACTGCGCGGGCGGCGGCCCCACCCAGCCCAGCGCCGCCGCGACGTCGCGCCAGGCGGGCGCCGCCAGCGACTGCCGCGCCTCGCGCCAGTCGGGCCGCGCGTCGCCGGACGCTCCCGCGGGCGCGCCGCCAGCGATGGCCGCCGTCAAATCCGCCGCCAGCGCCGCCGCCGCCGCCTCGCGCGCCGCCGCCGGGAGCACCGCGCGCGCCCCGTCGTCCTCGTGCCGGCGCAGCGGCGGCCGGCGCGCGCTCCGCGCGGCCGCGTCGGGCGCCCAGTAACCGGCCTCCAGCACCGCCAGCAGATCCAGCAGCACCGACGACGGCGCCCGCGCCTCGCCGGTCACGGGATCGCAGGCGACGTACGAAAGGCACAGGCGCTCGCGCGCGCACAGCAGCGCCTCGAGGAACATGTACTGGTCCTGGGCGCGCGCGCTGACGTCGCCCGGCCGGGGCGCTTGCGCGCGCAGATCCAGGGGCGCCGCCCGCTCGCCGACCGGGAAGTCGCCCTCGTTCAGGCCGGCGATGAAGATGGCGCGGAAGGGGACGGCCCGCATCGGCAGGAACGAGGAGATCGTCACCCCCTCCGCCAGGTACTGTCCGCGCCGCGCCGTCAGCCGCCCCAGCGCCGCGCGCGCCAGCTCGCAGGCGACGCGATACCCGACCTGCAGCTCCGGCGGGCCGATCTCCTCCAGCGGTTGCAGCTCGCCCAGGCAGCGCAGCAGCGCCGCGCGATCGTCGGCGTCGGCCGGCGTGATCGTGCGACCGACGGCCGCGCGCAGGAACGCCATCCACTCGCGCAGCGTCCGCCGCCCGGCGCGCGCCTGCCGCGCGTGCGCCAGCCGCGCGCGCGCCAGCCGGCCGAAGCGGGCCGCGCCAAGCGCGCCGTCGGGCGCCGGCTCCTCGGGCAGATAGCGATCGGGGCCGGCGTGAAAGACGCGCTGGTCGCCGCTGCGCGGGCCCGCCATCCACGCGCCCAGCGCCAGCCGCCGCAGCCCCTGGTCCCAGTTGAAGACGTCGCGATCGATGTACGTGCCGGCGTGGTCGCCGCGATCCGCGCCGTGCACGATCCCCAGGTCGTCACACAGGGCCAGCCACGCTCCGGCGTCGACGCCGGGCCCCGCCACCGCCGGGTGCATCAGCAGGCGCAGCAGATCCTGCCGGATCAGATTTCCGAGCGGCAGCGCCAGCAACAGATCGATCGCCTCGGCGACGCGGCTCTCGCCCGGCAGCGGCAGGTCGGCGACGCTGTGCGGGAGGTCGGACGCCTCGCGAAACACCGCGCTGGCCATCGCCAGGCGCGCGGCCGCGTCGCGCCCCGGAACCAAGAGCGCGATCTCGTTGAACCTCAGCGTCTCGTCCGCGCGCACCAGACGCCAGATCTCGGCGGCGATGGTCTCCAGCTCCCGGCGCGGATCGGGACAGGCCAGGACCGTGACGCTGTCGTCGTCCAGGGCCAGCCTCCCGTCGCTGGCGCGCGCCGGGACGCGGTCCAGGATGTCGCGCTGCAGGTGGTGCAGCACGCGCGCCGGGCCGCCGCCCGCCGCGGCGACGGGATCGGCGAAGCGCGCGTCGAAATCGCACTCCGACAGCTGATTGAGCAGACGGATGTTGTCGCGTCCGGGTCGGCCCCACAGCGAGAGCAGCGGGTTCTCGGCGCCGTCGTCGGCAGCGCCGCCCGCGGCGTCGCCGCCGCCCAGCACCAGCTGCTCGGGCGCGCGGCGGGGCGGGAACTTGCGCTTGTCGGCGGCGCGCGGCCGGCGCGGCCCGGCCTCGAGATCCTCCCAGAACTCGCGGCAGGGGTTCAGCGTGTAGATGTGCAGCGCGGTCGCCTGCGCCAGCGCCGCGAAGATGCGCCGGTACAGGCGCGCCACGTACGAGATGCCGAAGACGTGGACGGCCGGCGGCAGCCGCAGCGGCTCCGCGGGCGCCTCCTCGAACAGCGCCGCCAGCGTCAGCCGCCTCCGCCCGTCGCGGCGCGTGCGCGTCTCCAGCGCGCCGCCCCGCCCGAAGATCCCCAGCCACAGCTCGCGCTGCCAGCGCTGCATGACCGGCTCCGGCCCCTCCGCCAGGCGCCCTTCGCGCCAGGCGTGCAGCATCTCCGGTCGCGAGAAGGCGTAGTCGTCGAACAGCGCCGCCAGCTCCGCCGACAGCTGATAGCGGCGCAGGTCGACCGCGTCCGCGGCCGCGCCCGCCGCCGCCAGATAGTCGCGCACCGGTGCAAGGTCGCGCGACGCCAGGAAGCGGTCGTCCTGCAACAGGGCCAGGAGCTCGCCCTGGAGCTGCGGCCGATCGATGATCTCGACGGCGGCTGGCCCGGCAGCCTCGCCGCCCGCTCCGGCCGCCGCCGTCCGGCGGGCCACGTCGGCCAGGAACCCGCGCAGAAACCAGGTCTCGATGTTGGCCGCCACGCCCAGCGCCCGCGCCACCCCCAGCTTGACGTAGGTCTCGACGTTGCGGTTCGGCACCACCAGGTGCGTCGGCGCGAAGAGCGACGCTCCCGGCGCTGCCCGCGCCTCCGCCAGCCGCTCCGTCAGCGCGGCGAGCAGCGCCTCGGTCCTGTTGGCGTAGCAAAGACGGATCACGCGGCCGTGGTTTTACCACCCGGCATCAGGAAAATGGACGCCGGCCCGCCTGATCGACGACGACTGGAGCCAGATGACCCAGCCGCCGGACGTCCGCTGGATGAAGGAGATCCTCGGCCCTTGATCTCGGCCACCGGCCAGACCCGGCGCTACAGCGATTCCAGGTACGCGACGAGATCGGCCACCTGGGCGCTGGTCAGCTGCGAGGTGTGGCCGTGCTTGTCGCCGCCGCCGCAGTCGCCGAAGCGATCGGCCAGCGTCGGCGCGCACCCGTTGTGCATGAAGGGCGCGCGCCAGCCGACGCCGGTCAGCGACGGGACCTGCAGCGCGTGCTCGGTGCCGACGTCGATCGTCAGGTTGTTGGTCATGCGCTTGCCGGCGTGGCAGCTGCCACAGCCAACCGCCGCGCTGTCGAACAGCGCCTTGCCGCGCGTCGCCGCAGCCGCGGATGAAGACACCAGCGGCGGCAGGGTGGGGATGGTGTCGATCCAGCTCAGCAGCGCGTCGGTCTGGTCGGTCGCCAGCGTCGGCCCGCCCATGCGCCCGACGAACACGTCGTCGACGAGGTGCGGGAACGTCTTCTGATCGCCGTCCCAGTGGAAGGGCTCCGTCCCGCTGATCCCGGCGCGCAGCGACTGCGTGCGCCGCTCGCCGATGCAGGCGAAGTTCCAGACCCGCCCGTCGTCGCCGCCTTCCGGATGGCAGGAAGCGCAGGCGAGGTCCCCGCTGGAGTTGGCGTGGAAGATGTCGTGCCCGGTGTCGGCCCGGCTGTCCGTGGCCAGGCCCACCGCGCGCCCGACGCCCGCGGCAGTGGGATCGACGATCCACAGCTGCGCCGGTTCGCGGCTCTGCGCCAGCAGGGCGCCGCTTTTCGTGTAGGCCAGCGCGACCAATCGTCCGCTCAGCGCCGGCTGCACGCTGGTCGAACCGACGATGGTGCCCAGGTCGCGCGGCATGCCGCCGGGGGGCGCCACGCAGTCCGCGCCGTTGATGTTGGTGACGTCGCTGACCTTATCGAAGACGGCCACCGACGCCAGCGCGGGCGCGTTCGCGTTGCCCGCCGCCAGCACCGCCACTTGCCCGCTGGGCGCCAGGGCGATGTCGATGGGCAGCACGTTGGACGCCAGCGCCGGCCCGCCGGTCGCTCCCGGCGACGCGCCCGGGCTGACGACCGTTACCGCGGACTCGACGATCGATCCGCAGCCGATGACGCCCGCATAGCCGCCGGGTCCGGGGATCACCACGTCGTTCTGGGCGCGCTGGTGGACGAGCAGCGCACCCGGTTGGGTGTCGTTCGTCGCGCCGGCCCCGGGCACGGTCGTCCCGTCCGCGCCGATGTTCACCGGGATCATTCGCCAGGCAACGGCGGCGCTCATTGTCTGGGAGCCGTTGAACGCCCTGCGAACCCGGCTGCCTGGCTGGACGCGCAGCGCGACCTTGCCGCCCTGATCGATGGTCAGGATCTCGGCGCTGCGGAAGCGGCTGACCAGCAGCGCCGGACCGCTGGCGACGACGTCGCGCAGGTCGCGATCCAGCGTCACCGTTCGCACCGCCGCCGCCTTGTCGTCGGCCGCCGGAAACGACACCAGCTCGCCGCCCGCGCAGGCCACGTGCAGCAGCGCCCGCGCCGGGCCGGTCACGGCCGCGCCGGTGCGGTCATAGGCGATCCCGCGCGGCGCCGCGCAGACGGCGCGCCGGGCCTTGATGGCGCCGGTCGTGGTGTCGACGGTGACCACGGCGCCGCCGCCGCGAAGGACGACGTGGGCGATGCCGGCCGCGCCCTCGACCACGCGCCCCGGCTGGTCGCCCGGTGACAGCGTGACGGTGCTGGCGACCTTCAGCCCGGCGAGATCGACGATGTACAGGCGGTCGCGCTCCGGGTCCGCCACCACGGCGCGTTCGTTCGACATGGCCGCCAGCGTGCCGCCGGAGAGCGGAGGCGGGGCAGGTGTGGACTTCACCGTCGCGCCGAACAGTGGCCGGAACATCGCTGGCGGCGGCGGCCTGGGGATGCTTTCGCCGCCGGCGCCGCACGTGGTGCCGGTCGCGTCAGACCCGCCCTGGCCGGTCGCGGGAACCGGGTCCGCCGTCCGAACGGGAGCAGGCGTGCTGCCGCCCACTCCGACGGAGCCCGCCTGTCCGGGCACGGGTGCCGGATCAACAGAAACCTGTCCACCTGCGGGCGAGATCTCGCTTCCCGTGCAGCCCGCGAGCGAGCCCCAACCAATCAGCGCGAACCAGACCTTCCTGCTCATGTACCAACCTCCGCGCGCGAAAACTCGTCGAGAACCCGTTCGAAAGCAGAACACCCACCAGTGGTCGAATCAACCCTCTGTTATTAACGAGCGTCGTCTGAAAAATCCGCGGACGGCGACGTTGGGACGGAGATCATGGACTTCCGCGCTATGCTCGGCGGGTTGCCTGACACCGATCACCGCGCGACGCGCGACGCGGCCCGCGACACCGAGCATGAAACCCTGGTCCAAGCGTGGCGGCAGGCGCGCGAGCGGCGCCTGCGGGCCGACGACGGCTGGTTGACGCTGGTCGATCGCATCCTCCTCGAACCCGGGGACAACGCGCTGCCGTTCGGCCTCGTCACGCTCGACGGCGACGAGGCCCGCCTGCGGGTTCACCCGGGCCTGGCTGTCACCTCCGAAGGCCGCCCGGTCGCCGATGCCGTCCTCCACCCGCGCGAGGGCGAGCGCTCGCAAACGCTGAGCTTCGACGGCCGGACGTACGAGCTCTATCGCCGCGGCGACACGGTCGCGGTGCGCGTGAAGGATCCGCGGTCGCCGGCGCTGCGCCAGTTCACCGGGCTTTCCTATTTCGCGATCGATGCCGCCTGGCGCGTGACCGCCCGGTTCCAGCGCTACGTGCCGCCGCGGACGACCGTGCACCAGCTGGACGTTGGTCCCTCCGGACCGCGTCAGGTGCCGGGCCTGGCGCACTTCTCCATCGCCGGGATCGAGCTGTCGCTGGAGCCAATCCTCGAGGAGGATGCCGGCCGCCTGTTCATCGTGTTCGCGGATCGCACCACCGGTAAGGAGACCAGCCCCGCCGGCCGCTTTCTCTACGTCGATCTGCCCGGGCCCGACGACGCGGTGGTCCTGGATTTCAATCTGGCCTTCAACCCGCCCTGTGCCTTCACCGCGTTCGCGACCTGCCCGATACCGCCCGCGCGCAACCGCCTGCCTGTGGCGGTGACGGCGGGCGAAAAAGACTACCACCTGCCTTGATCGTTCCGCCCAGCGGGGAGGTGAGCGGAGCGCCCACCCCGGTGTTCAGGCGGTGCGCCGATCTGCCGATGCACGCCTCGATATGCCATCGCCATGTCTTGCGATCCGATCCTCTCTTCTCGCTTTTCTGATCGGAGGCACGCGGCTCGCCGCCGCAGCCGAGCCCGCGCCCGCGGCCACCGCTGTCGAGCCGGGCATCACCGTCCCCGGTGTCGAGGGTGATTACCTGCGCGCCGTGCACGCGCGCATTCAAGACCGCTGGGCCACTGGCCTTCCCGCGACGCCCGCGCCCGCGCCCGGCGCCGCGCCCGGAAGCGCCGCGATGGCCGACCGCCGGCTGCGCGCCGTGGTCCTCTTCGCCGTGCGCTGGGACGGCACGGTGGCCGAGGCCAACGTCGGCGCGTCGTCGGGGCAGGCGGCCTTCGATCGCGCCGCCGTCGAGGCGGTTCGCTCCGCCGGTCAATTTCAGATTCCGCCGGTCGACATCTTCTCCGACGACGGCCTGGTCCATTTCCGCTGGACCCTGGCGCGCGATCAGCGCCTGCACTCCGACGGCGAGCTGGTGCGGCGCGAGGATCCCCTCGAGGAAGCGCTGCCGCGCCTGTTCATGCAAGGGCGGATGAAGGAAGCCCTCCTGCGCGTCAAGCGCCGCATCGACGCCGGGGGCGAGGGAGATCCGATGTCGCTGTTCGCGCGCGCCTGGCTGGCGCGCCACAACGTCGATCCCGTCGCCGACGTCGAGGCGGCCGCCGTCCTCGCGCGCCTCGGTGACGCCCGCCAGGTGGACCGCCTGCGCGCCGGCCTCGCTTTTCCGTCCACCACGACCACGGCCGTGAACGCCCTGCGCAGCCTGAAGGCGGACGTCTGCGCGGCCGTGCTGCCCCGCCTGTCGGGTGGCGACGTGCGCGCCCGGCTGGCCGCCGCGTCGATCCTGCGCGATGCCGGCGATGCGCTCTCGGAGCAGAGCCCGTGCGCGCAGGCGCTGGCCGCCATCGCCGGCGACGCGAAGCAGCCCGGCAACCTGCGCGCCGCCGCGCTGCAGACGCTGGGCGCGCTGGCCGAGCCCGCGGCGCGCAGCCTGTGGCCCGCGCTGATCAAGGAGAGCGATCCCGCCGTGCGCGCCGCCGCCGTGACCGTCTCGGCGCGACCGAACGGCGGCCGCGCGGCGCTGTACCGATTGATCCCCTACCTGCGCGATCCGTCTCTCGACGTGCGCGCGGCCGCCGCCGCCGGCATGGTGCACAGCGCGGGCGAGCTGGCGCTCGATCAGTTCGCTGCCGTCCTGAAGGATCCCGATCCGCGCGTCGCCGTCGCCATCGCGCGCGAGCTCGGGCACCTGCCCACGCCCGCCGCCGCGGCGCTGCTCGGCCGTCTGGCCAGGCGCGAGGCAGTGGAGGCGCGGGTGGCCGCCGCCCAGGCGCTGGCGGCCCGCCAGGATGCCCCCGCTCGCGAGCTGCTGGCGCCGATCCTCGCGGCGGCCGCCAGCGACGTGCGCGCGCCCGCCGCCATCCGCGCGCTGGCGGTCCCGCCCGGTGAATCCGCCGCGCCGCCGGCCGATCCCGAGGTGGCCGCCTTTCGCGCGCTGCTGGCCGACCACAAGCACGCCGAGGCCGCCGCCCGGTTGGTGTCCGAATTCGACCGCACCCCCCAGCGCACGATGGTCGCCTTCTTCGCGGCCTGGGTGGAGAACCCGCCCACCGCGCGCCTCTCGACCGCCGCGACAGAGGCGCCGCCCGCGCCCGCGCCGACGCCCTGACCGCCGCTCGTTCCGGCATCAACCGCGAGCTGGTTCTTCTTTCGGCTGGTCGTCGGCCTCGAGTGGCGCGACCGCCTCAGCCGTACAGCCGCCGCATCAGCCAGCGCAGGGCGCGCAGCGTGCGCGCGCGATAGGGGAACATCAGCTGGCGCCCGATCAGCGCCGACAGCCAGCCCAGCCCCGCGCGATCCTCGACGATGGTCTCGATCCGGCAGAACTGGCGCAGCGCCTCGGGGCCGTGGCGAACGCCGAGGCCGCTCTGCTTGACGCCTCCGAGCGGCGCCTCGACGCAGAAGTAGTTCACCAGCACGTCGTTCACGCACACGCTGCCCGCTTGCAGCCGGCGCGCCAGCGCCCGGGCCCGCCCGACGTCGCCCGACCAGACGCAGCCCGACAGCCCCAGCGTCGAGTCGTTGGCCACGCGCAGCGCCTCCTCCGCGTCGGCCACGCGCATCACCGGCAGCACCGGGCCGAAGGTCTCCTCGCGCATGACCTTCATCTCGGGCGTCACGCCGACCAGCAGCGTGGGCGGGAAGAATTGCCCGGGCAAGTCGCTGGCCGCGCGCCCGCCCGTCACCACGCGCGCCCCCTTCGTCACGGCGTCGGCGATCTGCGCCTGGGCGACGGCGATCTGGCGCGGGAATGTGATCGCGCCCACATCGATGGCGACCGCCGCCGCCGCATCGCGCGCCGGCGCCCCCTGGCGCAAGAGGTGAATCTCGTCCTCGCACAGGGCGATGAAGCGGTCGGCCACCGGCGCCTCGACCAGGACGCGCTCGGTGCGGATGCAGACCTGGCCGCTGTGGGCGAACGCACTCCAGACGGCGGCGCGCGCCGCCCGCGGCAGGTCGGCGTCGCGCAGCACCACCATGGCCGACTTGCCGCCCAGCTCGACCACCGCCGGGATCAGCCGCTCGCCGGCGGTGCGCGCCACCTCGCGTCCGGCCGCCTGGCTGCCGGTGAAGAAGATCATGTCCGCCTGCGCGCACAGCGCCCGCCCGGCGTCGGCCTCGCCCGTCACGACCTGAAAGACATCCGCCGGCAGCCCCGCCTCGCGCCACAGCGTCTGGATACGCAGCGAGGAGAGGGGCGTCCATTCCGACGGTTTCAGCACCACGGCGTTGCCCGCCACCAGCGGCGCGACGCAGTCGGCGAAGTTGTTGAGAACGGGCCAGTTCCAGGGCCCGATCACGCCGACGACGCCGCGCGCGTGATAGACGACGCGCGCCTTCTTGTTCGCGAAGACCAGCGGGTGGCGGACGTCGTCGGCAAGCGCCCGCCGGCCTGCCCGGCCCGTGTAATATCGTGTCAGCTCGCACGTATAGAACAGCTCGATCAGCTCGGCCTCATAGCGCGGCTTGCCGCTCTCGGCGACCAGCGTCTGCATCAGCTGATCGTCGGCGAGCAGGCGCGCCGCGAGCCGCCGCAGCGCCAGACCGCGCTGGCGGACGCCCAGGGCGGCCCAGGCCGGCTGGGCGGCCCGTGCTCGTTGCACGGCGGCGGTGACGTCGTCGGCGGTCTGGCAGGGGATCTCGCCGACCAGGTCCAGTGTGGCCGGGTTCACAATCCGCAACATTTTCGGAACCGACACGGAGATTCTTTTACACCGAACGGTGCGGACGGCGGCGTAAACTGCGTGGAATGCAGTGCCCTCGGATACTTTCCTTGGCGGCGCGCGCCGCTTCTTTCTCGGTCCTCGCGCTGTCCGCGATCTCTTGCGGGCGCTCCGACCTGTTCAGCGCGCGCCACTGTCCGGCCGACGATCCGAACTGCGTCACCGGCGGCGTCCAGGACGGCGGCTTTGGCGGCGGCTTCGGCACCGGCGGCAGGCCCGTCGGTGACGGCGGCGCCGGCCGCGACGGCGGCGGTGGCCGCGACGGCGGTGGCGGCAGCGGTGGCCGCGTGGGCAGCGGCGGCAGTGGCGGCCGCGTCGGCAGCGGCGGCGCCGGCGGAAACGTGGGCGGCAGTGGCGGGCGCACGACGTGCCCGCCCGGCCAGCCCGAGAACTGCACCAATGGCATCGACGACGATTGCAACGGCCGCACCGACTGCGCCGATCCGGCCTGCTTCGGCGACCGCGCCTGCATCGTGATCGGCCGCGAGGTCTGCAACAACGGCATCGACGACAACGACAACGGCCTCATCGACTGCGCCGATCCGGACTGTCTGAACAGCCCCGCCTGTCGGCCCGGCATGGGCCCGGAGATCTGCGACAACGGCATCGACGACAACGGCGACCGTCTGATCGACTGCAGCGATCCCCAGTGCGTGAAGGCGCCCAACTGCTTGACCGTCGCCTGCACGCCGGACGTCGACTTCGGCGCGCTGTCCGCGCACGACGCCAGCGTGACGCGCACGCTGGACACGCGCGGCGCCACCGCCTCGTTCGCCACTTGCGCCGGACCCGGCGGGGGCGGGCGGGTCGGCCGCTTCACGCTGGCCGCCGGGGCCGACGTGCGGCTGGACTTCGCCCAACCGATGGGGGCGGCGCACGTGGTGGCGCTGTTCCGCGCCGGCGCCAACCAGGCCTGCGATCAGAACCTCGTCACCTGCGTGCAGGTCGGCCAGGCGCCCACTGCGTCCAGCACGTTCGGCAACCTGGCGCCGGGCACGTACTGGCTGATCGTCGAATCGTTCGCGGGCGCGCCCGGGGCGACGACGGTGACGCTGTCGACCGGCAGCTCGACCAAGCCGGAGATCTGCAACAACGGCGTCGACGACGACGGCAACGGCCTCATCGACTGCCAGGACATGGCCTGCTTCGCCGATCCGGCGTGCACCAACAGCGAATGCGTCCCCGACGTCGCCATCGGCACGCTGATCGTCGACGGGCCGGCGAAGTCGGTCAGCGTCGACACGCGCACCGACACCAATCGCTTCCACCCGACCTGCGCCGGCATGTCGACGGGCGGCGATCGCACCATCAGCCTGACCCTGCCGGAGGCGGGCGGCATCCTGGTCGATTACGCGCAGCAGGGGCAGCACGACTTCGCGCTGTTCGCGCTGCCGGCGCCCGGCCTGGCCTGCGACGCCAGCCAGCTCGACTGCGTGCTGGAGACCAGGATGCAGTCGTCGTTCGCCATCACCAACCTGGCCGCTGGCCGTTACCTGTTCATCATCAAGGCCGACAGCGTCGCCGACGAGGGGCGCATCGACATGCGCATCTCCGGCTTCAGCAACCGGATGGTCGAGATATGCGACAACGGCATCGATGACGACGGCAATGGCCTCATCGACTGCGCCGATCCGGCCTGCTTCGGCGTGGGAAGCTGCACGGCTTCGGCGTGCATGCCGGACGCCGACGTGGGCGTCATCAACATCGGCACCACGAAGTCGATCTCCGTCGACGTCACCACCGGGCGCGACCTTTACACCACCCGCTGCGGCCGCGGCAACGGCAAGGAGAAGGTCATCCGCCTGACGCTGAGCCAGCCGATGGGCCTGGGCGTGAACTGCACCGAGACCGGCTCGCAGGTGCTGGAGCTGTCGCAGCAGGTGAACCCGCTGGACGCCTGCAACGCCAACGAGGTGAGCTGCGGCGATCCCGACGTCATTCCGTTCGGCTGCTCGTACATCATCCCGGCCCTGCAGGCGGGGGCGTACAACCTGATCGTCGAGGCGTTCCAGTCGGGCAGCGAGGGGACGGTGCGCCTCGATCTCTCCGGCGAGCAAGAGGTGGTGCAGGAGATCTGCGACAACGGCATCGACGACGACGGCGACGGCGCGATCGATTGCGCCGATCGCAAGTGCGTGACGTCCCCGATCTGCTCCAAGTTCGCCTGCCATCCCGATCGGGCGCTGGGCGTCCTGCCCCTGGACGGCATGCCAGAGGCGGTGGCCGTCGAGACGACGATGGCCGGCGACGATCAGCAGATGACGTGCGCCAGCGGCAAGGGCGGCCAGGATGCAGTGGTCGACTTCCAACTGCCGGCGAAGGCCGACGTCACCATCGAATGGGCGCAAGTCGGCAACCACGTGCTGGCCCTGTACAACAACGACGGCTCGCTGCTGGCCTGCGACGCCGGCGCGCTGATCACCTGCATCGCCTCCGCGAACCTGACCACCGGCACGCAGGTGGTGGCCGGCCTTCCCGCCGGCAAGTACCACCTGGTGATCGACGCCGACAAGGCGGGCACCGAGGGCGGCGTGGCGCTGCACATCTCGGGCGTCATCTCGCCGTAGCGAAGGCGCGCGTTCTCCCCGCCGGTGGGGGGGACGCGTGTTGTATCCTCCGCGCGCATGGGCCGGCGCTGGTCGATTGCCTGGGTGCTCGCGCTCGCCGGCTGCTTGCCCGCCGGCGTCGCCAACAACAGCGCCGCCACGGCGGGCACCGGTGCCGGCCCGGCCGACGCGGCGCGGACGTTCGTCTACGCCGCGACGGCGGCTGGCGAGATCGCCGTCTTCGCCCTGGACGCGGGCACCGGGCGCCTGCGCCCGCGCGGCGCGGTCGCGCTCGGGCGCGCGCCGACCGGACTGGCGGCCGCCCGTGACGGTCGCTTCCTGGTGGCCAGCACCGACGGCGGCATGCTGTCCTCGTTTCGCGTCGACCGGAAGACCGGCGCGCTGACGTTGCTCAGCCGCGCGCCCAGCGGCGGCGCCCAGCCGGCCGCCCTGGTCGCCGACCGCAGCGGCAAGTACGTCGCCGTCGCCAACCGGGGCAGCGCCAGCGTCTCGGTGCTGCCGGTGCGCCCCGACGGCTCGCTGGCCCCGGCCTCGGCGTTCGACGCCGAGCTGGGCCCGCGCGGCCTGGCCTTTCACCCCAGCAACGAGGCGGCGTTCGTCGCCAACTTCAAGGCCGGCAGCGTCGCCCAGTACTCTTTCAACACCGGCACCGGGACGCTGACGCCCAAGTCGGACAGGCCGGTGGTGTTGCCGGCGGGCTCGGGCCCCACGACACTGCTGGCGCACCCGAACGGCCGCTGGCTGTACGTGGTCAACGAGACCGCGGGGACCATCGCCGCCCACGCCGTCGAGGAGCACGTGCGCACGCTGTCGCTGCTGGCGCTGCAGATCGTCTCGCCGTTCGCCGACGGCGCGCGCGGCAAGAAGAGCGCGCTCGGCGACGTCTGCCTGGGGCGGGGCGGGCGCTTTCTCTACGCCGTCACCCGGGCGCCCGACGGCGTCGTCACGCTGGGGATCGATCGACAGAGCGGCGACGTCGCCGTCGCGGCCCGCACGGCGCCGCAAGGGCAGGGACCCGGCGCCGTCGCGATCGATTCCAGCGGCACGTTCCTGTTCGTCGCCAATCATGGAAGCCGCACGCTGGCCAGCTTTCGCCTCGACGCTGCCACCGGCGTGCCGGCGCCGATCGGGACGGTGCCTCTGCCTGCCGCGCCGGTCGCCGTCCAGGCCGCCAGCCCGGCGACTGATTGAAGCGCGGGCCGCGCGCGCTTCGAGGTAAGGTGCGCGGCCGTGAACTTCGATCCCGATCCCGAGCAGCAGCTGATCGCCGAGACGGCGCGCGCCTTCGCCGAGCGCGAGCTGGCGCCGAAGGCCGCGGACCGCGATCGCACGCACGCCTTTCCCGAAGCGGAGATGCGGCGCCTGGGCGCGCTCGGTCTGCTGGGCGTCACCGTGCCGGCGGCGCTGGGCGGGTCGGAGGCGGGGCCGATCGCGCTGGCGCTGGCCGTGCGCGAGGTGGCGCGCGCCGACGCCTCCGTCGCGGTCACGATGTCCGTCACCAACATGGTCGCCGAGATCATCGCCACCTGCGGCACCGACGACGCGCGCCGCGCCCACCTGCCGCGCCTGTGCAGCGGCGAGGCCGTCGCGGGCGCCTTCGCCCTCTCGGAGGCGCAGGCCGGCAGCGACCCGCGCGCCATGACCACCACCGTCGAGCGCGCCCCGCAGACGGCGGCTGGCGGCGCCGGGTACCTCATCCGCGGCAACAAGCTGTGGACCACGTCGGGCGATCGGGCCGGCGTGCTCATCGTGGCCGCCCGCCACGGCGCCTCGATGGGCGGGCTCGGATATTCGGCCTTCGTCATCGGCGCACCCGCGCCCGGGCTGACGGCGGGCAAGCGCGAGTGGAAGATGGGCCAGCGCGGCTCGTCGACGATGGCGCTGCACTTCGACGAGGTGGCGGTCCCGGCGTCGGCGCTGCTGTCGGGCGAGGGCGAGGGCCTGCGCGTGGCGCTGGCGGGGCTGGGCAGCGGGCGCATCGGCATCGCCGCGTTGTCGATCGGCATCGCCCAGGCGGCGCTGGCCGTGGCGCTCGCCCACGTGCGCGAGCGCCGGCAGTTCGGCGTGCCGCTCGCCGATCAGCAGGCGATTCGCTTTCACCTGGCCGACTCCGCCACCGGCATCGAGGCAGCGTGGCTGTCGACGATGCACGCGGCCTGGCGCAAGCAGCAGGGCCTGTCGTTCGTGCGCCAGGCTTGCCAGGCCAAGCTGCTCGCCTCCGAACGCGCCGTCGAGATCTGCGACCGCGCCGTGCAGATGCTGGGCGGTTACGGCTACACGCGCGAGTTCCCCGTCGAGCGCCACTACCGCGACGTGCGTGTCACCACCCTCTACGAAGGCACCAGCGAGATCCAGCGCCTGGTCATCGCCCGCGAGCTGCTCCGGGAATCGAGGGCGGGGCGCGCGCCGTCACCAATCTGATAAGATCGAGAGCCCAGTGCCCGAAGACAAGCGAAAGATCCGGATCCTGGTGGCCAAACCGGGGCTCGATGGCCACGATCGCGGGGCCAAGGTCGTCGCCCGGGCGCTGGCAGACGCCGGTTACGAGGTCATCTACACCGGCCTGCACCAGACGCCCGAGATGATCGCCGCCACCGCCCTGCAGGAAGCCGTCGACGCCGTCGGGCTGTCGATCATGTCGGGCGCCCACATGACGCATTTCCCGGCCGTGATGGACGCCCTGCGCGCGCGCGGCGTCGGGGACATCGTCGTCTTCGGCGGCGGCATCGTCCCCGACGAGGACGTGGCGGCGCTGCAGGCGATCGGCGTGTCCGCCATCTTCAAGCCGGGTTCGTCCACGCAGGCGATCGTCGACTGGATCGAGCGCGAGCTGCGCCCGCGCCTGAAAGGAGAGGCGGCGTGAGGGGCACGTCCGCGGGTGCGCTGGCGCTGGCGGTCCTGCTCGGCGCGCCGGCCGCCCGCGCCCACGCCCAGCCGCAGAGCGAGGAGGCGCGCGTGGCCGCCGTGCTGCAATCGACGCTGGTGGCCCACGGC
>DATKEU010000393.1:0-3300 GCA_035544495.1 Polyangia bacterium | reverse complement strand
ACGTGTTGTATCCAATTTTGGACAGCGTGCCGACGATAACACGGCGCACCATCTCGTCGTCATCGACAACCAGGATGCTGTAATTGCTCGGCTGCGCGTTGATGTCCACGAGACCCTGAGCCCCAGCTATTCGGTCAATCTCGACTCATCGGCAGCTTTTGACAATAGCATTGCCCCTCGCCTCTCCAACCGGAATCGCACTCTCGCGAAATCAACTAGACTCACGTTCCGTGCCAGTTTGCCCAGTCTGCCAGGCGGCGTATCCGGAAGGCGCGGCGGTGTGCACGCGCGACGGGACGGTTCTGGCTTCAGAGGCGGGAACGACGGCAGGCAAGCGCGCCAGCCGATCGCAACCTAGCACCGCGGCCGCATCCGCGCTGGCGCCGGTGGCGGCGGCCGTGCGCACCCCGACGCCCGAGACATTCGATCCGCTGCTCGGTTCGACGCTGGCTGGGCGCTACCTCATCATTCGCCGCATTGGCGAGGGCGGCATGGGCGCCGTCTACGAAGCCAAGCACACCGTCATCGGCAAGCGTATCGCCGTCAAGGTGCTGCTGGAAAAATTTCACAGCCAGAGCGACTTCGTCGCCCGCCTGCTGCAAGAGGCGCGGCTGGCCAGCTCGATCGGCCACGAGAACATCGTCGACGTCACCGATTTCGGCACCACCGACGACGGGCGGTCGTTCGTCATCATGGAGTTTCTCGAGGGCGAGCCGCTGGCGCAGCTGGTGATGCGCGACGCTCCCCTGCCGGTCGAGCGCAGCCTGCGCATCGCCCGCCAGGTGGCCAGCGCGCTGGGCGCCGCGCACGCGAAGGGGATCTTCCACCGCGACGTCAAGCCGGAGAACGTGTACCTGGTCAAACGTGGCGACGCCGACTTCGTCAAGGTCGTCGACTTCGGCATCTCGAAGGCCGTCAAGCAGGGCGGCCAGGGCGAGGACGGGCCGGACTCGTATCGCCTGACCCACACTGGCCTCTTGCTGGGGACGCCTCTCTACATGTCGCCGGAGCAGGCGCGCGGCGAGGAGGATCTGGATCATCGGGTCGACATCTGGGCGCTGGGCGTCCTGCTTTACGAGTGCCTGACCGGCGAGGTTCCGTTTCGCGCCAACAACTATCTCGGCATCATCTCGCAGGTGCTGACCCACCAGGCGGTGCCGCCCTCGCGCTTGCGCCCCGAGCTGGGGATCCCGGCCGCCGTCGAGAACGTCGTCATGCGCGCGATGGAGAAGGATCGCAACCGGCGCTATCAGGCGATGGCGACGCTGGAGCGTGACCTCGAGCGCCTGCTGGCGGGAGACCAGAACGTCGGCTTGCCCGATCCGTCGTCGACCAGGCTGGCTCCGATCTCCGCGCTGGAGGCCGGCCCCCGCCGCTGGCACCTGGGCCTGGCCGCCGCGCTGGCTCTTGTGGCGGGCATCGGCTTCGCGCTGTTGCGCTCACCGGCCGAGCGCCAGAGCGCGACGGCGGCGCCCACCACGGCGACAGCGGCGCCCCCGCACTCGCCCTCGCCGTTGCCCTCGGCCTCGGCCGTCAAAGCGCCCGCGGCGACCGCGCCCACCACGCCGCCCGCCGGCGTGGCGCCCGGCGCCGCCGCGCAGGCAGCCGCCCCCCGGCCCGCGCGACCGGCCGCGCCGCCGCGGCGCCAGACGCGCCCCGATCGCAAGCCGCCCACCGACCCCGGGATCCACGGCGCCGAGAGCAGCGAGTCCGCCCGGCGCGGCGTCTTGCCCCTGCGTTCGCGCGAGGCCTATCCCGATCAATAGCGCGTGGCCGGGCGCGCCCGCCCGGGCTATTGTGGTTCACCTTTGAACGGGACGTTTTTTCGCTCGAGCGGGGCGACGGGGCGCCTGCTTGCCCTCGCGTTTCTCGCGGCGCTGGCGACGGCCGCGCCGGCGCGCGCCGCCGAGGACGCCACCGCCGCCGCGCGCTCGCACTATGAGATCGGCCTCCGTCTGTTCGATGCCCGCCAGCACGACCAGGCGCTGCTGGAGTTTCGCGCCGCCAACCAGCTGAAGCCGCGCCCGGCGGCGCTGTTCATGATGGCCCAGTGCGAATACCTGATCGGCCAGCTGAAAGACGCGCGCACGCACTATGAACAGTACGCGAAGGAAAACCCCGACGGCGAATTCGTCGAGCTGGCCAAGGATCGAATCGAGAGCATCGACAAGCGCCCGTCGACGTTCGTGATCAACACGGTCCCCGACGACGTCGACGTGCGCATCACGTCGGAGACGTCGCCCAGCCAGCCGCCGGTGACCGGCCAGGCGCCCAACAATTTCTCGGTGCCGCGCGGGCGCTATCGCATCACCGTCTCGAAGGCGAACTTCCTGCAACAGTCGCGCGAGGTCGACATCGATCTCGCCGACACCAAGCCGCTGTTCTTCAAGCTGGACCCCATCCCGGCGCGCCTGGAGATCGAGACCTCGCCGCCCGGCGCGACCCTTTACGTGAACGGCAACCGCGCCCGCAACCCTTATCGCCAGGACGTGGTGCCCGGCCACTACGAGCTCTTCGCCGAGGCGGCGGATCGGCAGGGGCGCTCGGTCGAGTTCACGTTGAACCCGGGGCAGCGCTTGCAGCTGACCGGCCCGCGCCGGCTGGAACTTGCTTACGTCCAGCGCTCGGGACGATCGGATCTGATCGCCGCATCGTCGGTGCTGATGGGCTTCGTCGGCGCCGCCGGGGTCGCCGCCGCCATCGGCAAGCCGCTCGAGGACGCCAACGTCTCGTCGCTGCTGCTGACCGGCGGGGGCGCGCTGACCGGCCTGGTGGCGGGGGCGCTGGCCTCCAGCGTGCTGGTGCCCCAGTACATCCCCGACAACCGCGCGCTGCTGGTGATCGGCGCCATGTGGATCGGCGCCGCCGAGGGTGCCGGCGCGGGCGTCGCCATCGAGCAAGGCCTGGAGAAGGACGACACCTCCAACCCGGACTGTCCCGGCTGCCGCCCGCCGCTGGGCGAGCGCCTGCGAGCCGCGTTCTTCGGCAGCCTGCCCGGCCTGGCGCTGGGAATCACGACGGGCGCGCTGTTCGCGAAGCACGCGCCCACGTTTGGCCGGGTGTCGCTGATCCAGAGCGCGGCGCTGGGCGGGATCATGGCCGGCGGGCTGGTGGCGACGGCGCTGCAGTGGAAACCGTACGGCGACGCCTGGGAGTATCAGGCGACCGCGAGCAGCGCCGGCAAGACCGACTGCCGGTCGACCGACAACGGCCAGACCCACTATTGCCGCGAGCGCAGCATCCTCGACCTGACGCTGCCGTCGCTGATCGGCCTCAACGTCGGCCTGGGCGCGGGGCTG
Organism: Polyangia bacterium; assembly: GCA_035544495.1. GTDB lineage: Bacteria > Myxococcota_A > Polyangia > Fen-1088 > Fen-1088 > DATKEU01. The sequence goes on along the minus strand of DATKEU010000393.1, from coordinate 1 downwards.
C
>DATKEU010000392.1:0-2402 GCA_035544495.1 Polyangia bacterium | reverse complement strand
TGGCCGCTGCCCAGGCCCGCCTTCGATCGCAGCAGCAGCGCCGGCGTGTTGATGGCGCCGCCCGCGAGGACGATCCCGCGCCGGGCGTACACCACCAGCCGCCCGCGCGGGCGATCGCGCGCCCGGTCCAGGACGTCGGCGACGACGGCGCGCGCGCGGCCGCGATCGGTCTCCAGCAGACGCGCCCGGCAGTCGGTGTAGACCTGCGCGCCGGCGGCCACGGCGTCGGGCACCAGCGTCACCAGCGCCGACTGCTTGGCGTCCAGCGGGCAGCCCATGTGGCAGTACCCGAGGCGCGCGCAGCCCTTGACGCTGCGGCGGATCAGCTCTGGCTTCCAGCCCAGCTTGCTGGCGCCGTCCCACAGCTTGCGGTTGTTGCGGTTGACGTCGTCCTCGACGCCGGGGCCGATCGACAGCCGCTCCTCGACGGCGGCGAAGTGCGGCGCCAGCTCGGCGGTTCCCAGGCCCGCGATCCCGTGGCGGCGCGCCCACAGCTCCAGCGTGCGCTCCGGCGTGCGGAAGGACGACGTCCAGTTCACGGTGGTGCCGCCGCCCACCGCGCGTCCCTGCAGGATGATGATCGAGAGATCCTCGGTCGCGCGGTTGCCGTGCTCCTGGTACAGCGCCGGATAGGCCCACGACTCTTGCAGGTTGAAGTCCTTGCGCGTGTAGTGCCCGCCTTCCTCCAGCACCACGACCTCGGCCCCCGCCTGCGCCAGCACCGCGGCCGCCATGCTGCCGCCCGCGCCGCTGCCGACGACGCAGAAGTCGGCTTCGACCGCCAGGCTGTCGCCCAGCGCCGCGCCCGCGATGATGCCGCCCGGCGCGCTCGTCGCTCTCGGTTTCACCGTCACGGTCATGGCCGCTGCGGCACCTCCGGCGGGCCGGGATAACCGACGCGCGCGTAGATCTCCGGCGACGAGTAATAAGCCGCCTGCGACAGCCGCTTGAGCGCCTGGTATCCGCTGCGCAGCAGGGCCACGCGCGAGTGCCGCCACGACTCCAGGCGCGCGTCCTGCTGGTCGGGCGCGCACTTGGTGAACGGCGTCGGCTGCAGCGTCGTCAGAAGGCCGGTCAACCCGTTCTCGAACAGGCGCAGGAGCTGCCGGAATTCAGTCCCCACGCGCGGGTGGGCCTGCGCCATCAACGCGTCGATCTTGCCCGCGCAATCCAGCGCCTCGGCCGACGGCCAGCTGGGCCCGGCGCCGTCCCCGGGGACGACGCGCGCGGCGATCGCGGCCATGACAGCGTGTTCATCGGGCGTGAGCAGCTCCAGCGGGCGCCGGGGCGCCGCCCCGCGCCGCCCCGGGCGCAGCGCGATGGGCAGGGCGCCTCCGAAGAACAGCAGCGCGCCGCCGAGCAGCCCCTTCTTGAGGAAACCCCGGCGCGGGATGCTGCTCCTCATCGACACGCGCGGAGACTAGTATCCCCAGGGCGAAAATCAACGTGGCAAAAAGCGCGGCCGCGCGCGGTCAGCGCGACGCGCGCGCCGGGGAACGCACGCGCGCGGCCGGCGCCGCCGCGATCTGGCTCTTCAACGTGGCCCGCAACGCCCCGCGCTCGAAGACCCACATCGCGCCGGGCTCGCCCTGCTGCCAGACCTCGTCGCGGGTCAGTGGCTCGGTGGCGATGACGCTGACGCAGTCCTTCTCCGTCGTGACGGCGCGAAAGTCGATCTGCAGCTCGGCGTCGCGCAAGGTGGCGCGCCCGAAGGGCGCCCGCCGGATGATGTGGCACAGCTTGGTCCCGCAGCGCGCGAACAGGTGGCGTCCGTCGGCGAGGAGGAAGTTCAACTTCCCCTCGGCGCCCAGCTCCGCGCCGAGATCGGCCACCGCTTGCCACAGGTGGCGCGGGTTCGCCGGGTATCCGCCCGGGAACGCCTCGCGCAGCTGCTCCAGCATCCAGCAGAAGGCGTGCTCGCTGTCGGTGTCGCCGATGGGCAGCTCCCAGCGCAGGCGGCGCGACTTGATGTGCGGCAGCGTCCCGTTGTGCGCGAACACCCAGTGCCGCCCCCACATCGTGCGATCGAACGGGTGCGTGTTCTCCAGCGCCGCGCGGCCGCGCGTCTTCTTGCGGACGTGGGCGACGGCCAGCAACGTCTTGATGGGATTTAGCCGGATGAACTCCGCCATCGGGCTCTGGTAGGCCGGCGACTCCTCCAGGAACGTGCGCGCGTATCGTCCCTGGTACAGCGCCAGGCCCCACCCGTCGGCGTGGGGGCCCGTCTTGCCGCCGCGTAACGCGAAGCCGGTGAACGAGAAGACGATGTCGGTGGGGAGCTTGCAAGACATCCCCAGAAGCTCGCACATTGCCGCGAGTTTACCTCAGCGCGCGTATCCGTGATCGGCGGACTCGGGTAAAATCGCGCCGGGCAGGCACCCGACACCATCATGGCGCGCGGA
>DATKEU010000391.1:0-31265 GCA_035544495.1 Polyangia bacterium | reverse complement strand
CCACCGCGGGGAACGTCACGCCCGACAGCGACGGGAAGATCTCCTGGGGTCGCAGGAAGAGGAAGACCAGAAGTGCGACGAGGCCAGGGATCGCGAACATTAGGGCGCCGAAGGCCGTTTATGATATCTGAAAGGGCTGTGATGGCGAGGCATCGTCGTTTTCCGTTCCAACATCTCCAACATCATCCGCTCACGTTGCTGGCGCTGGCCGCCAGCACAGCCGTCGCTTGCGCCACGACCGCGACGAATTACGACTATGCGTCGGAGCCTGATCCGCGCAAGTACGAGTTCGTCCTGGGCCCGTCGGACGTCCTGCACGTGGTGGTCTGGAAGAGCATCGACCTCTCCGTGGACGCCACCGTGCGCCCGGATGGCACCATCACGCTGCCGCTCATCGGAGACCTGCGAGCGGCCGGTCGCACGGCCAGCGAGCTGCGCGCCGAGATCGTGCAGCGGCTGTCGACCTACGTCAAAGAGGCGCAGCCGGTGACGGTGGCGGTGGCGGCGGTCAACAGCTACCGCTTCACGGTCAGCGGCAGCGTCGAGCACGGCGGTGCCTTCAGCCCCAACCACTACGTCACGTTCGCGGAGGCGATCGCACTGGCGGGCGGGCCGAACCGCTACGGATCACCCGACGATGCGGTCATCCTGAGAACGGGGAAGGATGGCAGGCAGAAGCGCATCCCGATCGACTACAGCGCCATCTTGAACGGCACGCGGCCCGACATGAACCTGATCATTCTGCCCGGCGACATCGTCTACATTCCTTGAAAGCGGTCGCGGCGCCGCGACAGGCGCCCCTTGCCAACCAGCCTCCTTCGGCCGATCATGTCGGCCGGTGAAATGAGCGACGATCGGCCGACGGCGCGCGCCGCCCGCAACGAGGCAGGACGGTTGCGGGTCCTCATCATCACCAAGATCTTCCCCAACTCGGAAGAGCCGCTGTCGGCGCCGTTCAACCGCCAGCAGTTCGTGGCGCTCTCGCGGCGTTGCGATGTCGAGGTCCTGGCCACCATCCCCTGGTTTCCGGCCGCCGGGTTGTTCCGGCGCTGGTCGACGGCAGGACGCCTGCAAGCCGTCCCGGCAGAGGAGACCATTGACGGCGTCGCGGTGGCGCATCCGCGCGTCTTCTACATCCCGCGCTTCGGGCGATCGTTTCAAGGAGCGTTTTATGCGGCATCGGTGCTGCCGGCGGTGCTGCGCCGGCGCGGGCGGTTCGACGTGATCCTGGGTTCGTGGGCCTATCCGGACGGCGTGGCCGCGCTGGCCGTGGCCAACCTGTGCGGCGTGCCGGCGGTGGTCAAGCTGCACGGCTCCGACATCGACGTGCTGTCGACCTGGTTCGGGCCCCGGCAGAACATGCGCCTGTTTCTGCCGCGCGCGGATCGCGTGGTGGCGGTCAGTCGCGCGCTGGCCGAGAAGGTCATCGCCCTCGGCGTGCCGCGCGCGCGCGTCGACGTGGTCGCCAACGGCGTCGATCGCGATCTGTTCAGCCCGCGTGATCGGGCGGCCGCCCGCGCGGCGCTGGGCCACGGTGGCGATCGCCGGCGCTGGCTGCTGTTCGTGGGCCGCATCGAGGAGGCCAAGGGGGCGCTGGATCTGTGCCGCGCCTTTGCCCGCTCGGCGGCGGCGGCCGAGGGATCGGCCACGCTGGTGATGGTGGGGAATGGCAAGGCGGCCAGCGCGTGCCGGGACGTGACGCAGGCGCTGGGTGATCGGGTCCTGTTCGCCGGCGAGAAACCGCACGACGAGGTGGCGCAGTGGATGGCCGCCTGCGATACGTTGATCCTGCCCAGCCACCACGAGGGGACACCCAACGTCGTGCTGGAGGCGCTGGCCTCTGGCCGGCGCGTGATCGGGACCGAGGTGGGCGGCATCCCCGACGTGCTGGCCTCGGAGGAGCTGGGCCAGCTGGTGCCACCGCGCGACGAGGCGGCGCTGGCGGCGGCGATCGACCGCGAGGTCGCCCGCGACTATGACGCCGCCGCGGTGGCGGCGCTGGGCGGCCGCAGCGGCTGGGACGACAGCGCCGCCCGCCTGGAGGCGGTGCTGGCGCGGGCGGTGCGCGATCGAAGCGCGATCCCGGAGCCCTCGGCGTCGGCGGCGGCCTGATCCATGCGACTACCTGGTTACGGCGACGACGAGAAAGAAGAGGCGAAAACCGGCGTGTCGGTCCCCAGCCCCTTGCTCCGGAAGGTGCGGCGCACGGGCGCCGAGTTCCTGCCGTCATCGATGCTGGTACGGCACGGAACCACCCGAAAGCGGCGTGTGGCCCTGACCTTCGACGACGGCCCCGACGACATGACGCCCGAGTATCTGTCGCTGCTGGATCGCCTGGGGGTGCGGGCGACGTTCTTCCTGGTCGGCAAGAGCTGCGCCGAGCGGCGCCAGCTGGTCCTGGACATCGTGTCGCGTGGGCACGAGGTGGCGGGACACGGCTACACGCACCGGCGCTTCACCGTCATGACGCAGACCGAGCTGCGCGACGAGCTGGCCAACACCAGCGCGCTGTTGCCGCCGTCGCGCACGCGCCGCCCGCTGGTACGACCGCCGCACGGATCGACGACCGTGCAGTCGCTTCTGCGCTGCACGCGCGCCGGGTACACGACCGTGCTGTGGTCGGCCGACTCCGGCGACGCGCATCTGAAGAATCCCGACGACATGGTCGAGCAGCTGGTGCCGGAGCGGGTGTCGCCGGGCGACATCGTCCTTTTGCACGAAGGGCAGCGCTCGACGCTGGACGCTCTGCCGCGTATCGTGACCGGCTTGCAAGCAGCGGGATACGAGCTCGTGACGGTGAGTGAGGTGCTGGGCCCGTGAGTTTTCACGGCAGAGCGGCGAGCTTGCCGCCGCCCGCTCGCGCGGAAGAACGCTGATCGCATGTGCGGGATCGTCGGGATCTTCAACTTCGCGGCGGCGCCGCGCGACGATGGCGAGGCGGTGCTGCGCATGCGCGACGCCATCAAGCATCGCGGCCCCGACGACGCCGGCGTCTATCTGTCGGGAGATCGGCGGGTGGCCCTTGGCCATCGGCGCCTGAGCATCGTCGATCTGTCGCCGGCCGGACACCAGCCGATGTCCAACGAGGATGGCACGGTCTGGATCGCCTTCAACGGCGAGATCTACAACCACGAATCGTTGCGCCCCGGACTTCTGGAAAAGGGGCACCGCTTCCGCTCGCACTCCGACACCGAAGCGATCGTCCATCAATACGAAGAGCAGGGGCCGGATTGCTTGCAGGCCCTGGACGGCATGTTCGCCCTCGGCATCTGGGACGACGCGCGCGGGCGGTTGATGCTGGCGCGCGATCGGATGGGCAAAAAGCCGCTCTATTACCTGCTGGCCGGCGGCAAGCTGCTCTTCGGGTCGGAGATCAAGGCGCTGCTGGCCCATCCCGACGTCTCGCGCGACATCGACCCCGAGGCGCTGAACCTGTACCTGACCTTCGGCAACGTGCCGCCGCCTTACACGCTGTTCGCCGGCATCCGCAAGTTGCCGGCGGGTCATCGCCTGCTCGTCGATCGCCTGGGCAACGTGACGATCGAACGCTACTGGTCGCCCTTCGGCCAGACACCGTGGCCGGCGCACGCCGACGAGGCGGAGAGCGTGGCCCGGGTGGGTGACCTGCTCAAGAGCGCGGTGCGAAAGCGCCTGATGAGCGACGTCCCCATCGCCTGCCTGCTTTCGGGCGGCGTCGACTCCAGCGCCATCGTCGGCCTGATGAGCGCGCTGGTCAGCCGGCCGCTGCAGACCTACTCCGTCGGATTCGAGGGGTTCGGCGCCGCCGAGAACTTCAACGACCAGCCCTTCGCGCGGCTGGTCGCCAAGCGCTTCGGCTGCGATCACCACGAGGTCAACGTCACCGCGGACGAGTGCCGCGATTACCTGCCCGAGCTGGTCTACGCGCAGGACGAGCCGATCGGCGATCCCGCCTGTCTGCCGATGCACTTTCTTTGTCGGGCGGCGCGCCGTGACGGCAACATCGTGCTTCTGGTCGGCGAGGGCAGCGACGAGGTGTTCGGCGGCTATCCGGAGATGGCCAGCCTGATCCAGACCGCGTCGCAGCGCTGGAATCGCGTGCGCAGGCTGCCCCGCCTTCTGCGCTCGGGCCTGCACGCCGCCAGCCGCCTGCTGCGCGCGCCCGCGGGACGCATCGACATCCTTCGCCGGGCGCGCGACGGGGAGCCGCTGTACTGGGGGCTGGACGTGGTCTTCTGGGACACCGAGAAGGAGGAGCTGTTGCGCCCGCAAACCTGGTCGCGCTTCGAGCCGAGCCGCCCGTCGCGCGCCGCCGAGTACGTGCGCAGCGTCTATGACGAGCTGTTCGCCCGACAGCCCAACGCCGATCTGATGCAGCAGATGTCGGCGCTGGAGCTGGCCAACCGCCTGCCGGAGCTGCTGCTCATGCGCGTCGACAAGCTGTCGATGGCCCACTCGGTCGAGGCGCGGGCGCCGTTCCTCGATTACCAGCTGGTCGAATACGGCCTGTCGCTGCCGCAGTCACTGAAGATCCAGGGCGGCAAGTCCAAGTACGTTCTCAAGCGGGCGCTCGAACCGCTGCTGCCGGCCGAGGTGCTGACGCGGCGGAAGCAGGGCTTCCGCGTCCCGCTGCCCGCCTGGCTGAAGGGACCGCTGGCCGCCTGGGCCAAGGACCAGATCTTCGGCAGCGCCCTCGCCTCGCGCGACTTCTTCAACGCCTCGTACATCGACGGTATGTGGCGGCGCCACCTGGCCGGCGTGCAAGACCACAGCTTCGACCTTTGGTGCCTCGTGAACCTGGGCGCCTGGTACACGCACTGGATCGACAGCAAGGCGGCCGCGGCGTGAACGCGGCGCCCGGCGCGATGGTCGCCAAGACCTGGCGAACAACCGGGAAGAATACCGCCGCGCGCGCGTTGAAACGACATGGGCAGACCGTCGCCGCCATCGGGAGCTGTCAGGCGCTTTACGATGACGTCTGCCACCTCCTTCCCCGCAGCCCGGATGCGCCCGGCGCGCCGCAACGCCGCCCGCCGCCTCGTCGGCGCGCCTGCGCGGCGCATCGACATCCCCGGCCCGGTGCCAGACGGCGAGCCGCTATAATGGGAGCCGGACGTGGTGTTCTGGAACGGCGAGGCAGGGCAGGACCCGCGGCGCTCCGATCTGATGCGGCAGACGTTGACAATCGAGCTGGCGAACCGTTTACCGGAGCGGCTGCTCATGCCTTGGTTCCTGGTGAGCGTGGGCGCGTCGTTCACGCCCTGGATTTTCGAAGACGGAGTCGCCGCGTGAACGCCGTGCCCGATGTCCCCGCTGTCCTGTACCTGGTCGACGGCCTGGGCCTGTCGGGAAAGACCAAGGCGATGGTGGACCTGGTGTGCGGCCTGAATCCGGGACGCTATCGCCCGGTGGTGGCGTCATTCGACCAGGAGCGGAGCCCGCTCTTATCGGTGCTGACCGACAAGGGTGTCCCGCTGCACGAGATCCCCTGCCCCGACGGCCTCAACATGGGCGTGATGTTGCGCCTCGGTCAGCTGGTGCGGCAGCTCCGCCCGGCGGTGGTCCACTGTTACAACCCGCGCACGATGCTGTACGGCGGGATGGTCGCCAAGACGCTGGGGGCGCGCGCGACGGTCGGATCGCTCAGCGCCTTTGCCTGCCTGACGCCCGACCAGACCTATGATTTCTTGCCGCAGAAACTCTTCACCACCTCGCGCCGGAACCGGCTGCGCAATCAGCTGGTGGCGCGGCTGATGGACGCGCTCGTCGGCGTGGCGCAGTCGCTGGGCGAGCGTTTCTGCCGCTTCAACGGCATCAACACGGCCCGCCTGCGCGTGGTCTCGTACGGGGTGGACCTCGACCGGTTCGATCGCGTCGGCCCCGACGAGATCGCGGCCTTTCGCCGCGCCATCGGCGTGCCGGAGGGCGCGCTGGTGATGGGCAGCGTGGGACGCCTGGTGGAGCAGAAGGACTACCCGACGCAGCTGCGTGCCTTCGCGCAGGCGCTGCGGACCACGCCGCGGCTGTGGATGGTGCTGGCCGGCGACGGGCCCCTGCGCGCGGAGCTGGAGGCGCTGGCGCAGTCGCTGGGCGTGGCCGACCGGGTGAAGTTTCTCGGCCACTGCTCGACGGTGCCGGTCCTCCTGCGGTCGCTGGACATCTTCGTGCTGGCGTCGAAGTTCGAGCCCTACGGCGTGGCCGTGCTGGAGGCCAAGGCGGCCGGCGTGGCCATCGCCGCCACCGGTGTCAACGAGCTGCCGGAGCTGGTCCCCGACGGCCTGATGGGTTTGCTGACGCCGGCGGGCGACGCGCCGGCGATGGGCGTGTCGTTCGTCCGCCTGGCGGCCGACGCCCAGCTGCGGCGCACGCTGGGAAAGAATGCCGCCGCGGACGCTTTGAGACGACACAGCCTGGCCGCCGCCATCGACGGCTATCAGGCGATCTATGATGACGTCCGCCGCCGCCATTCTCAGCAGCTCGGGCGCGCCCCGAGCGCGGCAGCCTAACTTCGAAAGCGAGGAATCATGTCAGCGATTTGCGGGATCGTAGGAGCGGGCGCCGGCGAGCAGAAGGGAGCGCGTGACCTCGCGATCATGCTCGAGCTCTTGAAGTCGCGCGGCCCCGACGGCGTGGCCCGCCACGTGACACCCGCGGGCGCGGCTGCGGGACAACCGCCGCTGGCGCTCGGCTTTCGCTTGCTGCGCGTGGTGCCCACCGATCCGCCGCCGGCGGTGGCGCGCACGGAGGACGGCGCCAGCTTCGCCGTGGCCGACGGCCGCATCTTCAATGCCGATCAGGTCCGCGACTATCTGAAGGGCCGTGGCCGCGCCACCCGCACCGCAGACGCCGGCGAGCTGCTGCTGCAGATCTATGACGTCGACGGCATCGACGGGTTCCGCCGCCTCGACGGTCAGTTCGCCGCCGCCATCTGGGACGGGCGCAAGAACACGCTGGTGCTGGCGCGCGATTTTCTGGGCGTGCGGCCCGTCTACTTTCACGTCGGGCGCGGCGGCATCGTCTTCGCGTCGGAGATCAAGGCGCTCCTCGGCGTGCCGGAGGTGCCGGTGGCCGTCGACGAGGTGGCGGTCTCGCACTACCTGACGTTTCTGACCGTGCCCGGTCCGCGCACGCTGTTTCAAGGCGTGCAGAAGGTGCCGGCCGGCGCGGCGGTCTTCTACGGGGCCGACGGGACCGTCACCACGAAACCGTTCTGGGACCTGCTGTGGGATCCCGTGCCGGAGGTCGACGACGAGCAGTTCTACGTCAAGCGCGTGCGCGAGCTGCACGAGGGGGCCGTGCGCCGTCGCTTCGTGCCGGGCCCCATCGCCGCGCTGGTCAGCGGCGGCAACGATTCCAGCGCGAACGCGGCGCTGCTCGCCCGCCAGGTGGCCAAACCCGACGACCTGCACACCTTCACCGTCGGCCTGGCCGAGTTCGAGGGCGACGAGAAGTACAGCGATCTCAAGTACGCGCGCCAGGTGGCGGAGCTGATCAAGTCGCAGCACCACGAGAAGCTGATGAACGTCGACGAGTTCCTGGACACGATCCCCATCGCCGCCGACGCCATGGACGATCTGGTGTCCGAGCCGTCGTCCGTCTTTCTCTATCAGGCGTTGAAGATGGCGAAGGACCAAGGGCTGAAGGTGGTGGTCACCGGCGAGGCCAACGACGAGCTGTCGTGCGGCCACGGCGAGATGATCCGCATCCGCGCCCGCTATTACGAGCGCTGGCTGCCGTTTCTGAAGCTGCCGGGGATCGTGCGCAAGCTGGCTGCGGCCGCGGCGCCCATCGTCGCCCGCAAGCGCGTCGACCTGCTGCGCCGGGCCGCCTCGGGCGAGGAGTTCTTCTGGAACTTCGAAATCGGCTGGCCGGAGTCGGAGCGCGACGCGATCATGTCTCCACAGGCCATGCGCGCCACGGCCGGCGAGCCGCCCGGCGGCGTCGTGGCCCGCGACGCCGCCCGGCTGAAGGACAGCGCGCACGGCAACCGCGACTACCTGAACCACATCATCTACCGGATGATGCAGGACTACTATTTCGGAAACCTGATGCTGGGCAAGCTGGATCTTCTGTCCTCGCACCTCGGCCTCGAATCGCGCTGCCCGTACACCGAGCCGGCCTACGCGCACTTCGTGTACAACATTCCGGCCAAGTTCAAACAGAAGGACGGCATGGTGAAGTACTTCTTCAAGAAGGCGATCGAGGGCATCCTCCCCGATTCGATCATTTATCGACCGAAGCAGGGCTTCCGCACGCCGGTGGTCGAGCTGTTCCGCGGCCGGCTGGGCGAATGGGGGAAGAGCTACCTGCTCGACGACGGCCTGACCAAGACCGGGTTTCTGCGGCGCGATCAGATCGCCACTTTGCTCCAGAATCACAGGACCGGTGTCGGCGACTTCAGCAACCGCCTGTGGACGGTGATGGTGCTGAATCTCTGGCACCGGCGCTGGATCCAGTCAGGCCGCCCGGCAGCCGCCACCACGTCGTCCCCCGCCCCCGCCCCGCGGGCGGAGGCCTGACCCGCGCGACGCGCGCGGCTCATGGACACCTACGGGCGACTTTACCGGCACGTTCTCTATCCGCTGTGGGAGAGCGTGCTGCGTCAGCGGCCGACGCTGGATCTGGTGCGCTATCTCGAGCAGACGCAGTGGCGATCGCTCGACGAGCTGCTGGCCGTGCAGGCCGGCGATCTGCGTCGCCTGCTGCGCCACGCGCACGCCAACGTCCCGTTCTATCGGCGGCGCTTCGAGGCTGCCGGCGTGACCCCCGACGACATCCGCGGACCCGACGATCTGGCCAAGCTGCCGATCCTGACGCGCGACGAGGCGCGCGGCGCCGGCGACGAACGCGTCGCCACGGCGGGCGCCACCCTCGACATCCGCAAGGCCACGAGCGGCACGCTGGGAACGCCGCTGTCGTTCGGTTACGACGCGCCATCCGAGTACTGGCGCCAGGCGATCCGGCTGCGCGGGTATGGCTGGGCGGGCTATCGGCCGGGATTGCGGGCGCTGCACTACTGGGGCGCTGGACCGCCCAACAGCACGCGGTGGAAACGCGCCAAGGTCAGCGCCGACCACGCGCTTCGGCGCGATCGTTACGTCGACTGCGGAAGGCGCGGGCCGGAGGAGCTCCAGCGGGTCGTCGAGCTCATCGCCGCCGACAAGCCCGATATCATCATCTGCTACAGCCAGGCGGGCGCCGACCTGGCCCGCTTCGTCGTGGGCGGAAACCTGCGGCGCTGGGACAGCATCCCGGTCATCTGTGGCGCCGAGCGCCTCTTGCCCGCCGATCGCGCCGTGATGAACGAGGCGTTCGGCCCCGACGTGTTCGAAACCTACGGCTCGCGCGAGGTGATGCTGATGGCCACCGAGTGCGCGGCTCACGACGGCCTGCACGTCCAGATGGAGAACCTGATCGTCGAGGTGGTCGTGCGAGAGGGCAATGGCCGGGGGCCGGTCGTGCGCCCGGCGAAACCGGGCGAGCTGGGCGAGGTGGTGGTGACCGACCTCCATAACCTGGCCATGCCGTTCATCCGCTACGCCACCGGCGACCTGGCGGCGCCGGCGCCGGCGGGCGTCTGTCGCTGCGGACGCATGCACCCGCGCCTCGCGACCGTGGAGGGGCGCGTGACGGAGACGCTGGTCGACGGCGCCGGCAATCGCGTCAACGGGCTGGTCTTCAACGTGGTCATCGCCCATCTGGCGCACGCCATCCGCAACTTCCAGGTCGTGCAACACCGCGATCGATCGATCACCTTGCGCATCGTCCCGTCCGAAACCTTCGACGCCGGCATCGAGAGCGTCCTGCGCCAGACCTGGGAGCGCTACCTGCCCGGCGTGCCCGTCACCATCGTGCGCGTCGCCGAGATTCCGATCGCCACCAGCGGCAAGCGCCAGGTCGTCACGGTCGAGCGGTGATGGGCGGATGCGACGCCGGGCCGACCGGCGAATGGCCGCTCGATCGTCAGCCGATGAGCACCACGCCCAGGCTCTTGCCGTCGGGGATCCGGTACGCCATGCGGCGCAGCTCGGCCACCTTGGTGCGTCCGCGCGTTCCCACCACGGTGATGACGTCCACCAGGCGCGCCGCCGGGGCCAGCTCGGCAGCGCCGGCGCCGGCCAGGCCGGTCAGGTCGATCAGCGCCTGCGCGTACCGCTGTTCCATGCGGCGTAAAGCCAGCTGCAGCGATAGCACCGCCGTGTCCGCGTCCGGGACCGGTGGAGGCACCAGCAGCGTCGGGCCGCCCGCGCCCGGCAGCGGGCGCACCGAAGGACCGTGGTCGGCAGCGCCCAGCCGCGGCGTCCCGGGCGGCGGGTCGTCCCACTCTGGCCAATCCGGGATCACCGCTGCCTGGCGCTCTTGAAACGGATACAGCGCCGCTGCCACCCGCACGAGCAACGGCAGCAGATCGCCGCTGCCCGGCGCCGCCAGAAACCCGATGGTCCGCCGACCGCCCGCGATCAGGCGGCGCGCGATCTGGGCGCAGGCGAGATCGAGATCCGTGGGTTCGGCGCCTCGCCAGGGGTAACGCTGGTCGATGCCGCCGCTGTCGTCGGGCATGCTCGCGCATGAGGATGTGGCGGCGGCGTCCCGAGCGCAAGCCCGCCAGCGGCGCGCGCGCAGCGATCGAGGTGCTAAATTGAACCGTTCGATGCTTCTGCCCGCTCGACGGCGATCGGCGCTGACGGGTGTGCTGCTCGCGCTCGGTTGCGGCGTGGCCGCCTGCCAGGGTTTCCAGTGCGGAAGCTCGCGCGAAGGTGCGCCAAGGTTCGGCCCACCGGCGCCCGCGTGCGCCCGCTGGGCCATCGAAGCAGCCCCCGGTCCCGTCGCGCGCTTCGCCGTCATCGGCGACTTCGGCGCCAGCGGCGCAGCGGAACAGTCGGTGGCGGACCTGGTCAAGCGCTGGAGACCCGACTTCATCCTCACCACCGGCGACAACAACTACCCGCGCGGCGAGGCCGAGACCATCGACGCCAACATCGGCGCCTTCTATCACGAGTTCATCGGGCCCTACCTCGGCCGCTTCGGGTGCGGCGCCGACCGCAACCGATTCTTTCCGGCGCTGGGCAACCACGACTGGTACACCGACAAGGCCGCCGCTCACCTGGCCTATTTCACCCTGCCGGGCAACGAACGCTACTACGACCAGGTGTGGGGCGCGGTTCACGTCTTCGCCGTCGACAGCGACGAGCGCGAGCCAGACGGCACCGACGCTGGCTCTCTGCAGGCGGCCTGGCTGCGGCAGCGACTGGCCGCCTCCACGGCGCGCTGGAAGATCGTCTACATGCACCACCCGCCCTATTCGTCGGGCCCCCACGGCCCGAGCCCCCAGATGCGCTGGCCATTCGCGGAATGGGGCGCAGACCTGGTCCTGGCCGGACACGATCACATCTATGAGCGCCTCGCGGTGGACGGCATCCCCTACGTCGTCGACGGACTGGGCGGGGCCACATTTTATGCCCTCGGCCCACCGCTGCCCGAAAGCCAGGTTCGCTTCACCGACGCGGGCGGCGCCCTGCTGGTCGAGGCCGACGCCGCCACGCTGCACGCCCGCTTCGTCACCACCGACGATCGGGTGATCGACGACTGGACGCTGCCGGCGCGCTAGCTGAATCGCACGGCGTAGATCGGCGGCAGGTGCGTGGACAGGCAAGTCCAGCGATCGCCGGCGTCCTCGCTGATCCAGAGCGAGCCCGTCGTGCTGCCGAACACGAGACGCCGCCCGCTGCCGTCGACGTCCAGGGCGTGGCGCAGGGTGATGTCATAGGCGTGCTCCTGCGGCAACCCTCGCGACAACACCTGCCAGCTCTCGCCGCCATCACGCGTGCGCGACACCACCACGCGACCGTCGACGGGTACGCGCGTCTGGTCCTTGACCGCCGGCACCAGCCACGCAGTGTCGCCGTCGTGGGGATCGACCGCCACCGCGAAACCGAAGACGGCCGGAGGCACATTGTCGATCACCTGCCAGCGCCGCCCGCCGTTGTCCGACCGGAAGACGCCATTGTGGTGCTGGCACCAGAAACGCTGCGGCTGGCCCGCGCTGCGCACGACCCGATGGGCGTCCTGGATTCCGGGGTCGGTGCGCCGCTCGGGCGGCATGAACTCGGCGAACATGCCGCTCGCGCCCAGCTCCCAGCTCTGGCCATCGTCCGTCGAATGCCAGACGCCGCCGCACGACACCGCCACCGACAGGCGGCGCGCATCGCGCGGATCCACGCAGATCGAGTGAATGCCCGGCCACTCGGCGCCGCCGCCGAACCACTGCTTGCGCCCCGGGTGATCCCACAGGCCACGCGCCAGCGACCACGACTGTCCGCCGTCGTTCGACCGGAAGAGGCCGCCCCCGATGGTGCCGCACCACAGACCGCCGCCCGACGCCGCCTCCAGCGACCAGACCTGCTCCACGCGCCAGGGCCAGGGACGCCCGTCGGGCAGCACGTCGGACTGCCCTTCGGGCTGCGGCGGAAACGCCGGCGCCGCGATCTCGTCCCAGCGCGCGCCGAGATCCGGCGAGCGGCGCATCTTCACGCCGAAATGCCCCAGATACAGCGCTGCGTACAGCGCCCCGTCGCGGCGATCGAGAAACGCCATCGACAGCGAATCGCCCAGGAATGACACGCGTTCGATCCGCCAGGTCCCGCCAAGGCGCACCCAGGAGAACAAACCTTTCCGGGTCGACACCCAGAACCTATCGCCGGTCTCTGCCCTCGTGTCGTTGCTCATCAACGTCCTCCTGACAGCGCTTGCATGACGTACACCTCCGTTTCGCCGCTCACCCGGTCGGAGAGCCGCTGGCGATCGCGCGCCTGCGAGCCGCCGACGAAGACAACGACGTGCTGACGCAAGGCGCCCTGCTCATCCAGCACATAGCTGCGCACGCCCGGGTGCCGCTCGAAGTACGCCTCCAGCACGGCGCGCACGCTGCCACCCGGCACGCTGTCGTCCGGACACGCGACGTGACGCCCCAGGTGCTGCGTGAACGAGACACGCGCCACGCGCGCCAGTCTAAGCTATCTGTCGGGAGCGTGGCTCGCGAGCGAGCGGACCTTTCATTTCATCTCGGCGGGCGCCGCCCCGACCAGCGCGGGCGGCGGCAGCTCGGGAACCAACGCTGGAACAGGGCTGGTCTCGACGGTCGTGGGCGGACGCTTCTTCAGCGGCCGGCCTGGGCGCGCGCGATCTTTCAGCCCCGCGAGGCCAGCCTCTCGATACCGCGAACGCCACTTGTAGACGGTCAGTCGAACGATTCCCAGCTGGTCGGCGATCTTCGCGGCGCTGATGGGCTTGGTGCTCATGAGCACGATCCGAACGCGTTGAGCCAGTCGCTTTCTCGCCAGACCCGAACGAAGCCAGCGCCGCAGTTCCTCTTGGTCCTCTCGGGGCACATCGATTTGGTCTGCAGGTCGCATGACGTCCTGAAAAGGGGTTTGACGGGGGCCTCGCAGACTATGTCGTCTTGGCCGCTGAACATCGATCACGCCGCCTTCGAGTGGCCCGACCAAACAGCCAGGCGCGCCCGATTCCCGGACACACCGGTGGCATTCGACCAGGGGCGGTATCGGGCGGCGCGTTAGGCCGTCAGCCCAGGCAGGGGTCCGGTGCACAGCTCGGGGTAACCGAACTGCGTCACGTCCTCGAACCCCATCGCGTGCAACAACGATATCAGCAAATTGTTATGGGGCTGGTCCTGGAACATCAGGTAGCGGCCGGTCTTGAAGTAACCGCTGCCATCCGAGATCAGCCAGGGGATGTCTTTGTACGTGTGGCTGTTGCCGACGCCCAGCTCGTTGCCCCAGAGAATGAGCGTGTTGTCCAGGATGGTGCCGCCACCGGTATCCGGCACCGCCGCCAGCTTGTCGAACAGATAGGCCAGCTGCTGCGCGTGCCAGATGTTGATCTTGATCAGCTTCTCCGTCGCGACCGTGTCGTTGTCGCCGGCGTGCGACGTCATGTGATGCTCGTCGGGGACGCCCGCGAACGGGTACTGCTGCCAGCTGTCCGCGTTGGCCCACATGAACGTCGAGACGCGCGTCATGCCACAGGTGTGAGCCAGCGCCATCAGATCGGTCAGCGTCCTCCCGATCGCCGGGTAGTTCGCCATGCCTTGAATATCCAGCGCCATCGGCGCCGCTGGCGCCTTGCAGGCAGCGGCGCTGTTGGTGAGCTGCTGCTCCAGCCCCGCGATTCCCGTCAGGTGAGAATCCAGCCGCGCGCGGTCACTCGGCGCGATACGCGTCTTCAGCCGGTTGATGTCGTCCTTCAGGAAGTCGATGATGCTCTTGCGCTCGACGAGCAGCTGCGCCAGTTGCTGCGACGACAGGTTCGTGTCGGCGAACATGTTCGCGTACGCCTTGACCGGATCCTGCACGGGCAGGTTCGGCATGTCCTTGTCGGCGTAGGAGATCACCCGCAGCGGCTCCTGCCCTATCACGCGGGAGCCGAAATGCAGGAAGGGGAACTTCGTCGTCTTCGGCAACCGCAGCGACATCTCGTGATCGACCGACCGGTGATCGGCCCACCCCGCCGGCCCGCCCGCGCCCGTGAAACTGCCGGGACCCAGCGAGCCGCCGGTCAGCATGGCGCCCGGACCCTTCATGTGCGGCCCGCCCGGCTTGTTCGTCCCGATGGTGGACGTCATGTGCACGCCCTTGAGCACCAGGAGCTTGTCCTTGTACGTCTCCAGCGGCGCCAGGATACGCCCCAGCGTCAGCGGTGAGTCCGGCGCCGTCCCCGGCGGAAAGAACGCCGCCGGGATCGTCCCGTTGGCCGAGAACAGCCCGATGAAACGCTTCGGCCCCGGCGCGTTCGCGTCGCGGCCGAACGCCGTGGCCGTGCGCCAGACCGGGCTGGTGAGCGCCATCGCGGTCGCGCCCATCCCGCGCAGCAAGCGGCGGCGGCTGAACTTCGTGCGCGAATCCAGACTCATGGCGACACCTGCGAATCGAGAGGACGGCGGTACATGAACGCGTCGGACTGAGCCATCGCCGCGGGCAGCACATTCAAGCTGCCGCCGCCGGAGCGGAACTTTGTCAGCACGTCATTCATCGAGCAGGCGTCGGCGCTCGCCTCGAAGCGAGTCATCATGAACCGGAACCACTGGCGCGTGACGCAGCTTTCGACCTGCTTGCTGCCGGCCAGCTTTTGCCCCAGCTCGACCACGCCGTTGAACATGCCGTCGATGTCATCGGAGCCTTTGACGTTGCCGCTGGCGTCGACGGGCTGTCCGTTGTCCATCGTGCGATAGTGACCGATCCCGTCGTAGTTCTCGAAGCCCAGACCGATCGGGTCGATCATCTGATGGCAAGCGCTGCAAACAGAGTCGACCTCGTGCTGGCGGAAGCGCTCGCGCGTGGAGACGCCCGGCTGAACGTCGGGTGGCTTGGGCACGTTGTTGGGCGGCGCCGGCAGTTGCTGGCACAGCATCTCCTCCCGCACGAATTTGCCGCGATAGATGGGCGAGCTGGAGTCGGGCTTGGCCAGGATCGAGAGCAGCGCGGGGAGCGTCAGCAAGCCGGACGGGGTCCCGGCAGCGGCATTCGCCACCGGTTGAAAGGCCGTCCCGCTCGCCGTGCCGCCGTAATACATCGACGCCAGATCCTGATTGGCGAACAGCTTCGTCGACGTCAGCAGCGCGGCCAGCTTGCCACCCTGGGCCGCCAGAACGTCGTCGAAGAACGCGCGCGCCTGGCCGATCAGCGACGCCTTCAGCGTCGGGCTGGCGCTCCACTGTGGATACAGAGTCGCGTCCTTCGCTAGCATGTTGACATCGCCGAGGTGCACCCAGCCTTCGACGAACCGGCGCACCATCGTCTGGCCGCGGGGGTCCGCCATCATCCAGGCCAGCTGGGACGCCACACCCTCCTTCGTCGACAACATTCCGGCGGCAGCCGCCGCCGTCAGCCGCGCGTCGGGCATGGTGCCCCACACGCTGTACGACAGGCGCGCCGCCAGCTCATAGCCGGAGAGCTTGATGGCGTCGGCGGCGACCTTGTCGCTTGTGCCGATCTCGACCAGGTAGAGAAAGCGCGGCGCCTGCAGCATCGCCGTCATCACCAGCTCGATGCCGTGCTGATAGCTCGTGGTGGCGCCAGCGTCGAAGACCACGAGGTGGCGTTCGACGTCGGCGGGGTCGGTCAGCGGCGCCCGGTAGGCGCGCGCCCCGAACGTTTGAACGAAATTCCGCGCGCACGTGCGCTGGTCGGTGCCGGCGTCGCAGGGCGCCAGCTTGCCGAGCAAGGTCGCGTCGCCGGCGACGGTGGCGGCGACCTTGGCGGCGGCATCCTGATATGTTTGCAGCTCCGGCAACCCGAGGTCCGGGGGCGCGATCCCCAGCGCCGAAGCGGTGCTGGCGTCGTCGAGCGCCGGCGCCAAACCGGGCACATCGCCGACCAGGTCCTGCATCGTGCTGAGGTATTCCGCCGCCGAGAGCAGACGCATCGGCGACGCCCCCGGCTCGACGACGTGATTGGCGCAGACCGGGTCCGGGGTCGACACACCTCCCCCGCCAGAACCACCACCGGTCTGGACGTTGCTGGGAGCCTGACCGGGACCGTCGATATGACCGGTGCACGCCTGTGCCACGGCAAGTGCCGACAACCCCAGAAAAACAGCAGGTGTTCGCACGTCAGTTAGGAACCGCGAAAGGCTCATGATGGCTCATCAGCCGGCAAATTGAAAGCTCGAGGGAACCGCCCGGCGCTATTCGGGGCTGCACGACGGTATTCTTGCCTGCCGATAGCGGGGACTTGGTCTAATACTGTCAAGGTGATCCTGCTCAAGCGAGACAGTGCTGCGGGTGACGCAGAGTCCCGCCAGGAGGTTCTGAGCGACGACCGCCTCTGCGACGCGCTCGCCGCGGGCGAAATGTGGGCCGCCGACGTCCTCTACGATCGAGTCGAGGAGATCGTCGCCACCGTACTGTTCCAGGTGGTCGGTCCGGCGGATCATGAACGCGACGATCTGATCCAGCAGGCGCTGGAGAAGGTGATCAGCACCGTCGCCTCCGGCCAGTTCGCACGCCGCTGCAGCCTGAAATCCTGGGCGGCGCTCATCACCCAGCACGTCGCCTTCGACGCGCTTCGATTGCGCGCGCGCGAGCGCACCGTCCTCGATCGCTCGGTGATTCCGGAGGCGCTGGAGCTGATCGCCACCTGCGACGAAACCCCGGAGCTGGCGGTCGACGTGCGCCGGCGGATGGAGAGCCTGCGCGCGGCGCTGGCGGCGACGAAGCGTGACCGGGCCGAGGCTGTGTTGCTCCACGATGTGCTCGGCCACGAGCTCACCGAGATCGCGCGCATGAAGGGCGTGTCGGTCGCCGCCGCCCAGTCGCGCCTCGTGCGCGGGCGCAAGGACGTTGTGAACCGGATGAGGTCTGCGGAAGCGAAAGGAAAGGGGCGGAACCGATATGGATGAGTGTGCCGATTTTAACCTGGAGGCTTACCTGCACGAGATGCGGACGCTGGTCCGGCGCAGCGAAGCTCCCAGCGCGCGTGTGCTGCGGCGGCAGAAGCTGCTGCCCGCGCTGCGCCTGCACGTGGCGGCCGAGCAGCGCCGGCGCCGACGCTGGCAGGTGGGACGAGGATGGGCGGCCGCGTTCCTCGGCCTTGGCGCCGCGGCGGGGCTCATCGCAATCACGACCCGCCCGTCGGTGAAGCCAACGGCGCCCGTCGCCGTCGGGCCGGTCGGCAGCGAGGTCGGCGTCGAAGTCACCCGTGGCACCGTCATCGTCAACCAGGCGACGGGCCAGCGGGCGCTCGGAGCAGGACAGGACATCAACGTCAGCGCCAGCGACTCGTTGGAGACAACGGGTCAGAACGAGGCCCAGGTTCGCCTGGCCAGCGTCGCCAACGTCCGGCTCCGCGAGGCGACCCGCCTGGCCGAGATCGGCACGCGCGCCGGACAGGTGGATCGCTTTCGCCTGGCCCGCGGCAGCGTCCATTTGAAGGTCAACAAGCTTGCCGCCGACCGCCGTTTTCACGTCGTCACCCCCGACGTCGAGGTGCAGGTCAAGGGCACTGAATTCGACGTCAGCGTGACCATGGAGCCGCGGCCGCACACCTGCGTGCGCGTGCAGGAGGGTCTGGTTCAGGTCACCGCCGGGTCGGCGGTCCGGCTGGTGAGTGCCGGGGAGACCTGGGGCTGCGCCGATGCGGGTTCACGTTCAGGCGCCGCCCTGCCCGTTCCCGGCGTGCGACCGGCCTCGCGCCGGGCTCACGTGACGACCGAAGCCAGCGAGCTCGGCGCGCAAAACGAGCTGTTCGAGCGCGCGCTGGGCGACCAGCGGGCCGGACTTTACGACCAGGCGCGCGAGGTCTATCGCGAGCTGCTCCGGCGATATCCAACGGGACCGCTGGCCCCGCAGGCGGCGGCGAACCTGGCCGCGATACCGCGCGATCGCTGAACGCCGCCGCCTCTCGCTGACAATGCCGGGCCGATCGCGATAATGTCCGAGGGCAGAAGCCCGGGATGCTGCTTCCTCCTTGCGTGGCGATCGAGCTCGACGCGAAACAGTCGGCGGCGTCGAGCGCGGCGATCGTCGTCGATCGCTGCGACGTCGTCCTGGGACAGGGCCGCTGCCATCTGGTCGTGGACGGCCCGCCCGGCGACGAAGAAGCGGCGGCGCCCCGTTGCTGGCGAGCCCGCGTGCAAGCGCCCACCGATGCCCCGCTGGCGGCGACCGTGGTCCTGCACGACCCCGCGCGCCCCGAGCGTCGCACCGTTCAGCGAAGCGTGGAGTTTCTTCCCCGAGACGCGCCTATCGATCGGTGGGCCACACTCGGTCTGCTGATCGCCGCGCTGGTCACCATCGAGGAGCACTCGGCGACGGAGGCCGACAGCGACGCGGAGTCTCGGGCTGCGCGTGCGCTCGAGGCGGAGCGGGCGGCCGCGCTTTTGAAAGCGTCGCTTCCGCGCGAAAGCCGCGTTGCCTTCGACTTGCGCGCCAGCGCGCTTCTGGCTCACGGGATGATGCCGGGGTGGGCGTTCGGCGTCCGCGGCGAAGCCAACCTGGGCAGTGAGCACTGGAAGGGACAGGCCCGCGTCTCATACCTGCCGTCCCGATCGGAAGCGGGGTCCGCCGGTGGGCGACAGGGCGGCGATTTTCGGTTGCTGGCCTTCGGGCTGGGGGCGTGCCGCGCGGGCGGGGGCGCCCGGCGAATCTCGGCCCGCCTGTGCGCGGGCGGCGACCTGAATGTCACCGACGTGCAGGGCTACGGCGTCACCGAGCCGGCGCAGCACACGGTTGCATGGGGCTCGCTGTGGGTCGGGCTCGGGGTCGAGCTGCGAGTCTTCTCGCACGCCGCTCTGTTCGCCGGCATCGACGGCAGCGTCGGGTTGAAACGCCCGTCGTTCACCCTGGACAGCGGCAACTTCTACCAGGTCCCCGCCGTGGGTGGATACGGCTCGGCTGGACTGGTCGTCCCCTTTTGAGGATTGGTTGGACCGACGCGACGCGGGAGGAAATTAACCGAACCCGGCGCCACGGAGTCATGGACATGCAAAGGCACCGTGCGGTAATAAAAGAAGCCGTGCGGCAGTAAAAGGATATACTACACTGGTTCGGCGGAACGGGCGGCGGGCGATCGGCCGAGGGTGCGCGGGGTTGGGTGTCGGCGCGATCGATTCGGGCGGGTGACGGCTGCGTCGTGCAGCTGTGTCGTGATCGATTACAGCGGTCGGCGAGTACAAGTTCACAAGAGCGCAGACCGCGAAAGTGACGTCTCCTTTCGTTGCGAGGAGCCCCGATGAAGAGTCCCATCACGCGTCTCATGAAGGTTGACCGGACTTCCCTCCTTTGCGGTGTCTTGCTGGCCGCATTCGGCTGCACGGGCCAGATCTCCGGCCAGCCGAGCAACATGCCCGGCGGCGGCGGCGACATGGTCGTTGGCGGCGGCGGCTCTGGCGCGCCCGGCGCGCCACCGGACGGAACCGATCCCGGGCGTATTGCCATTCACCGTCTGAACAACCTCGAGTATGCCAACACGGTCAAGGATCTGGTTGGTATCACCTTCGATACCTCGAACTTCCAGGACCAGGACGGTAAGGGCGACAGCTTCGACAACATCGCCTCCGAGTTCGGCGTCACCGACCAGCAGTACAACGACTACTTCAACGCGGCGGCGACCATCTCGGACCAGGTCTTCATGGACCCGGGGCTGACCGGCAAGATCATGACTTGCACGCCCGCTTCTGCGGCCGACACGGCCTGTTTCAAGACGATTATCCAGGCGTGGGGCCTCAAGGCGTGGCGGCGTCCCATCAAGGACCAGGAGATCACCGACCTGACGAAGCTCGGCACGGATGCGATGGCAGGCGGTGAAACGGCTGCCGGCGGCGTCAAGCAGATCGTCAAGACGATGCTGGCTTCGCCCTACTTCCTCTACCGGATCGAATACGATCCGGATCCGAGCTCGACGAAGAGCCACCCGATCTCGGGCTATGAGCTTGCTTCCCGTCTGTCGTATCTGCTGTGGTCGTCGATGCCTGATCAGGCGTTGTTCGACCAGGCGGCCTCCGGCAGCACTCTGAACACGGACCAGGCTTTGACCGCCCAGGTTGAACGCATGCTGGCCGATCCGAAGGGTCAGACGTTCACCAACCGCTTTGCCGGGCAATGGTTGGGCATGGACAAGATCCTGACCCACAACGTGTTCGCCACCGCCTTCCCGATGTTCACTCCTCCCGTCCAGCAAGCGATGTACAAGGAAGGCCTGCTCTACTTTCAGGACTTCCTGACCGGCACCAGCCAGATGAAAGACTTCTTCACGGCCAGCGTGAACTTCGTCAACGGCACGCTGGCGGGTCTTTATGGTGTCACGGGCGTCACCGGCGATCAGCCGCAGCGGATAACCAACATGACGCCGAACCGCCAGGGCTTCCTGGGCCTGGCCGGATTCCTCACGCAGTCGTCGATCGAATACCGGACCGCGCCGACGCTGCGAGGGAAGTGGGTGCAGGAGAACCTGCTGTGCGTGGATATTCCGATGCCACCGGCCAACGTGCCAAAGCTCGACAACACCGCCGATCCGGCGGCGGCGATGATGGCGCAGACGGAGAACGTGGCCGCCCGCTTGGCGATGCACCGTACGATGGCGACCTGCGCCGCCTGCCACGCGTTGCTGGATCCCATCGGGCTCGGCCTCGAGAACTTCGACGGCATTGGGCAGTACCGGACCACCTACCCCGACGGCGAGACGATCGATCCGTCGGGTGTCTTCGACATGAAGAGCTTCAAGGGCCTGAAAGAGCTCGCCACCATGCTCTCCAATCCGCAGGACAAGTACCTGACCGAGATGACCCAGTGCGCGACGAAGAAGCTGATGATCTACTCGCTGTCGCGAATCATCAGCCCCGGCGACTCCGACACGCCCTACGTGAACCGGATCGCCTTCGATTGGGGAGGCGGCAGCATGAAAGATCTGCTGAAGAGAGTCGTCCTCAGCCAGCCGTTCCGCAATCGGCACGGCGAGTAGATGTAGACGCGCCGTCTGCCTGAACGTCGGGCAGCGCAGAAAGGGTCCGCCGACGGGCGGGCCCTTTTTCTTTTGGGCTCTCGCCGCGGCGGTGGCGTGAGTCTCTTCTCTCCGCGAACCTACTTGTCGACGGCGTCTGGCGACTGCGAAGGGGGGACCGGGGTCCGCTCGCCTTCGCTGACGGCATTCGCGCTCTCGATGATCTGCTCAGCGGCACCCAGACGGCGTTTGACCGTCGAGAGCGAGACGTTGAGCTGGGCGGCGATCTCGTCGAGCCGCAGGCCCTCGACCCGGCGTAGGAGAAACGCCGTCCGCGATTCGTCGTGGAGGCTCTGGACGGCGGCGTAGGCGGCCTTCAGCTCGGCGGCTATCTCCGGCGAGGCGGTGCGGGCCACCAGCTCATCCAGATCCGCTGGATCGCGGTTCAAAAGGCCCAGGCGCGCGAGCAGATGGCGGCGGCGAAACAGCTTGTGCGCCGTACCGACGACGATAGCGGAAAGCCAGGAGGCGAAGGCGGCCGGAACCTTCAGCTTGTCCAGCGACTGCAGGGCCTGCGTGAAGCTGTCCTGTACCAGGTCGTCGAGGTCGGAGTCCCTCCCCATCAGGGCCAGCGCCAGCGCGCGGACCCGTGGTGCATGGCGCCGAAACAACGTCTCCAGCGCTTCGATGGTCCCGCGCTGCGCCTCGATGACGAGCGCCGCATCGGTGGGCCCATTGCCCGGTGTTGCCATTGCCGTACGGCTCAGAGGTTTCCGACCTGGCCCAGCCGGTGCCGCACCTGACAGCGACACCCGCTGCCGGAAAGCGGGAAGCAATTGTGGCAGCGCCATTCCAATACTGTTTAGACGCCCGCGCCGGGCCCGGTCAGGCAGCCAAAGTGCCGGCGCCGGCGCTCGCTCTCCTATAAACACGCCGCTCGCGAAAATCCGGCCTCGTATACTCTCTGGCCGACACCGCCAGGAGCGCGACATTCCATCGACGCCGAACAAACCGGACACCTGGACGCTGTACAGCGGACACCGGGCGCGGTTCACGTCGGCGCTGACGGCAGCGTCTCGCGATCGGCCCCGTGGTCGGCTGTGTCTGCTGGGCGCCGGCGCCTGCCACGATGTCGCCCTCGATGAGCTGATCGAATCTTTTGCGGAGATCCATCTTGTCGACGTAGACGCGGCGGCGATCGCGCAGGCGTATGCTCAATTGCCCCCGGCAGCCCGGGAGCGCGTGCACCGCCACGCTCCCGTCGATCTGTCGGGCCTCGGGACCCGGTTGCCCGGCTGGAAAAAGACACCGCCGACATTCACGGAGATCGAGAACGCCGCCGGTCAAGCGGTGAAAGAGATCTCGGCGCGGCTGCCAGGTCCATTCGACGTCGTGGCCTCGGCGTGTGTCATCACCCAGATGTCGTTTCACCTGACCGAGGCGCTGGGTGAAGGCCACCTGGTGCTGGGACCGATCCGGCAGTCCTTGGTGGTCACGCATCTGCGCACGCTGCTGGAGCTGACAGCGTCCGGCGGGCAAGCGCTGCTGGTCACCGACCTGACGTCGTCGAACGCATATCCGCTCGATCAACTGGCCGCGGGGCGCGCGCTGGGTCCGGTGATGGACGACGTCGTCGCTCGCCACGCCTTCTACGTGGCGGCCGATCCGAATCTCATCAAGCGGCTCTTGCGCCGCGAGACGACGCTGCGCGGACGCGCCGCCGAGCCGGAGCTGATCGAGCCCTGGTTGTGGACCGGCGCGTTCAATCGCACGTATCTGGTCTATGGCCTGCGCCTGCGGCGGACCTGACGCGAGAACGCGGGCCGTTTTCATCGCCAGGACGATCGGATAAGGTGCACCTCCACCAAGGAGGGACCATGAGAGCGAGCCCGATGATCCGCGTGTGTGGTGCGTGTTTGTTGACGCTGCTCCTGCCTGCGGTGGCCGGCGCCGAGGACAAGGCTCCCGCCGCCAAGCCAGCAGCGGCGGCGGCCGCGGCTCCCGCTGCGTCGCCGATGCCCAAGCCGTCCGCCGATCTCGAGGCGTTCATGAAGGGGTTCGAGGGCAACTGGAAGTGCGACACCAAGTTCGCGGCCAACGCCTTCGGCCCCGGATCGCCGGAGATGACGGTGAAATCGACGGTGAAGATCAAGAAGGACCTGGACGGCTTCTGGTACCGCGGAGACTTCGAGCTGAAGAAGACGAAGGCGATGCCGGGCATCAAGGGTTACTTCTTCGTCGGCTACGACCCGGGCGCCAAACAGGCGCTCATCACCACCATTGATGGGATGGGCGGGCTGGCCACAGGCTCGGGAGCGATCAGCGGCGATTCCGTGACGTTCCTCGAGGACGGCTATATGTCCGGAGCGAAGGTCAAGAGCCGCGAGACGATGGAGAAGAGGCAGAAGGGCCTGTACCACAAGTTCGAGGTCGACGCCGGAACCGGCTTTCAACTGGTGGGCGAGGACACCTGCCAGAAGTAGTGCCGCTGCCAGCAGTCGCCGTCGCGCCGCGCTGCCCGCGGCTCGCGCCACGCCGCCAGGGCGAGAGTGCGCGAGGCAGGCCGCGCCGGAATATCGACGGCGCGAACGCGTTTGGCTAGTACAGCAACGCGCTCAACGCGGACGGGATGGGGGACGTCTCGCGCCGACGCCACACCAGGAGGCCATTCATGTCCGTCGATCAAACGCGTCTCAAGCTCGGGAAAAAACCGGCCCATCACGATCCGCGCACGCTGCAGATGGCCAACTACCTCACGCTGCCGGCGATCCCGCCTGCTTGCGACTGGACCGGCAAGGCGGCGAGCTCGTGGGGAATGATGCTCAATGATCAGCTGGGCGACTGCACCTGTGCCGCCGCCGCGCATCTGATCCAGGCCTGGAGCGCCAACGCCGGCCCGCAGGAGATCACGCTGCCCGACGCCGAGGTGCTGAAGGCGTACGAGGCGGTTGGCCACTACAAGCCCGGACACCCCAACACCGATCAGGGCGCCGTCGAGATGGACGTGCTTCGCTATTGGCGCAAGCACGGCATCGGCGGCCACAAGATCAGGGCGTACATCGGCCTCGAACCCAAGAATCACTATCACGTGCAAGCAGCCGTCGAGCTGTTCGGCGGTTCATACATCGGCCTTGGCTTGCCGGTGTCCGCGCAAAAACAGAAGGTATGGTCGGTGCCGCCGGGCGGCCCCACGGGCACGGGCGCGCCGGGATCGTGGGGCGGCCACGCCGTCATCATCGAAGCCTACGATTCGCACGGGCTCACCTGTATCACCTGGGGCCAGAAGAAGAAGATGACCTGGTCGTTCTGGGACGCTTACTGCGACGAGGCGTACGCCCTCCTCTCCGACGTCTGGGCGCCCAAGTCGAAGCAAGCGCCCTCGGGTTTTGATCTGGCGGCGCTGGAGGCCGACCTGAAAGAGGTGACGGGCTAGCCGACCGTCGCCAGGATCGCGGGCATCACCGGGCGGAAGAACGCCTTCGCGCCGGCCGGCTCGTGAACACATTGATATTGCGAACGGAGCGGAGGTAACCGCGACGGGTGAGCAGGATCTGCGACGGCACCAACTGGGCTGCCGCGATGCGGGTCCTTTCCTGGCAACAACGTGTTGTCTCCCAGGCAACGGCGGGCTGGAACTAGACTTTATTTGATCGTGTATTTCCAATCACTTGAGATATCTATTGTCTAATATTATGTTGGTTTCCTTACTGCATATAGCTCGGCCATGGTCCCTCGCATGGTTCGCGTTGCCTTGTGGCGTCTATCGTTGGTTGGAACTCTCGGAACCGCATGTCAGCAGATCGCGGCTGACGATGCGACCGGCGACTCGCCAACCCACGAATCCGACGCCCTCTCGGCCCAGAACGGGCTCCCTCAGATAAACGGCCTCAGCTCGTACAACGGGCTCAGCTCCTACAATGGGCTCAGTGTCTATAACGGCCTCAGCTCCTACAACGGGCTCAGCTCGTACAATGGGCTGAGCTCGTACAACGGGCTGAGCTCGTCCGGCGGGGACGTTGGCTTGATGGGCTCCGACGGCGGCCGCATGACGATCTCATACGTCGTCAAGTGCGCCCTGCCCGCCGGCCATCAGATCACGCGCCAGGATCAGTACGGAAATTCCTACACGTTCGCCGGCTCCATCGGCGTGGCCCCCAGCTGGGAGACTGGCGCTTGCGATCAGAGCTGCCAGGAAGCGGTGTCGGCGTGCGTGCTGGCGCACGTGAACACGGCTGGTATGCACATCCCAATCTGGCTGGATTCGCCGTCGCCCGCCATCGGCTGGGGGCGCAGCAGCCAGTATCCGAACCAGGAAGGCACCTTCTTCGGCAACATCTTCACGCCCAACCCCGCCACCGGGATGATCGACGCCTTCTATTGCAACGGTCCCGGCTTCGCCACGTCGGTCGTGCCGGGTCGACTGGGTGTCTATCAGCCGGGCGCGCCCTATCGCAACCCGTTCGGCCAGAACGCCCAGTGCTCCGGCAACTGTGTCGACGCTGGCGCCGGCAACGTCGGGGACGGATACCAGTCGTGCAAGGGATACTCGAACCCGGTCACCGTCTGGCGGCAGCCGGCGATGACGTTCGATCCGAACGCGTCGTACAAGATCTGCTTTAGCGGCAGCAACAACTGCCTGGACAGCGCTCCGAACGGCCTGCGCGCCGACTGGTTCGGCGACGTCAACCTTGCAAACCAGGTCGGCATGTTCATGGACGACGCCGTGAACTTCGCCGACTTCACGCAGACCGCCGTCGCCCGCATCGGCACCAGCAACAACTTCTCCGTGCGCTGGACCGGCCAGGTCCAGGCCGACCTGACCCAGACTTACACTTTTTATACGATGAGCGACGACGGCGTCAGGCTGTGGGTGAACGGGCAGCCGCTGGTCGACAACTGGACGTCGCACGGACCGACCGAGAACGCCGGCTCGATCAGCCTGGTCGCCGGCCAGTGGTACGACGTCAAGATGGAGTACAAGCAAGTGACCGGCGGCGCGACCGCGCAGCTCTCCTGGTCGGCGCCCGGCCTGGGCAAGGCGATCGTCCCCAACCAGAAGTTGCGGGCCCCGGCCAGCTCGACTCCGGCTGGGTTGACGACCGAGTGGTTCGGCGACCGCAACCTCTCCGCGCTCAAGACCAGCTTCATCGACTCCAGCATCTACATGCCGGACGTGACGCAGTTCTCGCAGGGACGTCTCGGCACGGCGACGGACTTCTCGGTGCGCTGGAGCGGGCAGATCCAGGCCGACTATTCGCAGACGTACACCTTCACCACCGGCAGCGACGACGGCATCCGCCTGTGGGTGAATGGCCAGCTGCTGGTCGACAACTGGACGTTCCACACGTTCGTGGAAAACAGCGCCACGATCGCCCTCGCCGCGGGCCAGTGGTACGACATCAAGATGGAGTACGTGCAGGGCAGCGGCCCGGCCGTCGCCGAGCTGACCTGGGCGGCGCCCAGCCTGCCGCGCCAGCAGATCCCCGGGTGGAAGCTGCGCCCCTACGCTTCGTCGGGCCTGAGCGGCCAGTGGTACGGCGACACCAACCTGGGCACGCTGATGGGGACGTACGTCGACAGCACCGTGAACTTTCCCGACACGACGGGCGTCGGGCTGGCGCGGGCGGGCTCGGCGACCAGCTTCACTGTGCGCTGGACCGGTCAGGTCCTGGCCGACACCACGGACACGTACACCTTCACCGCGCGCAGCGACGACGGCGCCCGCTTGTGGGTGAACGGGCAGCAGCTGGTCAACAACTGGACGTCACACGCGGCCACCGACAACAGCGGGTCGATCCAGCTCATCGCTGGCCAGTGGTACGACGTCAAGCTCGAGTACGAGCAGCTCGGCGGCGGTGGCACGGCGATCTTGAAGTGGTCGAACGCGCGTTTCGCGTCGACGGTGATCCCGACATCGAACCTGCGCCCGTATCCGCTGCAGGGAGCGAACCTTCGCCAGCGGCCGTACAGCGGCGCCAGCAGCCAGAAGTTCAAGATCGCCGCCGTCAGCGACGGGTACTTCAGCGTCTGCGCCGCCGCAACCGGCAAGTGCCTGGAGGTCGAGAGCGCGCGCAAGGACGACGCCGCGCAGATCCGCCAGTTCGATTACCGCACGGCCCCGCAGCAGATGTGGGCCGTCACGCCGGTGGGCGGCGGCAACGTGAGCATCGTCAACCGCAACAGCGCCAAGTCGCTGAAGGCCACCTTCAACGGCAGCACGCTGTCGGGCGCCGTCATGCAACAGTGGCCGTATCTCGGGTACAGCGACGAGATCTTCACCATCAGCGCGGCCCCCTGACCGCGCGCGCCCGGCATCAGAGGCGCTCGAAGATCACGCCCCAGCGGTTCTCGTAGTACACGCGCCAGGCGGGATCGGCGCGCAAGGCGTCGATTTCGGCCTCGGTGGCGTGGTCCATCTCCGGTGGCAGCTTGTCCAGAACGATGTAGTTCGGACGCGCTTCGGGCTGGTGCCCCTCCCCCATGTGCGGATAGTGCAGCGAGATGTCACGGTTCGAGAGCTGCGGGTTGATTGACCAGCTGGTCGAGATGGGGACCTTGGGCGGCACGTGGTGAATGACGTCCCACAGGCCGCGCTCGCGCTCGCCAAAGCGGGGCAGCCGCGCGGTATAGGCGATCTGGTTTTCATAGTGGTAGCGCACGGTGCGGCGATACGGCCACATCCCGTACTCCAGCTTGTACGACTTGGCGGCGATGTTCCCCCAGAGGAAATCGCTGAACAGCGCGCAGACGATCACGAAGGCGGCGACCGTCAGCCGGCGGCGCGGCAGCGAGGCGACGTGCACGGGCCGGCGCAGGATGAGACCGCGCATGCCGAATACGCTCATGATGATGGCGGCCGGGATGAACGGCGCGCTGTAGTTGATGCCGGCGGCGAAGAAGTCCCGGTGATCGGTCGGCACCTGCAGCGCCAGCGGCGTCAGGAGAAACCATCCCCCTTTCCAGCCACGCACGGCGCACAGCCCCCAGGGCACCAGGGCCAGCCAGGCGAACTCCACCTTGTAGGGCTGGACGGCCTGGACGAACGCGCCCACGGGGTTGAGGAAGATCGCGCGCAAGGCGGCGCCGATGGGCGCGCCGTTGTCGAAGAACATCGTGAAGTGGCTCCAGCGTGGCTTGCCGCCGAAGGCCGGCATCAGCACCTGCGTCACCAGCACCAGGATCACGCCCGAGCCGACGATGACGGCCAATCCGGCGACGGCGCGCGGGCGCGTCCGGGCGGTGAAGAGCCAGAAGACGCCGATGCACGCGGCGTAGATCGCGGTCTCCTCGCGCGTGACGGCGGTCAGGAAAGCGAGCGCCAGCGCCCAGCGCGGGCGCCCCGCCTCCATCAGTCCCAGCGCCAGCAGCGTCGTCGGGATGGCCAGCGGGTTGGCGTGGATGTCGTGCAGGCAATGTCCCTGCACCGCCGGGTGCAGCAGATACGCCAGGGCCGCCACCACCGCCAGACCGCGGCTGCGCAGCCAGCGGCGCGCGAACAGATAGATGCCGAAGGCGCCGGCGCCCATCACCATCGCCTGCAGCCACAGCAACGTGCGCGTGTCCTTGTACAGGGCGTAGAACGGCGCGTAGAGGTAGTAAAAGAACGGCGTGTGCGTGTCGAAATAGGTGACGGGCAGCCGCTGCCCGTTGAAGTAAAAGTCGCCCGAGCCGGATGAGATCGACGGCAGGCCGTGGGTGACGATGCCGTGGACCGCGTTGGTCTCCCACGCAGTGTCGTAAAGCTCGGCGTGGAAAGTGATGAAGCGCCAGTGGGCGAGGAAACCCATCCAGCCCACGAAGAACAGCCACCCGCCCAGCACGGCCAGCCAGGCCGCGCGCGCCGACAGATCGCCGGACGGCAGCCAGCGCGCCGGCCAGTGGTCGCGCAGGGCGCGCGCCAGCGCCAGCGCGAACAGCAGCACCGCCATGCCCGCCAGAAACGGGTGCGCGAACTCGAAGCCGGGGACGCCGAAGGCGGGCAGCGGGATGGCGGCGATGACGACGCCCAGGACCGACAGCGACGGCAACGGGCGGCGGGCGCGCAGGCGGCGCAGGACGACCAGCGACGCCGCCAGCGCCGGCACCATCGCGACGGCGACGACCACCTGCAGCCAGAAGCGCGCCTGGCGCTGGGCATCGCGCACGCCGGCGTCGGCGGCGCGCGCGAAGAGATCGGGGAGAAGGTCAGCGTGCACCAGGCTCCAGGCGAACAGGCCCAGCGCCAGGCCGGCGGCGTTGATGATCGCCAGCGGGCGCCAGGCCACGGCGAAAAGATCGTCCCACCGGCGCGGCGCCGGGTCAGCCGCCGGTGCCTGCGAACTGGCGGCGGCCGGCGCCTCGGGCGCCGCCGTGGCGGGACTCATGGGTCCTCCCACAGCACGAAGACCTGGCCTTCGTTGTCGATCGCCCACAGCGCCAGCTGGCTGGTGGCCAGCTTGCGGATGGTGGTCCGGCGCGGGAAACGATCCTCGCGGTAGACCACCGGCACCGGCAGCGCGCGCCAGGTTTCATCACGGCGCCAGAACCCGTGTCCGCCGTCGTCGACGAAGGCCAGCTCCGCGCGATAGGCGGTCACGGCGGTGACGGCGCGCCCGCCGGTG
Source organism: Polyangia bacterium (assembly GCA_035544495.1). Lineage (GTDB taxonomy): Bacteria > Myxococcota_A > Polyangia > Fen-1088 > Fen-1088 > DATKEU01. Next base: position 1,234 of record DATKEU010000391.1, on the reverse strand, counting down.
TCGACCGCCTCGCAGCGCCCGTCGGGCAGGGCGGCGCGCAGGTGGCCGTCGGTGCCGACGACGTAGAGACGGCCGGTGGTGGCGGCGCCGGCGGTCGCGTCGGCGCAGGCGGTATCGTCCAGCTCGCCGTTTTCGCGCAGCTCCTTCCAGCGCCCCGCCACCAGCACGTACGGGCGATCGTCCTCGCTGACGGTCAGCGCCTGGATCGACCAGGCCGCCGATTGCGGGTACGGGCGAACGGCGTCGTTGCGCCCGCCGTCGAGGCGCTTCAGCACCCCGTCGGTGCCCACCACCCAGATGGCGCGCGGGGAGGCGGCGACGGCTCGTGCTGGCATCGGCAGCGGCGGGTTCCAGGGCGCACCCCACGAGCCCGGGTAGTGAAAGACGCGATCGTCCATGCCGATGCCCAGCGCCCCGCCCGGCCAGGCGGCGAGGTCTTTGAAATTCCAGCGACCGTGCGTCTCCATCCACCTCAGGCCGGGCGCTTCGAAGCGGCAGCCGGCGACGGCGACGGCAAGCGCCAGCGCGGGCAGGACGGCCGGGCGGCGCGCCATCGTTCGCGACATCGGCGGGCACTCTAGCGTATGAGGGTATCGACACCAACGGCGGCGCGGCGGCGCCGCGACACGACCGCCGCGTCCGATTATCATCGGCGCGTGGTGCGCATTCGTCGTCGGCGGTGGCGGCTGATCCGCGCGCCGGCGGGCCTGCTCGGCGCCGTGGCGGCAGTGATGGCCGCCGGGGGCGCGGCGGCGGGCGCGGATCCCGATCGAGACGTGGCGCCCGAGCTGTCGCTGACCTGGCAGGCGCCCGCCGGCTGTCCAGACGGTGGCGACGTCGAGGCGCAGTTCGCCCGGCTTCTGGGCGGCGCTGGCCGCGCGCCCGCGGCCAAGCACCTGACGGCGACAGCGACGGTGCAGCCGGCGGCGGCCGGCCGCTGGACGCTGCGGCTGGAGACGGCGCTGGATGGCGTGCCGGGACAGCGCGCGCTGGAGGGCGATTCGTGCTGGACGGTGGCGTCCGCGGCGGCGCTGATCCTGGCGCTGACCATCGATCCGAACGCGACGGCAGCGCCGGAACCGGCGCGGGAAGAGCCGGGCGCGCGCGCCGCGCCGATGGTGGCGATCGCGCCGCCGCCGCCACCCGAGCCGGCGCCGCGCTGGCGCCTGCGTCCATTCGCGCGCGCGTTCGGGAGCGCGACGCTGGCGCTGTTGCCGTCGCCGGCGCTGGGCGG
>DATKEU010000390.1:0-6158 GCA_035544495.1 Polyangia bacterium | reverse complement strand
GCCGGCGACGAAGCCGTGGAACAGATCGTCGGCGCCGGTGACGCGCACGACGGCGCGCCCGTATTCGCGGCGATCGGCGGGCACCACCTGGCCCCCGAGCAGCAAGGCCGTCAGCTGGACCCCGTAGCAGATGCCGAGGATCGGGACCTCGAGGTCGTAGAGCTCGGCGCTCACGCGCGGCGCCCCGACATCGTAGGACGAGGACGGCCCGCCCGAGAGGATGATCCCGCGCGGCGCGAGCTGGCGGATCTTGGAGAGCGGGATGTTGAAGGGGTGGATCTCCGAGTAGACCTTCTGCTCGCGCACCCGGCGCGCGATGAGCTGCGTGTACTGGGAGCCGAAGTCGAGGATCAGGATCAGATCGCGTCGCATCGTCATCGATCCCGAGGCGACGAGCGGTTACTGCTCCACACGGTAATTCGGGGCCTCCTTGGTGATGATGACGTCGTGGACGTGCGATTCGCGCAGGCCCATCGCCGTCGCGCGCACGAAGCGCGCCTTGATGCGCAGGTCGCCGATGGTGCGGCAGCCGCAATAACCCATCCCGGCTTTCAGGCCGCCGATCAGCTGGAAGACCGACTGCGACAGCGATCCGCGGTACGGGACGCGTCCCTCGATCCCTTCGGGGACAAGCTTCGCCTCGCTGGACACTTCGGTCTGGAAATAGCGGTCGCGGCTGCCGGCGCGCATGGCGCCGATCGAGCCCATGCCGCGATAGACCTTATAGCTGCGGCCCTGGTAGAGGATGATCTCGCCCGGCGCCTCGTCGGTGCCGGCGAACAGGCTGCCGATCATCACCACGTGGGCGCCGGCGGCGATGGCCTTGGCCACGTCGCCCGAGTACTTGATGCCGCCGTCGGCGACGACCGTGACGTTCATCTTCTCCAGCGCGCGCGCCACGTCGTTGATGGCCGTGATCTGCGGGACGCCCACGCCGGCCACGACGCGCGTGGTGCAGATCGAGCCGGGACCGATGCCCACCTTGACCGCGTCGGCGCCCGCCCTGGCCAGGGCCAGCGCGCCGTCGCCGGTGGCGACGTTGCCCGCGATGATCTGCGCCCGGGGAAAATTGCGGCGCACGTCGGCGACGGCCTGCACGACCGCCTTCGAATGCCCGTGCGCGGTGTCGATGCAGATGACGTCGCAGCCGGCCTTCAGCAGGGCGTCGACGCGCTCGTCGCGATCCGGGCCGACGCCGACGGCGGCGCCGACGCGAAGCCGCCCGAAATCGTCCTTGGCCGCCGCCGGGTGCTGCTGGGCCTTCTCGATGTCCTTGATGGTGATGAGGCCCTTCAAGACGCCGCTGCCGTCGACGACCAGCAGCTTCTCGATGCGGTTCTTGTGCAAGAGCTCCTTCGAGCCCTCGAGGCTGGCGCCCTCCCCCGTCGTGATCAGGCGGCGGGTCATCATGGCGCTGACCGGCTGGTCGAGGTTGCGTTCGAAGCGCAGGTCGCGGTTGGTGAGGATGCCGACCGGGCGGCCGTCGGGGCCGACGACCGGCAGGCCGGAGATCTCGTGCTTGCGCATCAGCTCGACGGCGGCGGCGACCTTCTGATCCGGGCCTATCGTCACCGGGTTGATGACGACGCCGGTCTCGGCCTTCTTGACCTTCGAAACCTCCAGCGCCTGCTCGGGGATGCCCATGTTCTTGTGGATGATGCCGAGGCCCCCCTCGCGCGCCATGCCGATGGCGGTCGCCGCTTCGGTCACCGTGTCCATCGCCGACGAGACGATCGGGTTCGCCAGACGGATCGCCGACGTCAGGTCGGTGCGGACGTCGACATCCTTCGGAAGGACGTCGCTCTCGGCCGGCACCAGCAGGACGTCGTCAAAGGTCAGGGCCTCTCGAAGATGACCGTCCGGCAGCATCTCGGGAGATTAGCGACTCGTCTTCAGGGTCGCAATCCTATTTCGCATTCGCCTTCGCCGCGGCGGCCCCGCCGGCGACGCACGAGCGGGCGATGGCCTCGGCCTGCGCCTTCGCCTCTGGCTTGATGCCGGGCAGCGCCGCGAAGCGCGCGAGCTCGGCGGCGGCGGCGGCGCAGTCTCCCTTGGCCACCAGCGCCTTGCCGAGCTCGTAGCGAGCGAGCGGATTCTTCGGGTCGAGGGCGACGGCGGCCCGGCACTCGACGGCGGCGCGCGCGGCCTCATGCTGCTCGAACAACGACCGGCAGAGGTCGGCGGCGAACACGGCGTTGCCCGGCTCCAGGCGCCGCGCCTTCTCGCCGGCGGCGACGGCGCCGGCGGCGTCGCCTTTCTTGAGCAGCACGCGGCCCAGGCGATCCCAGGCCAGCGCCAGCTTGGGATCCAGCATCGTCGCCTTCTCCAGCGCGCGCTGGGCGTCGTCGGTGGCGCGCTGGTCGGAGAGAACCATCCCGAGATCGGCGAAGGCCAGCGCGTCGCCCGGCAGAAGGCGCGTCGCCTCCTTCAGCGCCGCGACGGCGCCGTCGACGTCGCCGGCCCGGCGCAAGGCCGCCCCCAGGTTCAGGCGATAGGCGCCGTCGCCGGGGCGCAGCCGCACCGCCTCGCGGTAGGCGGCGACCGCCTCGGCGCGCTTGCCGAGGGCGTCGCGCGCCAGGCCCAGGTTGTAATGCGCCTGCGCGTAGTCGGGGCTGGCCTTGGTGGCCGCTTCCAGCGCCGCCGCTGCGCCGGCGGCGTCTCCCTTCGCCAGCAGCAGCGCGCCGAGGTTATTGCCCGCCTCCGCGAACGCCGGCTGGCGCGCCAGCGCGGCCTTGTAGGCAGCGATGGCGCCGCCGGCGTCGCCGCGCTTCTCCAGGACCACGCCGCGCAGGTACGGCGCGCGCGCGTCCTTCGGATCGGCCGCCGCCGCCGCGTCGAAGGCGCCCAGGGCCCCGTCGAGGTCGCCCTTCTTGAACAGGAGCTGCCCCTTTTCCAGCAGCGGCACCGCGCGCCCGCCCTCCCCGCCCGGAGGCTCCAGCAGCGCCAGCACAAGCAGGATCAGCATCGCCCGCAGTGTCGCACTCAGTGGGGCAGCGACGCCAGCAGCGCCTCGCGCAGCGCGGTCGTGCGCGCGGCGTCGGTGATCTTCTCGCCGCTCGCCTTGTCGCGCACGTAGAAGACGTCGACGGCGCGGTTGGCCTCGGTCGCGATCTTCGAGCGGTGGATGTCGAGGCCGCTGGCGAACAAGGTGCGCGTGATGGCGTACAGCAACCCTGGCCGATCCTCGGAGATCACCTCGACGACGGTGAAGCCGCGGCTGACGTCGTTGTCGATCTTCAGCTCCGTCGGCACCTCGGGCGTGCGCCAGGCGGCGATCGAATCGGCGCGCGGGCGCGTCGCCACCAGCGCCTCCACCTTCATCTTGTTCGACAGCACCGCCTCCAGGTCGGCCCGCACCTTGGCCCAGCGCGAATCGTCGGTGACGGCCTGGCCCAAGCCGTCGCGCACGCGGAAGATGTCCAGCGCCTCGGCGGTCTCGCCCGGCGTGGTCGACTTGCGCGAGTAGATGGCGGCGTCGACGACCTCCAGGCGGTTGGCGTGCAGGACGCCCGCCACCTCGGCCAGAAGCCCCGGCATGTCGGGCGCCGCCAGCACCATCTCCGTCATCCCGAGGTGCTTGTCGTGGGTCACGTCGATCACCGACTGCGTGCTGCCGGCGCGCCCGGCCCGCATGAGGCGGATGTGGGCGGCGACCTTGCGGGCGGTGTTCTCGGCGAAGTAGCGATCGGGAAGACCGGCGAACATGGCCAGCAGGTCCGGGTTGTCGTCTGGTTCGCCCAGGAGGCGCGCCGCCCGCTTTTGCCGGCGCTGGACGATCTCCGCGCGCTCGGCGCCAAGCAAGTCGGGGCCGCGGCGCAGGAAGTTCAGCGTGCGCTGGTAGAGCTCGCGCAGCAGCGTCTCTTTCCAGCTGGTCAGGTTGTCGGGCGCCACCGAGGCCAGGTCGCAAAAGGTCAACAGGTACAGCTCGCGCAGGTTCTCCTCGTCGCCGCACAGCTTGGCGAAGTCGGCGATCATCTCCTGGTCCTCGAGATCGCGCCGCTGCGACATCTGGCCCATCACCAGGTGCTGGCGCACCAGGAACTCGGCGCGGCTGATGTCTTCCACGTCCAGCCCCAGACGGCCCGCCACCTTGATGGTCAGGTCGGCGCCGATGACGCTGTGGGGTTTGCCGTACGGCTTGCCCACGTCGTGCAGCAGCGTGCCGACCGCCAGCGCGATCGGCCGCTCGACCTCGTGGATCGTCTCGGTCGTCACCGGGTACTCGTCGGCGTGATCGCCGCGGGCCAGCGCGTGCAGGCGCCCCACGGCGTAAAGCGCGTGCTGGTCGACGGTGTAGACGTGATAGATGTCGTGCTGGACGCGGCCGGTGGAGGGCTCCCACTCCGGCATCAGCGCCGCCAGCAGACCCAGGTCCTGCATCTGCTCCAGGCGCGACGGGTTGGCGCGGTCGCGCCGGTCGCAGAGGAACTGCACGAAGACGGGGCCAGCGTCGGGATCGGCGCGCAGGGCCTCACCGCTCGCCGCCGCCTGCTCGGCGATGAGCTCGCGCGTGCGCAGCGCCAGCGGCAGGTCCAGCTCGACCGCCGCCGAGAAGATGCGGATCATCTCCGACGGCTTGCGCGCGAACACGCTCTCGTCCGCCGGCTCCAGCGCGCCGTCGCGGATGACGAAGCTGGGATCGCGCGGGACGTTTCCCACCAGCGCCACCGGCACCGTGGTGCGGCGCTGCCCCTCGCGCGCCGTGGCCCGCTGGAGCAACCGCTCCGTCTCGCGCCGCACCAGCTTCGCATGAGCGTGAAACTGGTGCATGAGCGCCTCGACCGCGGGCGCCACCGCCGGGCGAATGTCGCCCTTGCTGGCGCGCGCGTCTGGGCACAGCACGGGGGCCACCGCCTCCTGCACCGCGAACCGCAGCTGGTCCTGGCGCCGCCCGGCGGCGGTGTGCATGGCGATGCGCGTGCGCAACAGCCACGAGCGCGCCGCCTGGAACGCCGCCGCCACCCGCTCGGTCATCACGCCCTTGGCCTGCAGCTCGCGCGGCTCGCCGGTGCCGAAGCGGGCCATGGCCGCCCAGCGCCCGACGCAGAGATCGCGCATCCCGCCCGGGCCGTTCTTGAGGTCGGGCTCGAGGAGAAAGATCGTGTCGCCGAAGCGGCTGTGGCGCGCCTTCTGCTCGGCGCGCAGGCGGGCCACGAAGTCCTCGGCCGCGGTGACAGCGACGCGCTTGTGGAACTCACCCAGGAACCTCTCCGCCAGCGCGCGATCGCCGATGAGGAAGCGCGCGTCCAGCAGCGCCGTCGCCGCCGCCAGATCCGTCGCCGGCAGCGCCAGCGCCTGATCGAAGGGACGGACGGCGTGGCCGGCGTCGACTTTGGCGTCCCAGAGCGGATAGAGGATCGCCTCGGCCAGAGCCTGCGCCGCGCGGCCCGGGCGTTCGGCGCACAGGACCAGCAGATCGAGATCGGAGAACGGCGCCAGCTCGCAGCGCCCGAAGCCACCCGTGGCCAGGATCGCCACGGCGGTGTCGCACTTGGCGACCTCGGGGCCGGCCACGGTGATCAGAATGCGATCGACGTCGTCGGCCAGATCGCGGGCAACCCGGATGCCGTCGCTGTCGGTGCGAACGGCCTGGCCGGCGCGGGCGCGCGCCTCGGCGAATTGCTGCGCGATCGTCAGGCTCATCGACGCGCAAATGTATCAGACGTCGAGGCCGGCATTGCATTGACGACGGTCGCCCCGTGCGGCACGGTACCTCCATGGCCGAGATCGAGCTGGCGCCGCTGTCCCACCGTCTGGACGACGACGAGATGAAGACCCTGGCGCGGTCGCTGGAAGAGCTGGGCGTGAGCGGCCAGCCCAAGTCAGACGAACACTCGGCCCACACCATCGCCGCCCGCCTGTCCGAGGAGGCGCTGACCGAGTTTCTGGATCGCCTGGACGCCCACGACATCGGCGCCGAGATCTACTTGCCGATCGAGTTCGATGGGCGCGTCGTGGTCGGCGACTATCGGGTCGCCTCGTCGCAGGCGCTGCTCGAGGTCCTGGAGGAGATGAAGGAAGAGCTGGACGTCGACTCCGAGGAGGGAGACGAGGACGAGGAAGAGGATGACGAGGAGGAGGACGACGAGGGCACGGTCATCGAGGCCCAGCTTCGCCACATCTGGCACCTGGTCTCCGACGGCGCCGTCGAATCCCTA
>DATKEU010000389.1:0-4055 GCA_035544495.1 Polyangia bacterium | reverse complement strand
GTGCGTGGCGCCGGCCTTCGCCGGTCTGGTCCACAACGACCAGGCGGCGCGCGTGCTGTCCTGGACGGCGTTGCGTTTTCCCTTCACCGCCCTGGGCGCCATCATCGTGGCCCGCCAGCGTCGCGAGCTGGCGTTCAAGGTGCTGGCCATCCGTTCGCTGGTGGGCCGCATCAGCGGCGCCGTCCTGGGGATCGGGCTCGTCGCGCTGGGCGCCGGCGTCTGGGGGCTGGTGGCGCAGCAGGTGACCATCGCCGGTGCCGCGTCGCTGATCCTGTGGATGGGGGCCGACAGGCGACCGCGCCTGCGCTTCGGACGTCGCCAGCTGCGCGAGCTGATCGGCTTCGGCATCTACGCCGTGGGCGCGCTGTTCCTGAACTTCGCCGTCAAGCGCGTGTTCACCATCGTGGCCGGCGTGATGCTGGGCAACGAGCTGGCGGGATTTCTCAACATCGGGTTCCGCGCCGTCGACGTCCTGTGGGCCATCGCCGCCACCGCCGTCGGCCAGGTGGGCCTGCCCGTGCTGGCGCGCCTGCAGTCGGACCCGCCGCGTTTTCGCGCCGCCTATCGTTCGGCGCTGGAGTTCACCTGCCTGCTGCTGTACCCGTGCTTCTGCGGCATCGCCCTGGTTGCGCCGGCGGTGGTCGAGTTGCTGTTCGGCGCGCGCTGGCTGGCCAGCGCACCCTACGTCACCGTGCTGGCGCTGCTGGCGCTGGTGCAGGCGCCGCGCCTTCTGATGACGCCGGCGCTGACGGCGCTGGGACGCCCGCGCGAGCCGCTGGCGGGCATGGCCGTCGAGCTGGCCGTCGTCGCCGGACTGCTCGCCACTGTCGGCGCCCACACGCTGCCCTGGGCCGTCGCGATCTGGGTGCTGCGCGAGCTGGCCTCGGCCCCGGTGATGACCATCCTCGTGAGGCGGGCCACCGGCCTGGGCGCGGTCGCTCATCTGCGCGCGGTCGCCGGACCACTGCTGGCGTCGGCGTGCATGACCGCCGCCCTGCTGGCCATTCGCCCGGCGCTGCCCGCCGGCATGTCCGCCTCGGCGCGGCTGGCCATCATGGCGCCCCTGGGGGCGGTGATCTTTCTGGGCGCCGCCTGGACCTTCGACAGACAGGCGACGAGGAGGTTGCTCGGCTTCGTGGCCTCGGTGGCGCACCGGCCGCCGGTGCTGCCGCTCGCCGAACCGCGCGCCGCCATGGAGTCGAAATGATCACGACCGTGTCTCCCTCGCTGTCCGTCGTCATCACCAACTGGAACTACGGCCGCTTCGTGGGGCAGGCCATCGAAAGCGCCCTCGGCGTGGACTGGCCCGCCGTGCAGGTCATCGTCGTCGACGACGGCTCGACCGATGATTCGCGGGCCGTCATCGGCCGCTATGGCGGGCGAATCGACGCAGTCTTCCAGGCCAACGCCGGTCAGACCGTGGCTTCCAACGTCGGCTTCGCGCGCGCCACGGGCGACGCCGTCATCTTTCTGGACGCCGACGATCTGCTGGATCCCTCCATCGGCAAGGAGCTCGCCGCCGTCTGGCGCGCCGGCGTCAGCAAGGTGCAGTTTCAGATGAAGATCGTCGACATCGAAGGCAAGCCGACTGGGGCAAAGCTCCCCCAGTTCGCCACCGTCCCCTCGCCGGAGCAGATCCGGCGCTGGGCCTCGCGCGCCGCCGCCTACCCGACGCCGCCCGGTTCGGGGAACGCGTACGCGCGCTGGTTCCTGCACCGCCTGTTTCCGCTGGCCGATCCGACCATCCCGCCCGACAGCTTCTGCCTGGCGGCAGCGCCCCACCTGGGCGACGTCGTCACCGTGCCAAAGGCGCTGGTCAGCTACCGCGTCCACGGCCACAACGACGGCGCCATGCTGACGTGGGATGGCGATCGGCTGGCCCGCGAGGTCAGGCGCGCCCAGGTGCGCTTTGCCTACGCGCAGCGCATGGCCAGCAGCGTGGGCGTGAACATCCCGGACCGCACGCTTCGCAGGAGCTTGGCGGCGCTGCCATATCGGCTGGCGTCACTGCGCCTGGCGTCCGGCCATCATCCCATCGCCGACGATACGCTGGCGGCGATCGTTCTCGACACCGTGAGGGCGGCGTTCGTGCCGCAAGGCCGGTCGCCGTCGGGCGTCGCGACGCTGGTCGCGTGGACGATCCTGGTCGCGCTCCTCCCCGACCAGGCCAGCAAGCAGCTCGCGCTGTGGCGCTTCGCCTCCTCCAGTCGACCACGCGCGCTGCAGCGGGCCCTCGGGTTGTTGCGCGTGGTCAGCCGCTGAGCCGCGTCCCGGCGCGACGCGGTTCAGGCATCTTCATCGATTCGAGCCCTACTGGATGCGGACAATCGCGGCGCTGGCAGGAGGGACGAATACAGAGACGGCATTGCCCGCCACTGTCTGAGTGAAAGGCGGATTGCGAGCCCATTCGCCCTTCGACGTGACCTGAGCGCCAGCAAGGGTGACGGTCGGTGCCGCCGCGGTCAGCGAACCGGCGGGCGTCCCCTGCAGGTAGATCGCGCTCGCGCTGGTCACCTTCGTCGTGGCCGGGAGATTCACTGTGGCCTGAACGCCCATCGTTGCGTTCTTGTTGTTCAACACCACCATGGTCGATCCATCCGCCTTGTAATCGACCGTGTAGGCGGTGAAGTTCGGATTGGCGGTCGTGACGGTCGTGCCGAGCAAGGGGCCCTGTCCGGCGAGGTAGAAGGCGAGCAGGCCGTGATATTCCGGCATCGCTGCCTGCACGACGCCGTTACTCTCCGTGATGGGCGTGTACGAGAACGGCTTGGTGCCGTCCATTCCGGTCTCGCCGCCGTGGAAATTGATACCGCTCGCGCCGTGCTCCGCGATGACGAACATCAAGTCGATCGCCCACAGGCCCTCGAGCAGCGTGTCGCTGACTCCCGGCTGGCCGTGGCCGAAGAAGCTGTTCGCCTCGCCAAAGCGGTAGCCGTCCGCGATTCTGTTCTTGGTGGCGGCGGTCTCCATCGTGGCAGCGATGCCGGGGATGTCGCCCTTGACCGTCTGCATCGCGCCCACGCTCGCCCCACCGCCGGATGCACCCAGGTAATAGTGCTGCGTCAGAAGGACGAGCTTCTCGGGAAACTTCACGGATTCGTCCGCGGCAAACGGCGTGCTGAGCGAATTCGCCCCTCCCCCGGTGGAAGCCGGGCCAATCAATTTGGCGGTCGGCAGGGCGCCGAGAACGCCGCCCGCCAGCCCCTCATACTTCGCCCGCTGGGCGGCCCAGGTTCCGTATTTGTCGAGCTCGTTGCCGATCTCGAAACCAAGGAGATTCGCCCCCAACTTCATCGAGGCGTAGGTCGCCTCGGCCACGTCGTTGGCCACGTTGTCCAGGGAGAAGTTGAGCCCGTAAATGACCTTCGCTCCGCTCGCGTTCAGAAAGTCGGCCAGCCCGTCGACCATGACGGTCCCGATCTTGAATCCAAATGGTGGGCCGCCGGCTCCGAACGGCTGCCCCGGAACCCACGTGCAGCGCTCGACGTCGTTGGCTCCGATTCGAATCACCGCTGGAGCGATGAGCTTGTAGAGCGCAATCAACGGCGCGTTCGCCCCGGTCAGCGAATTGTTCGTGAGGTGCGTCTTCTCGAGGCTGAAGCCGACAAAGCCAGCGCCGACCGCCCCGTTGGTGGCCGCTCCGACGGTGACGGTGCCGGTCACCATCATTCCTCCCGCCGCCGGACCACCGGCCACCGGCGTGCCCCACGGGCCCGCGCCCCCGTTGATGCCGGGCATGGTCGAAACGCTGCCCGCACCGCCGCTGCCCGAACCGCCGCTCCCCGCACCGCCGGCGCCCGAATCGCCGACGCCCGCGCCGCCGCTGCCCGAAACGCTGCTGTCCGAAACGCCGCTGTCCGAACCACCGTTGCCCGAGCTGCTTCCGCCGGTCCCGCCCGAACCGCTCGCGGAGGTCCCGCCCGAACCGTTTCCGGAGGTCCCGCCCGAAGCGCCGGAATCTTGGGACCCGGACCCGACAGCAGAACCCGATCCCTGGCTGCACCCGGACGCAAACGCCCCGGCAAGCAGAAAAGGAAACGCGAATCGATAGGTAG
>DATKEU010000388.1:0-10779 GCA_035544495.1 Polyangia bacterium | reverse complement strand
AGCAGCAACTCGCGGCGGCGGCGCTGGCGCGGGCGCCCCACGATTACGGCATCCTGTGGCGCGCGGCGCGCGTCTACTTCTGGCTCAGCGACGATCCAGCGGTGGCGAACGACCAGCGATCGAAGTGGGGCAAGCAGGGCTGGGATCTGGCGGAGCAGGCCGTCGCCGCCAACCCGAGCGACGCCGCCGGGCACTACTTCGCCGCCGTCTGCATGGGCAACTACGCCCTCGGCCTCGGCATCATGCGCGCGCTGTCGCAGGGTCTCGAGGGAAAGTTCAAGGAAAGGTTGAAGCGCGCCGGCGAGCTGGACGCGCGCTTTCAGCACGGCAGCATCCCCACCGCCTGGGGGCGCTTCTATGACAAGCTGCCGTGGCCGAAGCGGGATCGGAAGAAGGCCCAGCAGTACGAGCGCGAGGCGATGCAGATCAACCCGGCCAGCCTGCGGGCCCGGGTCTATCTCGCCTCGTCGCTGCTGGACGACGGCAAGCCAGAGGAAGCAAAGCCGCTCCTCGACGAGGTGGTGGCCGCGCCGGTCGGCCGGTACGACGCGCCCGAGGAGCAGCGGGCCAAGGCGATGGCCACGCCGCTGATGAGCGCGGTGAAGGCCGCGCTCAAATAGCGCGCTTCTCGAACGACCGGGGAACGGCGTCGTCGAGAACGGTGGTCGTGACGGCGCTGCAGGGCTGCGGATAGAAGAGATAGTTCGCCAGCGCGGGCGCGCCGCCATAGCGCGCGGCATAGTCGCCGGGGTCGAAGTCAGCCGGCGGCTCGACGATCTCCCCGAAGTCGAGGTGGCGGATCTCCATCTCCGCCAGCACCGCCACCAGCGTCCGGAAGCGCTTGAGCAACACGGGATCGAAGACGCCGGTCCGTGGCGCCTCGGTGACCACCAGCGCGCCGCCGGGGGCGCGTTCCAGGCGCATCGCCACCTCCTGGACGCCGGCGCACCGGGCGACGCTGGAAAGCGCGACGCGCAGGTACAGCTCGTTCAATGCGGGGCCGTCGGCCTCGGCGGCTTCAGACGCGCCCGCGGGGACAAGCCCCTCGCGCAGCTCCAGCAGCGACGGGGGTCGCCCCAGGCACAGGACGTAGACGTAGTCGCAGTACTCCTCGGTCGCGCCGGGCCGGAAGATCGCTTGCGCCTTCAGGCGCGCCGCCAGCGCGCCGGCCAGCGCCTCCCCCTCGGCCGGCGCGACGCCAGCGCGGAAGGCCGCCTCGTCGTCGCGCTCGTCCCAGCGCCGCGTCGGGTACAGGCGCGCCATCATCTGATCGATGGCGGCGAACATCGGCCCCTTGCGCGCCTCGCAGCCGCCCTTGCGGCCGCAATCTGTGCAAGAGCCGCTAATGGGGCCCACGCTTCGCCACTGCCAGCGCCTCGTCCATCATCGTTTGGTGCTGCGCCGGATCGGCCCATCGCGCCTGCCCCTCGGGCGGCAGCGCGGTGATGGGATCGAAGTAATAGTAGTAGCGTCCCTTCTCGACGCTGGGGCTGGTGAAGACGGAGATGCCGGTCGTGCGGTCATAGTGCTCGTACGAGTGGGCGTCGCGCTTGCCCCCGCCCCCCGGGGCGTCGACCACCACCGTCGGGGTGTTGAACCCAGCCGTGTTCCCGCGCAGCGCCTTCTCGATGTCGAGCCCGGTCTGCAGCGTCGTGCGCAGGTCCTCCACGCCCTTCACCAGGTCATGCATGTAGATGTAATACGGGTGGACGTTGATGTGCCCGAGGCGCTTGACCAGCAGCTTCATCGTCGGGATCTCGTCGTTCACCCGGCGCTGCAACACGGTCTGGTTGCGCACGGTGATGCCGCGCTCGAACAGCTTGTCCATGGCCGCCTTGGTGATGGCGGTGATCTCGTTCGGGTGGTTGAAGTGGGGGTGGATGACGACTTCCTTGTGCTGCTTGCGCCCGAGCTCCACGATGCGGGTGAGGGCGTCGGTCCAGGCGTCGTCGGTGAGGATCTTCTGCGGCATCACCGCCGGGCCCTTGGTGGCGTAACGCATGCGCCGCACGTGCTCGATCGACAGCAGCGCCTCGCCGATCTGCGTGATCTGCTCGGGGCGCAGCTGGTAGACGTCGCCGCCCGAGATGACGATGTCTTCCAGCTCGGGGCGCGAGGCGATGTAGTCGAAGGCGCGCTGCCAGCGCTCGGCGTTGACCTTGAGCTGGAACTTCGACACCTCCTCGGTGTCGATGCCGACGGCGTAGCTGCGCGTGCAGAAGCGGCAGTAGACCGGGCAGGTGTCGAGCGGCAGGAACAGCGCCTTGTCGACGTAGCGGTGGGTCAGCCCCGGCACCGGCATGTTGGCCCGTTCGTGCAGCGAGTCCAGATCCAGCTTGGGGTGATCGGGCAGGTGGCGCGAGATGACCGGGATGAACTGCGTGCGCAGCGGGTCGTCGTACGGATTCGACCAGTCGATCAGCGACAGCAGATACGGCGAGACCCGCACCGACATCGGCGCGCGTTCGAACCCGCGCTGGGCGTCGCGGATGAAATCGTCCGAGACCAGGCCGGCGATGGCCCCCAGCAGCTTCGGAATGTTGGTGATGGAATGCTTGGCTTGCCAGCGGTGATCCAGAAATTCGGACTCCGTGATCTCGGCGTAGGCCGGAACGCGGCGCCAGAAAGGCCCTTCCAGCAGCTGGGCATGCTGCAGCGTCGCCGGGTCGACCGGCGGCTTGAGCGCCGGGGGCGGAGCCGCCGCCACGGCCAGCTTGCTCTCGAAGGCCATCATCTGACAGCGTAACGTGCGGGCGCGTCGGTTGCCAAAGGTTATGCGCGCTTGTCGCGGCAGGCGGCGCCGTTCGCCGTCGCGATCAAGGAGCCTTCCAGATCAAAAGGCCGAGGTCGTCCGCCGAGCGCAGGACGGTGCGCAGCGGCGGTACCCGCATCGGCTGCCCGCGCTCCGACGGGCGCGCGAACCCGGCGATGTCCGCGTCGACGACTCGATCGACGAAGCCGAGCACGGTGACCGCATCGCCGTCGACGACGCGGGCCCCACCCGGAGACCCCACCAGCTGGCCGCCGCGCGCCATCACCGGCAGGTTGACGTCCGGATCCGCGTCCGGATCGACCAGCAAGAAATCGCGCCCTTCTTCGATGAATTGCCGTACGTTCGCCCCTTCGCGCGTACTATTCTTCCACACGACGCCAATGTGGGAACCGGATGGATCATTTCGCGCCGGCATGCGACGGACGATCCCGGTCACCTTCAGGGCGGTCCCCAGCTCTGCCGCGAAGGCCTGCGCGACCGGCGAGGCGGGTGTTCCCAGAATCGACAGCCGCTTCTCGATGATCCAGCGGCCCCGCGCCGGCGCTGTCGTGAGGTCGCCGAACCAGCGCCCCGCCAGCAACGGAACCAGGCTGCTCCAGCGGTTCAGCGCCTCCAGCCCGCGCGTGACGTGGTCGGGTCGGCCGAAGGCCGCCGCGATCAGCTGTTCGCGCAGGCGGATGGCCGCGGTGGCCGGTGGCAAGGGGGTCACGCGACGGAATCCGCCGGGAACCGGCGTCTCCTTCGATGCAGCCATCAGGTTCGAACTTAGATTCATCGGTGAGGGCCGTCCATAGAATGGAAACCAGCACGCTGACCCGCCGCTGCCCCTTGTGCGGCACCCTCTTCGAGGGCACGGCCACCCGGTGCCCGGGCGACGGGCGGGCGCTTGGTCCCGAGGATCCCACGGTCGCCGAACTGGGGAACTATCGCCTGCTGCAGAAGATCGGCGAGGGCGGCATGGGCGCGGTCTATCGCGCCGTCCATCGCAAGCTGGAACGGATCGTCGCCATCAAGGTGCTGCAGCGCGATCTCACCGCCGAGACGGGCCTCATCAACCGGTTCTTCCACGAGGCGCGCGCTGCCAACACGGTCCGCCATCCGCACGTCATCGAGGTCTACGACTTCGTCGAGAACGGCCGGGACGTCTACTTCGTGATGGAGTTCCTGCGCGGCGAGGATCTGCACGACGTCATCCATCGGCGCGACGGAGCGCCGCTGACGGTCGAGCGGGCGGTGTCGATCCTGGAGCAGATCTCGTCGGGCCTTTACGCCACGCACGCGCGCAGCATCGTCCACCGCGACGTCAAGCCGGAGAACATCTTCCTGGCTGAAAAGACGGGCGTGCGCGACTTCGTGAAGCTCTTCGACTTCGGCGTGGCCAAGCTGGACCGCCCGGACGGCCGCATGACCGTCGAGGGGGCGGTGCTGGGGACGCCCGAGTACATGTCGCCGGAGCAGGCGCGCGGCCAGGCGGTCGACGGGCGCGCGGACATCTACTCGCTGGGCTGTGTGGCGTACGAGATGCTGACCCGCCAGCACGTCTTCCGCGGGCGCACGCAGTCCGAGGTGCTGTCGATGCAGGTGCACCGGCAGCCGGTGGCGATGCGACAGATCGTGCCCAGCATTCCGCCCGCGCTGGACGAGGCGGTGCTGCGCGCGCTGGCCAAGTCGCCGGCCGACCGACCGCAGAACGCGCTGGTCTTCGCCGAGCTCTTGACCCGCGCCATCGGCCGCGGGCTGACGGACACCGGAGCCTTCACCGGGTCCCGCAAGGTGCCGTTGCGCCCGACGCCGAACGGGACCGGCCTGCTCCTGCGCGCCAGCGAGAACCGATCGCGCGCCTGGACGCCGGCGGCGCTGGCGGCGATGGCCGTCGTGCTGCTGACCGGAGCGGTGGTGCTGGGCAAGCGCGGGCCGGCGCGCAGCGCGGCGGCCGTGGCCGAAACAGCGCCGCCCATCTCCGCCCCGGCCCCGACCCGCCCGGAGAGCGCCCCGCCCTCCCCGCCCATGCCCCCCACACCGATCCCGCCTGTGGCGCCTGTTGCGCCCGCGATGACCACCATCGTCGTGGAAACTGAACCCTCCGGCGCCGACGTCATTGGACCTGAGGGCCGATTGGGCGTGACGCCCTATCGCATGACCGTGCGTGCCGGCGACGAGCAGACGCTGCGCCTTGAAAAGAGCGGCTTTCGCGCGGTCGAGCGGCGGGTCATGACGCAGGCGGACGCCAGGATCGCCGTGCAGCTGGAGCCTGTTGCGACGACCGGACGAGCACCGGCCGAGCGAGCCCTGCCGCGGCGCAGACAGACTGGATCGGAGGCGGGGCGGCGTTCCCTCCTGGACTCGCCGGCTGGGACGATCGATCCTTTTCGTTGAATGAGCCGTACGCTTCCAGGCTTGCCGGCGGATCCGGAGAGCTCCCAAGCCCGCATGGCTCGCGAGCGGCTGGCCGTCGAGCCCAAGCCCGGACACCAGATTGGCGCCTATCGACTGCTGCGGCTGATCGGTCAGGGAAGCACGGGGCGCGTCTTCGAGGTCGAGCACGAACGCATCGGCCGGCGCGCGGCAATGAAGACGCTGGCCGCCGAGCACGCCACGCGCTCGGAGGCCATCAAGCGCCTGTTCGCCGAAGCGATGGCCGTCAACCGCATCAACCACCCGCACATCGTCGAGATCACCGACCTGGTCGAGAGTGGCGTGCACCGGATCATCGAGAACGGCAGCGAGTCCATGGTCAACCAGCGGGTGAACGCGCTGGTGATGGAGCTCCTGGAGGGCCAGTCGCTGGCGACGGCGATGGCGACGCAAGGACCGCTGCCGGCGGAGCGGTTCTTGCCCATCCTGGCCCAGGTCTCGGAGGCGCTGGCGGCGGCGCACACCGTCGGGTTCGCGCATCGCGATCTCAAGCCCGACAACATCTTCCTCATCGAACGCGACGGGCACGCTGATTTCGTCAAGCTGCTCGACTTTGGCCTGGCCAAGTCGACCAAGGTCGAACCCGGCAAGAGCAATCCGTCGCTGCGCACGCTGGACGGAACGTTCGTGGGCACGCCGGCGTACACCTCGCCGGAGCAGGCGTCGGGCAAACGGATCGGCACCGCGACCGACGTCTATTCGGTGGGCGTCGTTCTTTACGAGCTGGTGACCGGCCGCCTGCCGTTCGAAGGCCGCTCGGTCGCCGATTTCATCCTGCAGCACCTGAGCGCGCTGCCGCCGCCGTTGCCGAAGGACGTCTTGTCGACGCCGCTTGGGCGAACGCTGGACGCCGTGCTGCACCGGTGCCTGGGGAAAAATCCCGACGATCGGTTCACGGCCTCCCAGCTGGCGGAGCTCCTGTGGGCGCTGTCGAAGGGGCGCAGCGTGCGGTTCAGCATCAGCGAGGACTATCGTCCGCCGACGCCAGGTCCACCGGCGCGCCGACGCGCCAGCGTGCAGATCGCCTGGGGCCTGGGCATCGGGCTGTCGGCGGCGCTGATCGGCGCCGCGGTGGTGGGTCACGTGCGCCGGCCCGTCGAGCCGGCCGAGGCCCCGGCGGTGGCCGCCGTGCCGGCCGGCGCCGAGAGCGCGCTCGACGGCGCCAAGCCGGCGGCGCCGGCGCTGGTCACCATCTCGATCGAGTCGGAACCGCCGGGGGCGCAGGCCCGTCTGGCCGGCAGCGACACGGTCCTGGGCGTGACGCCGTTCGTTCATCAGTTTCCGAAGGAAGATCGGCTGGTCGACATCGAGCTGCGCGCGCGCGGCTATGATGTCGGTCGCCTCAGCGTCTCAACGGCCGTCAGCAGCAACGCCAGCGCGACGCTGGTCAAGCACCCGTCCGCCGCCCGCTCCCGCGCCGTGGCTCGCGACTCGACGATCGATCCGTTCCAGCAGTAGTCGCGCTGGTCACGCCAGCACCGACGCCTCGCGCGCGGTCGAAGGTGCTAGGATGGTTGGCGGTCCATGCGCGCGTCCACTCTCGTGTGTGTGCTGGGTCTGTCCCTGGCGACCGTCCGCGTCGGCCGGGCACAGTCCGTCGACCCGGCCGCCGTCGCCGTCGACACCTCCGAACAGCTGGCGCGCGACCACTTCAAGCAGGCGGAGATCGACTTCAACCTGGGGAAGTTCGAGGACGCGCTGCACGGCTATCAGGCGGCGTATGAGGCCAAGCCGCTGACGGCGTTCCTGTTCAACATCGCGCAGTGTTATCGCAACCTGGGCGACTACGAGCGCGCCCGCTTCTTCTACAAGCGCTACCTGACGCTGGAGCCGAGGACGCCCAACCGGCGCGTGGTCAACGACCTAATCGCCGAGGTGACGCGGTTGCAGAAGGCCGCGCCCGTGCCGGCGGAATCACGACCGGAGGGGACACCCGCGCCGCCCGCGGGCTCGTCCTCTTTCGTGCCCATCGCCGATCCGCCCGCGGCGCCGCCACGACCGGCGCCGCGACCGGCGGCGGCGCTGGCGTTAAACGCCCCCGCGCCCGCGGCGACCCGGACCCGGGAGCCGGAGCTGGTGGCAAGGCTGCCGCCGCCAACCGAACCACGGCGTCCGGTCTACAAGCGCTGGTGGTTCTGGGGCGGCCTCGCGGCGGTGGTCGCGGGTGGCGTCGTCGCCGCCGTGCTGCTGACGCGACCCCAGGCCGACCACGGCACGCAGCCGCCCATCGACGCCCGCTGAACGCGACGGTGAAACCATGCTTTCAGCTGGCGATCTTGGGCTATGGTCAGCCACCAGTCCCCAAGGGAGAAGTCGCATGCTCGAGAAACTGGCGCGATCCGTCCTTGCGCTGCCGTTGCTGACGCTCGCCTGCAGTGGGTCCCCATCTGCCGGAGGAACCGCTGATGCGTCAGGTGGCGGCGCTTCCAGCGGCGGCGCTGCCGGGGGCGGCAGCGCCGGAACGGGCGGCGCGACAGGTACGGGGGGCCTCTTCGACGCGGGCAATTCCAGCGGCGGCGCGACCGGAACGGGCGGCGGCGCCAGCGCGAGCGACGGCGGCGACGGCCCGGTCGCCGGCCCAGACGGACCGGCGGAGAGCTTCCTCCCCGCAGGGTACAAGGGCACGCCGTTCAAGGTCCTGACCATTCCCGGGACCATCCACACCGCCGACTACGATCTGGGCGGCGCGGGCGTCGCCTGGTGCCACGGCAACGGCAACAATTGCGCGGCGAATATCATGACCGCGGACTGGAGCCCGGCGGGAACGCCTGCCTACCGGCCGCCGCCGACGGCGGGCGACAAGGTGGCGGGCGGCGCCGCCGTCGCCGACAACGCCGGCATCTGTCACATGGATAACAGAGACAAGACGACGGCCGGCGTGCTGGTCACCCCCCAAGATGTGTTCCCGTGCTGGACGGTGACCGGCGAGTGGTTGAAATACACCGTGGAGGTGCAAGAGGCAGGCACCTACTCCATCGATGCCTTCGTGGGATCGCCGGCCGGCGTGACGGTCTCGGTCGATTTCGGCGGCGGCATCAGCACGGGCGCCTTCCCGATCCCCACCAGCCCGACCGCGAACTGCAAGTGCACCGAGACCTACCACTCGTGGCAGCCGGCGGCCAAGCTTGCCACTGTCACTTTCCCCAAAGTGGGCACGTACCTGATGACGTTCACGATCGTGACCAAGAATCTCAACCTGGCCACGTTCACGTTCAGCAAGATGTGATCGCGCGGGAAGCTGACCGCGGGCCGGAGACGCCGGCAACTGCGAGCGCGAGATCGGCTATCGTGCGGGCCATGAGAATCCTCACCGCGCTCCTCGCGCTCGGAGCTTCCGCTTCAGTTTCCGCTTCCGCTGCCGCCGCCGGCGCGGATGCCGTGCGGCTCGGAAATCTGAAGTTCGCGCACTACGGCGCTGTCTCGTACATGCAGGAAATCGGGCGGGAGCACGGCCTCGACGTCCAGGAACGGGTGTTCGCGAAGGGCGTCGACCTGATCCCGGCGCTCGTCGCGGGGGAGATCGACATCGCGGCCAGCTCGTCGGACGCGGCCATCGCCGCCAGAGTGGCCGGCGCACCGATCTACGTGGTGGCGGGCTTCGCCAAGGGAGGGGCGCGCATCGTCGTGAAGGATGGGATCAAGTCGCTCGCCGAGCTGCGCGGCAAGAAGGTCGGCGTCGCCCGCGGCGGCGCACAGGAGCTGCTGCTGCTGGCCGAGCTCGCGAAAGCGGGCCTCTCCTGGTCGGATCGGCCCGGGAAAGACGTCCTCATTCTGTACCTCGCCTATGCCGACCTGAATCAGGCCCTGGCCAGCGGGAACATCGATGCCATGTGCCAGTCCGAGCCGCAGTCGGCGCAGGCCATCGCGCGCGGCTTCGGCAAGGAGCTGATGAAGCCGTACGACACGCCGCTCGGCGAGCCCGTTCGCGCGCTGGTGATGACCGAGAAGCTCTACAAGGGAAAGCCCGACGTCGCCCGGCGCGTCCTCGAGGCCTTCGTCGACGCCACCCGCAGGTTCGAGACCGATCCCGCCCTCGCCTCGCGCTGGGTCCGCGAGAAGATGTTCAAGGGCCAGCTCAGCGAGACGGACTACAAGGACGCGATGTCGAACGCGCCGCTCACGACCGACATCACCGTCGCGCACATCCAGACCACGGCCGATCTGATGGTGAAGTACGGCGTCGGGCGCCTCCCGAAGGCACCGGACGCGCGCGAGTTCGTGAAGCTGGACCTGCTGGAGAAGGCGAAGAGCGCGCTGCCCGTGACAAAGGCGAAGCGGTGAAGTTCGCCCGGGCGGTCGCGTTGCCGCTCGTCTGTCTGGTGGTCTGGGAGATCGTTTGCCGGACGGGGAGGGTCTCCCCGGCGGTGCTGCCCGCGCCCAGCCGGGTCGCGCGCAAATGGATCGAGTACCTGGTCTCCGGCGAGCTTCCGCGCGACGCGATCTCCAGCTTGTCGCGCATCGCGGTCGGGTTCCTCATCGGCGGCGGGCTGGCGCTGCCGCTGGGGCTTTGGATGGGCGCGCGTCCCCACGTCTACGAGGCGGTGAACCCGATCGTGCAGCTGCTGCGGCCGATCCCGCCGATCGCGTTCATCCCGCTCAGCATCCTCTGGTTCGGCCTGGGGAACCCGCCGGCGTTCTTCCTGATCTCGCTCGGCGCCTTCTTCCCGGTGCTGCTCAACACCGTCGCGGGCGTGCGCGGCGTCGATTCGATCTACCTGCGCGCGGCGCGCAGCCTGGGCGCCAGCGAAGGCGCGCTGTTTCGCCGCGTCCTGCTGCCGGGCGCGCTGCCGCAGATCCTGGCCGGGATCCGCGTCGGCATCGGCGTCGCCTTCATCGTGGTCATCGTCGCCGAGATGATCGCGGTGAACGAAGGTCTCGGCTATCGCATCCTGGAGGCGCGCGAGTTCTTCTGGTCGGACAAGATCCTCGCCGGGATGATCACCATCGGGCTGCTCGGGCTTTGCATCGACGCCGGCGTGAGCCGGCTGAACGCGCGCCTGCTCCGGTGGCAGCGCCATGATTGAGCTGCGCGGCGTCCGCGTGGCGTTCGGCGCGCTCGACGCCGTCGATCTCGATGTAGGAAAAGGCGAGCTCGTCTGCCTGCTCGGCCCCAGCGGCTGCGGCAAGTCCACGCTCCTCAACGTCGTCGCCGGCTTCGTGCCGGCCAGCCAGGGCAGCGTGCGCGTGGCCGGCGCGAATGTGACCAAGCCGGGGCCGGAGCGCGCCGTCGTCTTCCAGGAGTACGCGCTGTTTCCCTGGCTGACGGTCGAGCAGAACGTCGCCTTCGGGCTACGCGCGCGCGCGACGCCGGCGGCGGACATCGCCGCGCGCGTCGCCGCGCTCCTCGAGACGATGTCGCTCCGCGACTTCGCGAAGAGCTGGCCGAAGGATCTCTCCGGCGGAATGCGACAGCGCGTGGCGCTCGCCCGCGCGCTGGCCCTCGACGCGCCGGTGCTGCTGATGGACGAGCCCTTCGGCGCGCTGGATGCGCTGACCCGCCGCAACCTGCAGGACGAGCTGCTGCGCATCTTCGTTGAGCGCAGACCGACCATCCTCTTCGTCACCCACGGGATCGAGGAGTCGCTGCACCT
>DATKEU010000387.1:0-6510 GCA_035544495.1 Polyangia bacterium | reverse complement strand
TCTGACACTTTCGACGTCCGCAAGATCCTCCACCGATCTCATGAAGGGCGGCAACTCAATCTGTGGCTGGGTGGGCATCGGTTCCTCTCCGCCAGTCCGTCCAACTAGCATTCTACAGCGAAGCCTCGCCAAGATAACCGTTATCCCTGCGGCGATGCCGGAAGGGCGGGTCGTCCGGGAGTTTACGAAGCGTCTCGGATTGGTGGGCGGTCTGGGTTGCCAGCTGTCTGATTCATTTTCGGCGGCGGGCCTGCGTCCGACCAGCCGCGCAGGGATAAGAAGATTATCCTGCAGGGCGGGTCGTGCTCGGCCTCACGGAACGCCAGCCCGTCGGCCCCACCAGCCGATCCGTGCTTCCCCCTGCCGCGCTCGCCGCTTCGATGGGCTACCATCCCCTCATGTCCACCCAACGACGAATCGAGCGGTTGACCCGAAGCCGCGCCGTGATTGAGGGCGCCGGAGTCCACCTGCATCGCGCGATCGGATTCGGTGCGCCGGAGCGGTTTGATCCGTTTCTGTTGCTCGACGATTTTCGGTCCGACCGTCCCGACGATTACCGGCAGGGTTTCCCCTGGCACCCGCATCGCGGGATGGAGACCATCACCTATGTCCTGCGCGGCCAGGTCGAGCACCAGGACAGCCTGGGCAACCGCGGCGTCATCGGGCCCGGCGACGTGCAGTGGATGAGCGCCGGCAGTGGGATCATCCACCAGGAGATGCCGAAGGGCGAACCCTCGGGCGCCATGTACGGCTTTCAGCTGTGGGCCAACCTGCCGGCCGCCAGCAAGATGTCGGAGCCACGCTATCGCGGCATCGCCGCCAGCGAGATCCCGGTGGTCACCGCCGCCGGCGGCGCCACCATCAGGGTCATCGCCGGCGTGGTAGGGGACGTGCGCGGGCCCGTGCGCGACGTCGCCAGCCGCCCGGAATATCTGGACGTGACTGTGCCGGCGGGGGCGACGTTCGTGCACCCCACGCCGCGCGGGCACACCGTGTTCGCCTACGTGTTCGAGGGCCAGGGCCGCCTGGACACAGACCACGCGTCACCGATCGGGGATCGCAGCCTGGTCGAGTTTCAGGACGGCGACTTCGTCTCCGCCGCGGCCCTGGCTGACAGGCCGTTCCGGTTTCTGCTGGTCGCCGGACAGCCCATCCGCGAACCCATCGCCTGGCAGGGCCCGATCGTGATGAACACCCAGGAAGAGCTGGAAGTGGCTTTTGCCGAGCTGAACAACAACACGTTCGTGAAGAGCCGATGACCGCCAGCCCCGTTCGATGTTGTCCCGACTGAAAAGGGTGCTTCTGTTCACGGTCAGCTTCGCCGTGCTGCTGGCACTGGTGCTGGGAGGCTCGAATCTGCTGGCCCGCCGGGAGGTCACGCGGATCTACAGGAACCCGGAGTCCCTCCGTCACGGAAGTCCGACGCCGCAACCAGCGATGACCTTCCACGAAGAACTGCGCTCCGCTGATGCGGGCCACAGGGCGCCCGCCGAGCAACGCACGGCAAAATACGCCGCGAATACCTGACCACCAGCGAATGTTGAAGATGTGGCGAGCCAGGGGCTCCACCACGGCCAGGTCCGAAGGGCGATCCCTTGAACCCCAAATGACCAGATATGTTCGTAACTCGTCCGATCTGAGGAACTCGCTCCCAAGCCGAGCGCCACAGTTACACCGCTGAGGCCGGCGCCGAGATCACCAACCATGCCCAACACCTTCCCCGGGGGCTCGGCCAGCCTGAGCCACATTCCGCCAGACACAGCAACACCTTGTGGGTACTGCAACTCGACGAAGGTGAATCTGGGGAAGACACGCGACGATTCGAAGTCCGCGGCCTCCGCGAGATTGGTTGCGCCGAGCGCAAGCGCCAGCAGTGAAGTGATCCCGATCAATCGCACGTCACTCCTTGTCTGTCGGCGTGCAAGAGTGAGATCAACTCCGCTGCCCAACGATGTCAGCCGGCGCAGCTGGCCCTCCAGTCGCGAATCTGTGCAGCGATCTCATCGAGATCGCCGCGCGGCAGCCCACGAAATGCACGGACGATCCTGCCGTCGACGACCAGTTGAAGAAAGTAATCAGGATCCTTGTACGGCATGTTCTCGAACTGGGGCATCATTGGTACGACTCCGACGACGTCCAGAGCTGCGAGCGGTCCTGTCAGCCGATACCGTCGCAACGATTCATATCCAGAGACGATGAATCCGGTTGGTCGGAGAACAAGCCGAGTTCTCGCACTGCCAAGCGCGATGAAGGCGCCAATGGCCACGCCTCCGCCCATGACGATTCGGACGTAGATGGCGACCGACGGAGGCACGCCCAAGACGACGACTACGACGATAGCGACGCAAGCCGCAGCGAGTCCCATGCGCAGACGCCCGGTCAGCATCAGTTCGTCTCGCGACCGGTGAACGACAACACCGCTGAGCACGATCGCTTCCATGGGCGCTTCTCCAGTCTTTCGAAGGTCCTGAACCGACCGTCCGGCTAACGGCCTGTCTGACGGCTCACCCCCGAGTCCCGGCATCAACTGGTGCCACGGGTGTGGCTGCCCCTGAGTAGGTGTACGGGCAGCATCCGCCGAGAGCATGAAACTGCACCGACGATGCGTACGTGGTTCCGTCTGCTCCTTGAAAACGAACCTCACACACCCCGGCGCTCTGGCGCGTGACGGATACCCAGTTGGATCCCGCACTCCAGTTGGTCGTGCACGGTGACGTCGCAGACACAGCAGCGATAGGAGCAGTCGCGCTCATCGGAAGCATGATCTCCGCTCCGCCCGAGGGACACGGGCAGAGCTCCGACGAACAGCCGACCATCGCGAGAAGAGTCGCAGGAACAAGAAGCAGCCTGTAGGCCAGAGACATCGCGATCCTCGGCGCCATGAGTTTTTGTACCTCGAGAATTGTACCGCAATCCTTCGCCGTACAACGCGGCGACCGATTGTAAAATCTCGTTCGATCGCCCGACCCTGACGGCACGTCATCCCGCAAATCACGGCGTGGCCCTGATCACTCTTCGCTCTCTCCCGCCGCGCGTCCCTGCTCCCGCGATGAACTCGTTCGTCACCACCAACCGACCTGCCGAACGGCGTCGGCGCTGGCCCCGGCACTCTCACACGCGAAAGCGCCGTGAGCCCCTCTCTGCGCCCCGGCCGTTCACGCCATCTGCAGAAACGCCGCCGCCTCCGCCGCCGCGCGCTCGAGGGCGTCGAGGTGCTTCGGGAAGAGGTGCGTGGCGCCGTCGACGACGGTCAGGTGCTTGGGCTTGGCCATGGCTGCGAACAGCGGCTCGATCGCGGCGCGGCCGCCGTACTCGTCGTCGGCGCCCTGGATGATGGCCTTCGGCTTCTTGCTGCGCGACAGAAAGCCGTAGTCGAACATCTTGATCGCCAGGCCGATTCCCAGCAGCTTGCGGACGCGCGGATCGTCGGCGCCGACGGTCAGTCCAACGCGGGCGCCGAACGAAAAGCCGGCCATCCACAGCGGCACGCCCGGGTAAAGCTCGGCCAGAAGATCGAGGGCGGCGCGGGCGTCGTCTTCCTCGCCGACGCCGTTGTCGTGACGTCCGGTCGACTGGCCGACGCCGCGAAAGTTGAAACGCAGCACGGCGGCGCCGGCGTCGCCCAGCGCCTTGGCCACGCGGTAGACGACGTTGTTGTGCATCGTTCCGCCGCCCAGCGGGTGCGGATGACACACCACGACCGCCGCAAAGGGCGCGCTGGCCTCGCGCAGGATCGCTTCGAGATGCCCGTGCGACACCGGAATGCTCAGACGGCGGGACGTGACCCTTGGTTCCTCTGACACTGAAACGACCTCGCCCCGCAGCATACCCGCTTTCGGCTGCGCGACGCTGCTAGCGCGGCCCGCAGTGGCCGTCGGCGCAGGTGCCGGAGGGCTGGCAGTCGTCGGACGTGGCGCATGAACGCGGGGCGCAGGCTGTCGCGGGAACGCCGGGGCTGACGATGTTGAAGCCCAGCGCGCCGGTCATGCCCGCGGATTCGCACGCGAGCAGCGGATCGGCGGCGCAGTCGGCGGCGCCCGCGCACGATCGCACGCACAGCAATCGCCCGTCGCCGAAGCGCGCGCAGACGGCGCCGGCGGGGCAGCCGCCGGTGGCGTCGCAGGAGGCGCTGCAAATGCCCAGCGCGCCGAGATCGGCGCAGCCGCCGCTGGTGCAGGCGCTTCCGGTCAGCGCGCCGTCGGGCCCGCGGCAGGGATCGCCCACGTCGCCGGGGACGGCGGCGAAGCAGGCGCGCACCCAGACGTGAATGATGCCGCCGCCGCTGGCCGGCAGGCTGCGGCAGTGCAGGCCGGCCGCGCACGCGGTGTCGTCGGCGCACGCGGCCAGGCACAGCGCGCGCTGATAAGGCGCGGCGGCGACCGGGGCCGCAGGCGTGCCCAGCGAAAGGTCGGCGCAGACGGTGCCGTCACCGCAGGGGGCGGCGGCGCAATCGGTGGTGCAGATCCCTCGCAGGAAACCGGCGCCGCAGCTGCCCGCTGAGCCGCACACGCAGTGGCCGCTGGAGCACTGGGCGTCGACGTCGCACGGCCAGCCGGTGGCGGTCATCGGCACCACGATGAAATCGCGGCGCATGCGCGACAGCGTGCCGCCGGGCCCCGCTCCCACCAGCGAGACGGCGTAGGACCCGGGGAAGGTGTACACGTGCGTCGGGGCGCGCTCCTTCGACGAAGGCGTGCCGTCGCCGAAGTCCCAGAGGAACTGCGTCACCGACGGAGAGGCGACCGGCGACAGCGTCACCGTCAGCGGCGCCGCGCCGGTGCAGCGGCTGGCGTCGAGATCGAAGCTGTCGCAGCCGGTGGCGGTGAAGTCGATCGACAGCGGCGTGATGGCGTCGGCGGGCGTCGTCGCGTCGGCGAACGGCCCGTCGTCCCCGGCGTCGGCGCCGCCCGCGCCGGAGCTGTGGCAGCCGGCGCCGGCGCCGGCGCCCGCCAGCAGCGCGGCGAGCGCGATTCGGCGGCAGCGACGGCGGCAGTCCATGCCCGCAGCCTCGCAGGCGGGGTTCCGTGGCGTCAAGCGACGCGCGAATCAAGAGCGCGGCGTGATGGCGGCGGCGACCAGGGCGGCCAGGATGTCGCTGGGGCCCAGGAAGGAGACGCCGGCGCGGGCCAGCGTCGGCTTGATGTTCTGGACGACGATCTCGACGGTCGGCGCGCCGGGCAGCTGATCCAGCCGCAGCAACGCGCGGTCGCCGACGCGCCAGCCGGGGACGATCTCCAGCGCGGCGCCGCTGATCGAGACGTCCATGACCCGCACCGGGGTGGCGCGCGGCCCGGCGATCAGCGTCGCGACCCAGTCGACGCGATGGCGCGGATGCCGGCGCATGTACCCTTCCAGCGGCGCGGGCAGCGACTCGTCGGTGAAGACGCTGGGGCGCGTCGGCGCCAGGTCGCACGCCGGCGAGACATGCACCTCGTCCGACATCAGGTGCTCGGCCATCTGATGAAACAGCTGCACGTTGCGGTCGACGCCGGGCATGGCCAGCAGCGGCCGCTGCCGGCGCGCCGCCTCGGCCAGGCGTTCGTCGGTCACCAGGCAGCCGAGCACGGGCAGGTGAATGCCCAGGTAATCCTCGACCAGGCGCGCGAAGGCGTGAAAGCGCTCGCTGTCCGCCGCGCTGGCCGACATGTTGCCGATCAGCGCGCCGCCGAAGTTCCCGAGCGCCGTCTCCGTCGCGCCGCCGTACTGATCGATGGCCCGCCGGGTGGCGCCCTTCAGGAACCCGTAGGCTCGCTCCAGCGCGGCGCTGCCGGCGGTCGTCACCACCAGACGGACCGCGCCGATGGCGAAGAAGTCCAGCAGGTCGCCGCGGTTGGCGGTGCCGACGTCGACGACGATGACGTCGGTATCGAGATCGTTGATCTGCCGCGCCAGGTGCAGCTTCTGCTCGCGCTCCAGGCACAGCTGGCCCTCTGCGCCGTCGCCGCCGGCGACCAGGTGCAGGTTCTTGATCCCGGTCGACGTCAGGGCGGCGTCGAAGTTCTTGATCTCGTTATGCAGCAGCGCGCGCAGCCCCGGCACCGGGCGCTCGATGCCGAACAGGCGGTGCAGGTGGGGCGCCTCCAGATCCAGATCGACCAGCACGGTGTGGCGGCCCATCCCCGCGACTGCCACGGCCAGGTTGCTCGCCACGGAGCTCTTTCCCACGCCCATGGCGCCGCCGCCCACGGCCAGGATGCGCGATCGCTTGCCCAGCGCGGGGCGGTGCCAGCGGCCAGAGTTCAGCATCTCGACCCGGCGCACGCGCACGGCCGCGGTGGGGGTACCGGCGGTCAGGGCGCTGGGCGCTCGTTTGGATGGAGGGTCGCGGAAGCTCATCGGACGATCATCGACGCTGGGGGGAGCCCGGCGCCCGGACCGCAACGCCGTCATACCTTCTTCGACGTTTCAGCGAATCTTCTGAAGCGACCGGGCCTTCGCGTCGGCGGCGGTCCGTACCGGCGGCCCTTCGGGCATCCGGGTTGACGGACTTTGCCAATGGTTTGCTCGGGT
>DATKEU010000386.1:0-6032 GCA_035544495.1 Polyangia bacterium | reverse complement strand
CAGCGGCTGCGCGCCATCTGCGACGCGCACGGCATCCTGCTGGTGTTCGACGAGGTGCAGACCGGGATGGGCCGCACCGGCCGCATGTTCGCCGCCGAGCTGGAGGGCGTCGAGCCCGACATCATCACGCTGGCCAAGGGGATCGCGTCGGGGATGCCGCTCGGGGCGATGATGGCCCGGCGGGAGATCATGACCTGGCCCGCGGGCAGCCACGGGTCGACCATCGCCGGCAACCCGGTGGCGATCGCCGCCGGGCTGGCGACCATCGAGCTCTTGGAGGGCGGGCTGGTCGAGAACTCCGGGCGCGTGGGGACGATCTTGAAAGATCTGCTGGCGCGCGGCCTGGCCGGCGAGCCCAGCGTCGAGGAGGTGCGCGGCGTCGGCCTGATGATCGGCGTCGAGATGCGCACGCCGGCGCTGATGGACGCGGTGGCGAACCTCTGCTTCGAACGGGGTCTGCTGGTGCTGGAGTGCGGGAAGAAGACCATTCGCTTCTCGCCGCCGCTGACGTTCACCGCCGAGCAGTCGGCCGTGGCCGCCGACGTCTTCATCAAGGCGTGCCGAGACGCCAAGCCGTGAGCCTCCGCGACGAGCAGGCGGCGCGCGTCTTCTACACCTGGTCGGCGCAGCGAACGGCCGTGCCGCTGGAGATCGTCGAGGGCCAGGGGGCGCGCTTTTCCACCGCCGACGGCGCGCGCTGGTTCGATCTCGGCAGCATGACCTGGAACGCCATCCTGGGGCACGGCCACCCGCGCCTGCGCAAGGCGCTGGCGGACGCGGCGGCGCGCGGCACCCTCGCATATCCGAATTCGGTGTTCCCCGCCAAGGCGCGCGCCGGCGAGCTGCTGGTCGAGGTGGCGCCGCCGGGAATGGCGAAGACGTTCATCTGCCTCTCGGGCGCCGAGGCCAACGAGAACGCCGTGAAGATGGCCAGGCTGTTCACGGGGCGGCACAAGATCGTCGCCCGCACGCGCAGCTATCACGGCGCGACGCTGGCCATGCTCTCGCTGTCGGGCGATCCGCGGCGCGAGCCGTTCGAGCCGGGGCTGCCCGGCGTGGTGCGCATGGGCGACCCGTACTGCTTTCGCTGCCCGTTCGGGAAAGAGCCGCGAACCTGCCACCACGAGTGCGCGGAGGATCTGGAGGCGGCGCTCATGGACGAGGGACCGGAGACGGTGGCGGCGGTGATCCTGGAGGGCATCGTCGGCGCCAACGGCGTCTTCACGCCGCCCCCCGGGTACTGGAAGAAGATCCGCGCCATCTGCGACCGGCACGGCGTCCTGCTGATCGCCGACGAGGTCCTGTCCGGCTTCGGCCGCACCGGGCGCTGGTTCGCCGTCGACCACGACGGCGTGACGCCCGATCTGATGACGGTCGCCAAGGGAGTCACCGCCGGCTACGCGCCGGGCGGCGCCGTCGTCGTCACCGAGCGCATCGCCCGTCACTTCGACGACGACGTGCTGTGGTGCGGGCTGACCGCGTATGCGCACCCGCTGGTGTGCGAGGCGATCGTGGCCACGATCGAGACCCTGCGCGACGAGCAGCTGGTGGCGCGCGCGGCGGCGCTGAGCACGTGGCTGCGGCCCAGGCTGGAGGCGCTGGCGGCGGCGCGCCCCATCGTCGGCGAGGTGCGGGGCCTGGGCCTGCTGTGGGCGCTGGAGCTGTGCCAGCCGGGGACGCGCCAGCCGCTGGGCGGCGCCGCGCTGGGGCGCGTGGCGGCCGCGCTGCGCCGCCGCCACCTGCACATGCACAAGCGCGACAACCTGATCTACATCGCGCCGCCGCTGGTGATCACCGAGGCCGAGCTTCACGCCGCGCTGGACGAGATCGGCGGCGCGCTGGACGAGGCCGCGGCGTCGTGAGCACGCCGCGCACAAAAGTATTCGCCACCGCCGAGGAGGCGCTGCGCGACGTCGTGCGCGACGGCATCGCCGTCATGTCGGGCGGCTTCGGCCTGTCGGGAAACGCCGAGGCCTGCATCACCGCCCTCGCGCGCAGCGGGGCGCGCGAGCTCACCATCATCAGCAACAACTGCGGCAACCAGGGCCAGGGGCTGGCCGTGCTGCTGCAGAACCGCCAGGTGCGCAAGGTGATCTGCAGCTTCATCGGCGGCAACCCCGATCTCGCCGAGCAGTACCTGGCCGGCCAGGTCGAGGTCGAGCTCGTGCCGCAGGGGACCTTCGCCGAGCGCATCCGCGCGGGCGGCGCCGGCATCGGCGGCTTCTTCACGCCTACCGGCGCCGGCACCGTCGTGGCGGAAGGAAAAGAGACGCGCGAGCTCGACGGGCGGATGCACGTCCTCGAGCGGCCGCTGCGCGCCGATCTGGCGATCGTGCGCGCCGCAGTCGGCGATCGCTTCGGCAACCTGCGTTTCTACCGGACGTCGCGCAACTTCAACCCGCTGATGGCCATGGCCGCGACCGTCACCGTGGCCGAGGTCGACCGCCTGGTCGACGTCGGCGCCATCGATCCCGACGACGTCCACCTGCCCGGCCTCTTCGTCCAGCGCATCGTCGAGGTGCGCGAGCACAAGAACGTCATCGAGTTTCGCACCACGCGAGACGATCCACGCGCCGAGAAGGTGAAATCGCCGCGATGAGCTGGTCGCGCGACGACATGGTCCGGCGGGCGGCGGCGGAGATCGCAGACGGCCAGATCGTCAACCTGGGCATTGGCCTGCCGACGGAGGTGGCGAACTTCATCCCCGCCGGCCTGTCGGTGTTCCTGCACTCCGAGAACGGCCTCCTCGGCATGGGGCCCTTCCCCACCGAGGCGGAGGTCGACCCGCAGATCATCAACGCCGGCAAGCAGACGGTCACCACCCTGCCCGGCGCCAGCACCTTCGATTCGGCGCTGTCGTTCGCCATGATCCGCGGCCGCCACATCGACCTGGCGATCCTCGGCGGCCTGGAGGTGGCCTGCACCGGCGATCTCGCCAACTGGACCGTGCCCGGCAAGATGATCACGGGCATGGGCGGCGCGATGGATCTCGCCGCCGGGGCCCGGCGCGTCGTCGTGCTGCAGAGCCACGCCGCCAAGGACGGCAAGCCCAAGCTGGTGCGTGCGCTGTCGCTGCCCGCGACGGCCGTCGGCTGCGTCCACCGCGTGATCACCGAACTCGGCGCCTTCGACGTCGGCGGCGATCACTTCGTCTGCGTCGACCGCGCCCCCGGCATCGACCAGGCGACCATCACCCGCCGCACCGGCGCGCCCGTGCGCTTCGCCTGACGCGGCTGAATGAATTGGTTTCTCAGTCGCCCGAATAGTCGGCCACGAATTTCGCCCATGCCACGGGCAGGTCCCGCCCGCGATTGAATCCGCGTTCGGTGATCAGATCGATCGCCTGGCGAGCATCCTCCAGATCCTGTTTCGTCGCGATCCCGCGCAGCGCCGACAGATCGGCCGCGTCCTGGGGACGCCCTGGAGTTTGGGCCAGAAGCTTGAGCGCGATCAAATGGCCGACACGGGCGATGGGCAAGAACAGTGATGGGATGATTTCCAGCGTCTCTGCGGCGCCGACCACCTCGGACTCGATCCCCGACGACGCGAAAAGCAGATCGACGACCACGCCACTGAGCGCGGACTTCGGGAGCGCCAACCGAACTGTCGAGAGCCGACCAGTCTTGTCCTGCTCGACCGTCGCCAGGACAGCAAAGCCATCTCGAGAGAGGTCATGAACCAAGCGCTCGGCGGCGGCATCTCCCGCCACGGAGATCGCGAGATCGACGTCCCTGGTGAATCGAGGTTCGGCGCGGACGGACACCGCGAGGCCGCCAACCACAGCGAAGCGAGCATCGTGAACGCGCAGGGCCTCTGCCGCCTGCCGGAGGGCTCGTTCGACGCGATTCACGGACGCGTCGTCCGCGGCCAAAGTCCCGGCCGACCTTCTCCATCTCCGTGCTCGGCGCCGGGGCGAATTCGCAGCCAGTCCCGGACGCGTGCCTCCACCTCGTCGTCGCTCAGCTTCGGGTTCTCGCGACTGATGCGCTGGCGCACCATCGACTCGGCGAAGTCGAACATGTCGAGGGCGGTCTGGAACTGCTCGGCGGCGCGATCTCGCTTGGCAGGCACATTCCAAGTCTATCAAATCGTCCCTTCGGCCCCCACGGCTGGTCGATATGGCGCCTGACGCGGCCTGCGGGGCGGCGATCCCGCGCCCCGTGCTATCGTGGACCAGCGTCGCCATGGGCGATCTCGTCGGAACCACGCTGGGTAATTACCGCCTCTCCGAGCGCATCGGGCAGGGCGGCATGGGCGAGGTCTACGTGGCCGAGCACCGGCGCATCTCGCGGCGGGTGGCGGTCAAGGTCCTGCTGCCCGAGCTGTCGGCCAACCAGACCATCGTCGAGCGCTTCCTGTCGGAGGCGCGGACGGCGTCGCTGATTCGCCACCCCGGCATCGTCGAGATCTTCGACTGCGACGAGGACGCGGGGCGTGCGTTCATCGTGATGGAGCTGCTGGAGGGCGAAACGCTGGCGGCGCGCCTGCAGCGCGATTGCCCGCTGTCGGCGGACGGACAGCTGGCGGCGCTGATCGGCGGACAGATCGCCCAGGCCGTGGCCGCGGCGCACGCGAGCGGCGTCGTCCACCGCGACCTCAAGCCCGACAACGTCTTCCTGATCGCCCGCGCGGCGCCGACGGGGGACTTCAGCGGCGGCTTTGGGATCGGCGTCAAGGTCGTGGACTTCGGCATCGCCAAGCTGGCCAGCCCCGAAGCGACAAGCCGCACGCAGACCGGCGCGCTGCTCGGGACGCCGATCTACATGTCGCCCGAGCAGTGCCGGGGCGCCGGGCGCGTCGATCACCGCGCCGACATCTACAGCCTCGGCTGCATCCTGTTCGAGATGGTGTGCGGCCATCCGCCGTTCGTGCGGGTGGGCGCCGGCGATCTGCTGATCGCCCACATGACCGAGCCGCCGCCGCCGGTGCAGGCGCTGAACCCGGGCGTGCCGGCCGCGCTGCAGGCGCTGATCGCCGACATGCTGGCCAAGGATCCGGAGGCGCGCCCGCCCAGCATGACGGTGGTGGCGACGCACCTCGGCGCGCTGGGGATGGTGCCGCCCGGAGCGCGCACCGCCTTGTTGCCCGCCGCCGTCGAGACGCCAGCGCCGCCGAAACCGATCCGGCCGTCCCGCAGCGGCAGCGGCGCGCGCGCGCGTTCCGAGCGCGGCCTGCGCCCGGCGCGACCGCGCCCGACGCCCGACCCGCGCGCCCGCACCACGCTGAGCGCGAGCGCGCGCGAGCAAGAGAAGACGGTGACCGGCGCGCGCCGCTCGGTCTGGCTGCTGGGCGGCGGCGTCGCGCTGGCGGTGGCGGCGGCGGTCGCGGTGCTGGTGACCGTCAGGCCGGGCGCCCAGCCCATCGCCGCGGTGGCGCCGCCCGTGAAGGCGCCGCCGCGCGAGATCGCCGTTCACGTGGCCAACCTGCCGGCGGGCGGCTCGCTGCTCCTCGACGGGCAGCCCACCGCGAACCCCATTCACCTGGCGCGCCAGCCGGGTGAAAAACACATCATCAAGGCGCGCGCCCCCGGATACATCGACCACGACGTCGACTTCACCGCCGACAACGACATGACCATCGCCATCGGGCTGCAGCCGGTGGCGACGCCGCCCGCGCCGGCACCACCCGCCGCCGCGCCGGCCCGGAAGCCGAAGCCCCGCGCGCGCCCGCCCAGCCAGTTCCGCGCGCTGCCCGACGAGCCAGCGCCGCAGCGGTCACGATAGCGAGCGGTCCGTTCGGCGGCGGCGGGCGGGGGACGAGACCAGCCTCGCGGGAGGGCCCCGGCGAGCCGCGGGCGGGGCGCGCCGCGCCCGGCGCCAGGCCGCCGGCGACTCGCCGACGGCGCGCTTGAAGGCGCGCGCGAAGGCGGCCTCGTTCTCGTAACCGACGTCGAGCGCGACGTCGATCACCTTGGCGTCACTGTCGTGCAGGCGGCGCGCCGCCAGCTGCATGCGCCACTGCGCGAGGTATTGCATGGGCGGCTGGCCGATGAAATGCACGAACCGCTCGTGCAGCGTCGAGCGCGACATCGC
>DATKEU010000385.1:0-2747 GCA_035544495.1 Polyangia bacterium | reverse complement strand
CGTCTTCGCGCGCGACGCTGGGCGCGCAGGCGAACCGGATGGAGACGGTCATCAACGCGGCCACCCAGGCTTCGGTCAGCTTGGCCTCCGCCCAGAGCCGTATCCAGGACGTGGACGTGGCTCAGGAGACCTCGAACCTGTCCCGCGCCCAGATCCTGATGCAGGCCGGCGTCTCAGTCCTGGCACAGGCGAACCAGATCCCGCAGGTCGCCCTCAAGCTCCTCGGGTAACCCTCGAGTAATCGCTGAACGAGCCGCCCCTGGGCCAGTGTCCGGGGGCGGTTTTTTTGTGCCCGCGCGCTTGCGGTGGGAACTTTCGTTTGCGACGGTTGACTGCCATGAACATGCGCCGTCGACCGTCACCCGCTGGCTGGGTTCTCGGGTTGGGTCTGGCCGTCCTGGCGGGCGGGCCGGCAGCCTGCCGCAACTCGACGGGACCGCTGGGTCCGCCCGACGCGTACGCGATAGTCGCGCCCTCGCGCGACGGCGCCGGCCGGCCGCGGACCAGCGCCGCGGGCCTGCCGGTCGTCAGTCCGCTGCCCCTCGACGACGAGGCGACGGCGCCGCTGCACCGGTTGTTCGCGGTGGGGTTCGTGTCCGAGGTGTTGCGCACGGACTATCTCGCTAAGCAGTTTTTGCGCGAGGGGAGCGCCAGCGGGGGGGCGCGTTTCTCGGCGGCGGCGCAGCGGCTGGCCGAGGAGCCGACGGTGTTCCTGGTGGACACCGGCATCGGTGATCCCGCGCGGTACCCCCATCCCGGGCGCGGCCTGGCGATCACGAAGCCCTGGACCATCGGCGGGCCCGCCGAGCGACCTTCGCTGCCCTGGGTCGGCGTGCGGGCGGCGCTGGAACGCGACACCGCGCTTGGGCAGACGATCGCGGGCGCGCTCGGGCGCCACATCGCAGGCGCCGTCGCGGCCGGCGGCGATCCCGATCGCGCGGCCGACGCGCCCGCCGTTCTGGTCGACGGATACGCGCAATCGCTGGAGGTGATCGCGCGCGAGTGGCGCCTGGGCGAAGGGCCGCAAGGGGCGATGGCGCCCGACGCCGGGACCGCCGCGCAGCGCGAGCTGTTCGCGGCCGTGCGCCAGAACCGTTTCGCCACCGGGCCCGACGGACACGGCGTCCGCCCCGCCGCCGAGATGCTGCGCGATCCGGGGCTGGCGGCCACGGTGCTGTACCGCTTCGCGCAGGCCAAGGTCGTCGGCCACCGCGTGGCGCCGCCCGAGCTTTACGGGCCCTTCGTCAAGGAGCGCGTCCCCCCCGGCATCAGCCCGGCGGCCGTGCTGGGGCCGTTCCGGAACTTCCAGGCCAAGCTGATCGCCGTCTGGGGCCGCGCCGTCCTGCGCGGCCAGCCCCCGCGCGACATCGTCGATCTGGTCGAGGATTACGCCGCCGAGCTGCCGGCCGAACGCTCGGAGGCGATCCGCCTCTTCGTCATCACCACGTTCGGCGCCACGGTGAAAGAGGGCGGGGTGACGACCGGCTTGCACGGCGGCGGCGATGTCCTGCCCGAGCTGACCGCCCTGGCCGCCGAGGTGGCCGCCGGCCGGCGTTCGTTGCGGCAGGTTGTCTCCAGGTAGTCGTCGGTCACGTTCGGGCGCTGCCGGTGCGCTGATTCGCGCTTCTGCCGCGGAGGACGGCGTGCACGGCTTCGATGAGCACGGCGGGAATGATCGGCTTTGGCAAGAAATGCAGCCCGTCCTCCAGGATGCCGTCGCGTTCCAGCAGGTGATCGGTGTAGCCGGACATGTACAGGACCTCGGCGCTGGGGTGCAGGGATCGCAGGCGGTCGGCGAGCTGGCGGCCGTTCATCTCGGGCATGACGAGGTCGGTGATGATGAGGTGGGGGGAGCGCGGCAGGTGCGCTTCCATCCGCAGCGCCTCGGACGGAAGCCCGGCCTCGACGACATCGTAACCCTCTTGCCGCAGGATGCGACCCACGACCCTTCGCACCTGCGCGTCGTCCTCGACGAGGAGCACGGTTTCGCCGCCGTTGCCGCCGCCGCCGCCACCGCTGGGCGGCGCGGGCTGGGTCACGGGCCGGACGGGGACGGCGTCCGTGTACGGGAAGTAACAACGGAAGGTGGCGCCTTGCCCGGGGCGGCTCTCGACGAAGACGCCGCCGCCGCTTTGCCGGACGATCCCGAAGACGGTCGCCAGGCCGAGGCCGGTCCCCTTGCCATGCTCCTTCGTCGTGAAGAACGGCTCGAAGATCTTGTCCTGAATTGCGGGGTCGATCCCGGGGCCAGAGTCCATCACGGCAAGCATCACGTGACGTCCCGGCGTCAGCCCAAGATGCGCGCGCGCGAACGGTTCGTCCACGTCGACGTTGGCGGTTTCGATCTGCAGCCGCCCGCCGTCCGGCATGGCGTCGCGCGCGTTGACGACCAGGTTCATAATCACCTGCTCGATCTGGCAGGCGTCGGCGCGCACGGCATCCAGGCCGGGCGCCAGCGCGGTTCCGAGATCGATGTCCTCGCCGATCATTCGGCGCAGCATTCCGTCCATGCGCACGATGGCGTCGTTGAGGTCCAGCACCTTGGGCGCGCGGACCTGCTGGCGGCTGAAGGCCAGAAGCTGCCGCGTCAGGTCCGCCGCGCGCTCGCCCGCCTGGCGGATCTCGTCCACTTCGCGCGCCGTCCTCTCCTCCAGCTGGTCGGCTGACAGCATCACCGTGGAGCTGATGATCACCGACAGCAGGTTGTTGAAGTCGTGCGCGATCCCGCCCGCCAGCCGGCCGATGGC
>DATKEU010000384.1:0-3612 GCA_035544495.1 Polyangia bacterium | reverse complement strand
CCGCCCAGGCGCCGCAGCCCCTCGGCCGACGCCAGCAGCACGGCCGCCGCGCCGTCGTTGATGCCCGACGCGTTGCCGGCGGTGACCGTGCCGCCCTGCTTGCGGAACACCGGCCGCAGCGCCGCCAGCGAGGCCGCCGTGGTCTCCGGGCGCGGGTGCTCGTCGACCTCGACGCGGCGGGGAGGATCGGCGGCGCGCGGGCCCGGGATCTCGACGGCGCACAGCTCGTCGCGAAATCGTCCCGCCGCCTGCGCGGCCGCCCAGCGCTGCTGGCTGGCGAGCGCGAACGCGTCCTGCGCCTCGCGCGGGACGTGGTGAAGCTCGGCCACCAGCTCGGCGGTCTCGCCCATCGCGTGCGTGCCGTACAGCGCCTCCATGCGCGGATTGACGAAGCGCCAGCCCAGCGTGCTGTCGTGCAGGGTGACGTCGCCGCGCGGAAATCCCTCGCGCGGCTTCGCCATCACCAGCGGCGCGCGCGACATCGACTCGACGCCGCCCGCGATCAACAGATCGGCGTCGCCGGCCGCCACCGCGCGCGCGCCGTCGTTCACCGCCATCAGGCCCGAACCGCAGAGGCGATTGACCGTGGCGCCCGGCACCGACGGGGGCAGCCCGGCCAAAAGCAGGCTCATGCGGGCCACGTTGCGGTTGTCCTCGCCGGCCTGATTCGCGCACCCGAACAGGACGTCGTCGATGGCCGCCGGGTCGACGGCGGCGCGGCGCACGAGCTCGCGGATGACCAGCGCCGCCAGATCGTCGGGGCGCACGGACGAGAGCGCGCCGCCGTATCGGCCGATCGGCGTGCGGACGGCGTCGACCAGGAACACCGCGGAGGACGCTGGGGCCATCGCGCCTTCACTTTACGAGACAGTGACAATCCGTGCACCACGCGCCGCCAGCGCGGTGTCGGCGCTGCCCCCACCCGCCTTGACTTGGGAGGCCGACCGCCTATCCTGGCGGCCCATCATGGCCGACGAAACCAAGAGCAAGCAGAGCAAGGCACCCGCGAAAGCCGCCCGGTCGAAGACGGCCAAGGCCCCGAAAGCCGCCGCGGCGGACCCGGCGGTGGCCGGCGCCGAGGCGGCGCCCGGCGAGACCTGCCGCGTGGAAAAGTGCCAGCAGGCGGTGCGCGCCAAGGGTTATTGCCGCAAGCACTTCATCGCCTGGCGCCGCGGCGACGTCGGCGATCACCACCGTTACAAGACCTGCAGCAAGGAAGGCTGTCGCAAGCCCCGCACCGTGGGCGGCCTCTGCGACGAGCACGCTGGCAAGACGGCAGGCGGCGAGGCCGCGGCCGCCGGATAACCGAGCGGCCGCTTCCGGCCGGCCCGTCGCGGCTTCCCCGCGCGCCGGCGCCGCCGCCGGCGGCCAGCCGTCAGAAAGCGACCAGCGTTGCAGAAGATCGTCATTCGCGGCGGCGCCCGGCTCTCGGGCGAGGTGCGCGTGTCGGGCGCCAAGAACGCCGCGCTGCCGATCCTGGCGTCGGCCCTGCTGGCCGAGGGGCGATCGATCTATCGCAACGTCCCGGCGCTGGGCGACGTGCGCACCATGGGCCGGTTGCTCGGCAACCTGGGCGCCGAGGTAACCAGCAAGGCAGGCGGTGTCACGCTGGTCGACACCACACGCGTCGGCAGCTCCAGCCTGGAAGCGCCGTACGAGCTGGTCAAGACCATGCGAGCGTCGGTGGTGGTGCTGGGTCCGCTGGTGGCGCGATACGGCAGCGCGCGCGTCTCGCTGCCCGGCGGGTGCGCCATCGGCGCGCGGCCCATCGATCAGCACCTGAAGGGGCTGGCGGCGATGGGCGCCCGGATCGAGCTTGCGCACGGGTACGTCACGGCGCGCGCCCGCCGCCTGCGCGGCGCCACCGTCGTCTTCGATCTGGTGACGGTCACGGGGACGGAGAATCTGATGATGGCGGCGGCGCTGGCCCGTGGCCGGACGACGCTGGAGAACGCCGCCCGCGAGCCCGAGGTCGAGGAGCTGGCGCGCGTCCTGAACAAGATGGGCGCCAAGATCAGCGGGGCCGGCACGTCGCTGATCACCATCGAAGGCGTGGACGAGCTGCACCCCATCGAGCACACGGTGATCCCCGATCGCATCGAGGCCGGCACGCTGCTGGTCGCGGCCGCCATCACCCGTGGCAACGTGCTGGTGCGCGATTGCCTGCCCGAGCACCTGGACGCCGTGCTGGCCAAGTTGCGCGCCGCGGGCGCCGAGGTCAGCGCCGACGGCGACGGCATCCGCGTGCGCGGCAAGGCGGACCTGCAGCCGGCCGACATCTCCACGCAGCCCTTCCCCGGGTTTCCGACGGACATGCAGGCCCAGTTCATGGTGCTGATGACGCGCGCCCGCGGCCAATCGGTGCTGACCGAGACCATCTTCGAGAACCGCTTCATGCACGTCCCCGAGCTGCAGCGCATGGGCGCCGACATCGTCGTCGAGGGACGCACGGCCATCGTGCGCGGGCCCGTGCGCCTGACCGGCGCCAAGGTGATGGCCACCGACCTGCGCGCGTCGGCCTCGCTGGTGCTGGCCGGCCTGGTCGCCGAGGGGACGACGGAGATCCTGCGCATCTACCACCTGGATCGCGGCTATGACCGCCTGGACAAGAAGCTGCGGGCGCTGGGCGCCGACATCCGCCGCGCCAAGGGGACGCTGTGACGCCGCCGCCGCGGGGCAAGGCGGGTGCGGGCGTGCCGGCGGCGGGCGCGGGTATGCCGGCGGCAACGGCAACGGCGATCGGCGACGGTCGCCCGCTGACCATCGCCTTGCCGCGCGGGCGCATCCTCGACGAGGCGCTGGTGCTGTTCGCGCGCGCCGGCCTGGATCTGGGCGCCGCCGACAAAACGCGCGCCGGGCGGCGCCTCATCATCCCCATCCCGGAGCACGGGCTGCGCGTCCTCATCGTGCGCGACACCGACGTGCCGGCGTACGTCGAGCACGGCGCCGCCGACGTCGGCATCGCGGGGCGCGACGTGCTGGCCGAGCAGGATCGCGATCTCTACGAGCCGATCGATCTCGGGATCGGCCGCTGCCGCCTGGTCGTCGCCGAGCCGGAGTCGCGCCCGGTGGACGAATCGGCACAGGTGCACCTGCGCTATGCGACGAAGTTCCCGGAGATCACGCGCCGCTATCTGCAGGCGCGCGGCACCGTCGCCGAGATCATCAAGCTGTATGGATCAATCGAGATCGCCCCGCTGGTGGGCCTGGCCGATCGCATCGTCGATCTCGTCTCGTCGGGCGAGACGCTGCGCCAGCATCACCTGCGCGAGGTGGAGACCATCCTGCCCGTCAGCGCCCGCCTGTGCGTGGGCCGCGCCGCCGCCAAGCTGTACGCCGACCGCATCGACGATCTCGTCGCCCGCCTGCGCGCCGCCCTCCGCGCGGGGGAGCCCTGAGGCGCTGACTTCAGGCCGCGGCGTCGAGGGCGCGCAGGTCGGGGCGGCGGACATCGGTCGCCAGGCCCAGCTTCTCGAGCAGTAGAATCGTGTACCAGCCGACGTCCAGCTGCGCGGGCGAGAGGCCGAGGCGCGCGGAGCCGGGGCGGTCGTGGTGGTTCTGATGCCAGTTTTCGCCCTGAAACGCGTGCATCACCGCCAGCCAGGGGACGTT
>DATKEU010000383.1:0-9841 GCA_035544495.1 Polyangia bacterium | reverse complement strand
ACTTTCGCGCCGCCGGCGCCACGCACGTCCTGTCGGTCTCGGGGCTGCACCTGGCGGCGGCGGCCGGCATTTTCTTTCTGCTGGTGCGGGCCGCAGCGGGGCGCGTTCCGGGGCTGGCGCTGCGGGTCGACCCGCGCGCTGTCGCTGCGGCGTGCGCGCTGCCCGCGCTGGCGTTCTTTACTCTCCTCACCGGCGAGGCGGTGGCGACCGAGCGCTCGGCGCTGATGCTGGCGGTCGGCATGGGCGCGTTCATCGTCGGGCGGGCGCCCTCGGCTCCGTCGGCGGTGGCGGCGGCGGGCCTGGTCTTGCTGGTGCCGTCGCCGCTGCTGCTCTTCGACGTGTCGTTGCAGCTGTCGTTCGCGTCGGTTATCGGCATGGTGGCGCTGGCGCGGGGGCTGGGGCCGCGCGGGCCGGCGCGCGGGGCGCTCCGGCGGGTCTGGTTCTGGTTGTGGCGCTTCGGCGCGGCGACGGTGGCGGCCACGGCGGCGACGGCGCCGCTGGTGGCCCACCACTTCGGCGAGATCGCGCCGGCGGCCCCGCTGGGCAATCTGGCGCTGGTGCCGCTGGTGGAGATGGTGGTGGTGCCGTGCGGGCTTCTGGGCGCGGCGCTGGATGCGCTGGCGCCGCCGCTCGGCCACTGGCCGCTGCAGGTGGCGGCGCTGGCCACGCGCGTGGCGCTGGCGATCGCGCGCGGGTTCGGGGCGCACGCGCCGCTTTGGCTGTGCCGGATGCCGAACGCGTTCGAGGCGGCGGCGCTCTCCGCCGGGCTGATGCTGGCGGCCGGCGCGCTGGCGTCGCCGCCGCCGAGCCGCCGGCCACGGCTGGCCGCGGCGCTGGTCGCGGTGGTGATCGCGGCCGGCAGCCTGTTCGCGCGCGACGTCGCCCGCCGCCTGGATCGCAACCTGGTCGTCACGTTCCTGGACGTCGGTCAGGGCGACGCCGCCGTGGTCGAGGTGCCGGGCGGTCGGACGATGATCATCGACGGTGGCGGCACGTACGACGGCGCGTTCGATCCGGGCCAGCGGGTGGTGGAGCCCTACCTGCGCCGGCGCGGCATCACCGCCGTGGATCTGGTGGCGCTCTCGCACCCGCACCCCGATCACCTGGGCGGGCTGCCGTGGATCCTGCGGCGTTTTCCCGTGCGCGCGCTGTGGACCAGCGGCGACGATGGCAAGAACCCGGCCTACCAGCGGCTGCTGGCGATCGCGCGCGCGCGCCAGATCGCGCTGGACGCCCCGGCGCGCGCGGCGCTGGGGCCTGCGGTCGTCGAGCCGCTGGGGCCATGGCTGGACGGCCGGATCGCGGCGCCGCCCGGCATGTCCGTCAACGACGCCTCGCTGGTGCTGCGCATCGACTTCGCGGGCCGGTCGCTGCTGTTCCCCGGGGATCTCGAGGCGGCGGGCGAGGGCGAGCTGGTTGGGCAGGCCACGGCCGGCCAGTCGGTGCGCGCCGACGTGCTGAAGGTCCCGCACCACGGCAGCCGAACCTCGTCCTCCGACGAGCTGCTCGACGCCGT
This sequence comes from Polyangia bacterium, assembly GCA_035544495.1. Lineage (GTDB taxonomy): Bacteria > Myxococcota_A > Polyangia > Fen-1088 > Fen-1088 > DATKEU01. Next base: position 8,325 of record DATKEU010000383.1, on the reverse strand, counting down.
CGCGCCGTCGCTGGCGGTGGCGTCGCTGGGCTGGCAGAACCGGTTTCGCTTCCCCGCCCCCGAGGTGGTGGCTCGCTATGCCGGGCGCCGCATCCGCTGGCTGCGCACCGACCGGGCGGGCGCCGTCACCGTCACGGTCGCGCCCGACGGCCGGATCGCCGTCGCGTGCGAACGGGGCTGCACCTGACGGAGCCGCGAAGGTCTTTCCCGGGCCGGGGCCGCCGTCTATGCTGGCTGCGTGAGCAGGCGCGCGGCGACGGTGCTGACGGGATTCGCGTGGGCGGCGGCCGCGGGATGTGGCCTCCCCGCCCCGCCTTCCGCGGCCCGCCTCTGGACGCTGGATTCGTACGCCGCGCTTTACGAGGGGCACGCGGACGCCGAGAAGATCCCGCCGCTGCCGGCGGCCACGCCGGCCGATATGCTGCTGGCCAGCGACGGCGGCGGCCATTACCGGCTGGTGTTGCGGCCGACCTTCGACGAGGGCTACCTGGCGGCGTACGTGACCACCGACCTGTGGCAAGGCTTCGACCAGATCTGGGTTCAGCCCCTCTACGTGCAGGTGGCGGATTTCTCCGCGACCGGGGAGCCGCAGCTGTTCCCGGCCAGCGACCCGCGCTCGTGGCCCATCTTCTCGGTCGGACCGAAGAGCCGGTTCTACAGCCCCTACTGGGCGGTTCGCTACGTGAAGATCCCGGCCGACAGTCCGGGCTACCGATCCGTCACCGATCTGCTGAACGACCGCCAGCGCCTGCCGCCGGATCGCCCGGGCGGCGCGCGCACCGCCTCGCTGTTCCAGTCGGACCTGACGATCGACGCCCCCGTGATTGACCGCGACGCCGACCCCGATCTGCCCACGCCCGACCAGGTCGGGCCGACGCTGACGCGCGGGCAGGGCTACCTCGACGGCGCGCCCATCAACTTTCTCGACTTCGGCATGGATCAATTCCAGTGGGACACCCATCGCGTCGTCGCCGAGGTGCCACTTTACGAGCTGACGTTTCGCGACACCGACGGTTCGCTGCAGCCGTTCGGCGGACCCAAGGTGAGCGGGTTCGGCCCGCCCTTCAGCGGGCGGCTGCCACAACCGTATTCGCAGGCGACGCAGCCGCGCTATGGCGGCTACTGGCGGATGTACACCGTCGAGCTGCCGCCCCAGGCGCGCATCTTCGCGCCGCCGCAGTTCCCGCAGCTTCGCGACGCGCTGGCCGGCAAGCACGTGCCCATCGCCGACCTTGGCCCCGACATCACCGGCCGCTCGGCCGCCGAGGTCGCGAAGTACGTCGGCCGGGTTTCCACCAGCAGCGATTGCTTCACCGACTTCGCGGCGCTGACGAACTGCCAGCTCTGGCTGACCAGCCAGGAGAAGCTGGAGAGCGAGCTCGACATCACCGCCTTCACCAGGACCAATCTGACCGTCACCTGCCCGTTCGTCTCGTACATGGGCGTCCCCTTCCACCAGCCGTCGCCGGGCACCACCGCCGCCGCCAGCTCGCCCTGAGACGAGGGCGGCCGGGTCGCATGCCGCTGCGCTTTCGCATCCTGGCCGCCGCGCCCGACGCGACCGCCACGCCCGCCACGCCCGATATTGGCCCCGCGGTCGAGCGGCTGGTCGACGTCGCCGACGACGTGGCGGAGATCCGCTTCGGCCGGCGCGAGGGGCTGGAGATCGTGTTGCCGTTTCCGGCGCTGTCGGGACTGCACGCGCGCCTCGTCCGGGCGAACGGCGGCGGCTTCTGGCTGGAGGACCTGGGAAGCCGCAACGGAACCGCGCGCGCGGATCGCGAGCTGCCGCCGCACGGCCGGGCGCCGTTACGGCCCGGCGAGCGCTTCCGGCTGGCGAACGTCTGGATCGTGTTCGAGGGCGCGGCGCCGGCCACCGGCCCGGGGAAAAGCGGCGCCGCCGTCGAGGGGACGGGCACGCTGGCGCGCCGCCTGGTGCGCGATCTCCTCGCCGGCCGAGCGGATGGCGGCGCGGTGGCGCGCCTGACCGTCGCCAGCGGCCCCGAGGCGGGGCGCGTCCTGCGCCTCGAGCGCCCCGATCACGAGTACACCGTCGGGCGCGATCCGTCGTGCGATCTGGCGCTCGCCGCCGGCGATCTGTCGCGCGCGCACGCCGGGCTGACGCGCCGCTGGGAGGGCGCCTTCGTGCGCGACCTCGGCTCGAAGAACGGCGTCAACGTGGGCGAGGAGCCGGTCGAGGGCGAGCGCCGCCTGCGCGACGGGGATCGCCTGCGGCTCGGCGCGGTGGCGTTCTCGTTCGAGGATCCGGAGGATCGCTACCTGCGCCAGCTGGAGCTGGCCTCGCCCGGGCCGCCGCCGCCGGTGCCGCCGCCGTCGTCCAAGCCGGCCGCTCGCTCCAGCGTGAACCTGTCGCACCCCGATCTCTCGCGCATCCCCTCTCCACAGGAGATCGCGCCCGCCGATGCCGCGCTCCCGTCCACGCGGGCCGCGCGCGCTGTCCTCGCCGTCGCGGCGATGGTCCTCTTCGCCGCCATCGCGCTGCTCGTCTTCTTCTTTTTCCTTCCTTGATCGCGCCGCCGGCGACTGAAGCTGTCACTGACAGTCCGCCGCGGCCGACGCGCTGCAGAGATTTGTAAAGACGGCAGTGTCGGGCCGCGCTTCGCCGATCAAGGCGCGAACAATTTGCTGTACCTTCGCGCCCCATGACGCCATCACTTTCTCTTCGCAACGTTCGTTCGCTTCGCTTTCTCATCTCGCCGCCGCTGTGCTCGCGCTCGGCGCGGCTTGCAACAACGAGGGAAAATCGGACCACCAGGTCTACTTCGTCGGGTACGTCTATGACGGCGCGACCGGCCAGCGCCTCGGCGCCAAGGACATCACCGCCGTCAGCATCAAGTACCGCGATCAGGTCATTCACACCAAGATCGACGACGACGGCCGCTTCGTCAGCGTCGACGCGCTGCCGACCTGGCAGGATTACACCGTCTACGTCGCCGCGCCCGGCTATCGCGACTTCGTCTCCAACAACCCGGGCTTCGACGTTCCCAAGTCGCTGCAGATGACGGACGGCGTGGCCAGCGCCGACACCGTGCAGACCTTCCACTTCGACGCGCACCTGTTCCCCACTGATCTCAAGGCCCCCAAGGTGACTTTGACGATCCTGCAGAGCGACGCGCTGGTGGCGGTGCCTCCGCCCGATCCGGCCAGCGGCACGCTGCGCCTGCAGCCCGTCTCGCTGTCGGCGCTGGATTCCACCAGGCTCAACACCGACGTCCACAACTGGGCGAACGACGAGGATCTGCTGAACCAGACGGTGACTCTGCCCTTCTCGGCCGGTGTCGCCGAGATCCCCGAGGGCCAGCTGGTCTACGGCGTCAGCTATCAGCTCAGCATCTTCGACGTGGCCGGTTACCAGCCGCTCGTGGGGATGACCGCGCCGTCGCTGACGGCGGGCTTCGTCACCAGCATGCAGGTGACCATCCAGGTGGACATCAAGGCGCCGCTGCGGATCCTGGCCACCGACGCCGACAAGTGCACGCCGCCGCTGCCCAGCGCGAACGCTTACGCGGCGGCGATCACCCTCACCTTCACCGAGGAGATCGAGGCTTCGAGCCCGACCTTCGCCGAGGACATCGACTCTGGCGTCTCGGTGTCGCCGAGCTCGTCGAGCTCCATTTATTGCGGGCTCAACACCTCGGCCGACCCGACCAAGCAAGAGCGCGGGACGCACGCCAGCATCTCCGGCAAGGCGCTGACGCTGACGTTCAACCCGACGGTCGGCCTGGCCATGATCTCCATCTACGGCTCGACCTGCATGTTGCCGCCCGCGCTGACCTCGGTCTCGTACGGCAACCTCGGCAACGTCTTCGTGCAGCCGACGGGCGACGCGGTCCGCAAGCGCAGCATCGGCGCCATGCTGGCCGAGTTGCCGACGAGCTCATCCTTCGGCACGGTCTCGACGCTGTCCTGCGGGCGCTCGCAGTCGTCGTTCTAGCGGAGCTCTGGCGGGGGCGGGCGTCAGCGCCGCTGGCGCCCTTTCTTGCGCGCCTTGCGGGCGTCCTTGCGCTTGCGCTTCTCCTTCACGCGGTCGACGTTGCGCTTGGGCGCCTGAAAGTGCCCGCGCTCCGGCGACGGGGTGTTCATCATGTTGGCCAGCTGGTTCACGTCCAGGCCGGCGAACTTCTTCATCTGCGCGAGCTGCTTGAACCCCGGGATCTTTCCCAGCAGGCCCGAGGACATCCCGATCTGCATCATCACCTGCCGCATCATCGCGAAGCGGTTCAGCAGATCCGCCACCTCGGTCTCCTTGTGCCCCGACCCGCGCGCCACCCGGCGCAGGCGGCTCTGGTCGTAGAAGGCGCTGCGCTTCTTCTTGCGCTTCCCGCCGTCGACGACCTCCTCCCAGCTGGTCACCACGAAACGCTCCGGGAAGCGGCGCTCGTCGTCGGTCATCGAGGAGATCATCGCCCCGATGCGCACCAGCTCGTTGTCGTCGATCTTCGCCCCCTCGGGCAGGCTGTCGGCCACGCCCGGGATCTTCTCGACCATCTCCGACAGCGAGCCCATCTTCTTCAGGACGCCGATCTGCTCGAGGAAGTCGTTCATGTCGAACTTCCCCTTCAGCATGCGGACGGCGTCCTGCTCCGCCTTCTCCTCGTCGACGACGTCCTCGAACTGCTGGATCAGGCCGACCACGTCGCCGCGCCCGAGGATGCGGCTGGCCATGCCGTCGGGGCGGAACTCCTCCAGGCGCTCCGACGATTCGCCCATGCCGACGAACTTGATCGGCTTGCCGGTCACCGCCTTGACCGACAGCGCGGCGCCGCCGCGCGCGTCGCCGTCCAGCTTGGTCAGGATGACGCCGTCCAGGTTCAGCCGTTCGTTGAACGCCTTGGCCGTGCCGACGGCGTCCTGCCCGATCATGGCGTCGACGATGAGGAGGATGTTGCCCGGGTGGGCGCGCCGGTTGATCTCGTCCAGCTCCTGCATCAGCGGCTCGTCGATGGCCAGCCGGCCGGCGGTGTCGAACAGCACGACGTCGCGGCCGGTCTCCGCCGCCACGCGCACCGCCTTCTCGCAGATGGCGGGCGGCGATCCGCCCGGCTCGGCATAGACCGGAATGTCGAGGCGGCTCCCGATCACCTTCAGCTGCTCGATGGCGGCCGGGCGGTAGACGTCGGCCGCCACCAGCAGCGGCCGCTTGTGTTGCTTTTCGAGGAACAGGGCCAGCTTGCCGATGGTGGTGGTCTTGCCCGAGCCCTGCAGCCCGACCAGCATGATGCCGGTGGGGCCCTTCTTGGCGAACTTGATGCTGGTGTCGACGGGGCCCATCAGATCCACCAGCTCGTCGTGGCACAGCTTGACGAAGTGATCCTCCGGCGTGACGCGGCGGACGCGCTCGTTCGACGACGCCTTGACCTTGACGATGACGCCGACCGCCTTCTCGCGCACGCGCTTGCAGAAGTCCTGCACGACGTCGAAGCCGACGTCCGCCTCGAGCAGCGCGGTGCGAACCTCCTTCAGCGCGTCGTCGACGGTCGCTTCGTCCAGCTCGGCCAGGCCCTGGAATTTCTGCTTGGCTGTGCGGAAGCCCTTGGTCAGCGTTTCGAACATGAGGCGTGGGAATCTAGCAGCCCGTGGCGAAACTCTCCACGGCGGGCGGCGCGGTGCCCGTTGCAAGCGCGAGCGCCGAACCCCCGTTCAAGCGGCGCCCCACGGGTTCTCGGAGCTCGTTCCCGGTCAAAGTTCAGGCGCGACGACCGGAACGGGTGCGGTCCGGCGGCCGGCGCGGTTTTCCAGCCACCACGCCTCCCAGCGGACGCGCGCTTCCTCGCGCTCGCGCTTCGGCAGATCATAGTGATAGCCGAAGTACTGGCCCGTCAGGTCGCGCAGGTCCTCCGACGAGGAATAGCGGATCTCCGGCGCGCCGTGCGAGAGGCCGGCGAACAGCCAGTCGATGCGCTCGTCGGACTGGTGGTGCGTCCACCAGGTGCGCCAGCGCCGCGCGCCGGTGCCGAGATCCTGCTTGGTGATGTCCACCAGCACGGCGCGCACCGCCGCGGTCAGGCGGGCGTCATGCTCGCCGAGGCGGTTGATCAGCACCGGAACCGCCAGCGGATCGCGAAGCTCGCCCAGCGAGCGTGCCGCGGGGATCGCGCGTTCGCTGGGGGCGTTGGCCACGTCGTCGCGCAGCTGCGCCGCCAGCGCCGCCACCCGCGGGTGGTCCAGGCTGCCGCGCAGGAGGCGCAGCGCCGCCGCGCGCTCCTCGTCGGGGGCGCTCTCGGCGGCGGCCAGCACGCTCGGGATGTTCAGCACGTTCTGCACGTTGCGGTCGCCGGCTCGATCGCCCGTCGCGCGCGGCGCCGCCGGCTCCCGCCCGAGGGCGCGCGTCGCCGCCGCCATCGCCGCCTCGGGCTCGCGCGCCGTCTCGCCGCTCGCCGACGTCTCGTCGGTGGTCTCCATGATCGACGGCGCCAGCGCCATCACCTCCTCCAGCGGCGCGATGCCGTCGACAGGCGCGCTCGCAGCGCTCTCGCTCTGGCGCGCCAGCGCGCTCGACCGCTTCGGCCGCGCCGCGCGCTTCGTGCCCGGCGCCCGTGATCGCGGCGGAGGCGGCGGCGGAGCGGGCAGCTTCTCCCCCTCGGGCGGCGGTTGCGCCTCGATCGTCACGGTCACCATGATGGGCGCCGACGGCAGCGGCGGCGCGACCGAGGCCGGCGCGCGCACCCAGCGCCGCGCCGCCTGCGCGCCCACCAGGCGCGCCAGAAGCCGCACGAAGCGCGGCGGCAGCGGCGTCCCCAGCGCCATCTGCGCGGCCACGCGCACGCGCACCTCGGGCGCGATGTAAAGCTCGGTCTCGATGCCGCGCGCGCCCGCGCTCCGCCGCAGCCGCTCGCCGTCGACCGGATCGGCGCACAGCACCTGCACGCGATTCCCGTCGCGCGCCACCGGCACCGCCAGCCCCGCCGCCGCCAGCGCGCCCGCGTCGAACACCGCCGCCGCCGTCCGATCGGCGCGCTCCATCAACGCCGGCGGCGGCAAGGGCAAATCGCTCGCGCGCGCCAGCGATCCCCACATCGTCGCCTCGTCGATGACGCCCATCTCGAGGAGCGCGGTGTCGAGAGCGCCGCCATAGACCAGCTGGCGCGCGGCCGCGCTGCGCACGGTCTCCTCGGTCAGGACACCGTCGCGCACCAGCCGATCACCGAGGTCCCATGGCGATGGCATGCCCCGGCCATCGTAACTCGTCTTTACCGCCGGCCGCCAGCCGGAGCTAGCCTTGGCCTAGCCTTCGTCGACGATGACGTACGTGCCGGCCAGGTGGTCGTGCAGGGCGCGGTGCTCGCGGTCGAAGATGGCCCACAGCCAGCCCAGCGCCCCTGGCAGCACGCTGATCGACATGCTGAGCACGCGCATCATCCCGCGCGCCGCGCCCGGCGGTCGCGCACGCCCCGAGATCAGGCGAATCCCCACCAGGCGCATCCCCAGCGTCTGGCCGGCGATCCCGGCGAAATACAGCTGATAAAGGACCTGCATTCCCAGGAACAGCCCCAGCGCCCCCACCGCCATCGGGTTGCGATCCAGGATGCCGGCCACCAGCAGGTCGACGCCCAGCTCGCGCGGGCCCGGTATCGCCACCCGCAGCGCCAGCGCCGCCACCAGCGTCACGCCCACCGTGCAGGCGAGCAGCAGCCCCGCGTCGACGATCACCGCCGCGCACCGGCGCGGAAACCCGGTCACCCGCACCCGGATCACCCGCTCCTCCGTCGGGCGCGTGGCCGGCGACGGCGACGGTGGCAGCGACGAGGTCGAGGTTGCCCTGGGCATGGGAGCGGCGAAAGCGGTCACCAGGTCATTGTGCGAAGGCAGCTCGCGATCAGCAAATTTCCGCACGTCGATTCAGCCCAGTCCACCGGCCGCGAACTGTAGCAGGGCGACGGCCACCACGGCTGCCGTTTCCACTCGCAGGATGCGCGGACCCAGCCCGACCGCCACGAAGCCGGCCGCCTCCGCCTGCGCGATCTCGGCGCTGGAAAATCCACCTTCCGGGCCGACGAGCAGCGTCGTCCCCGCCGAATGGCCGGGCGCGGTTGCCAGCACCGCGCGCAGCGGCGGCGCGTCGGCCGATTCCCAGAAGACGAAGCGGCGGTCGCCCGCCGGCGCCGCCGCCATCGCCGCCTCCAGCGGCTGCGGACCGTCGACGATGGGCACGTCGGCGCGTCCCGACTGGCGGGCCGCCTCTCGGGCGATGCGCTCCCAGCGCTGGTGCCGCGCCGAGGCCGCCGCCGGCGTGACGGGGCCGGGGGTGGTTCGCAGCGTGAACACCGGCGTCACGCGCGCCACCCCCAGCTCGCAGGTCTTCTG
>DATKEU010000382.1:0-5200 GCA_035544495.1 Polyangia bacterium | reverse complement strand
GTACCTGCACCGCGCCGCCGCGGCGGCCGTCGATCGCGTCCTGCGCGAGCGGCTGGTCGGGGCCGGCCAGTCGGCGGCGGCGCTGCTGGCGCGGGGCGCCGCCGACGCGGCCGACCTGCGGGCGGTCATGCAGTCGAACGAGCTGGACGCGGCGTACGTCGTGACCGGCGATCTGCGCGTCGTCGCCGACGCCAGCGGCGCATCCGGCCGGCGCGCCGATCTGCTGCGCGTCGACGCCCGTCGCGTCGGCGAGGCGCTGGCGGGCAGTCCCAGCGTCGTTCCCGGTTACGCGCTCGGAACCCTGACGGTGATGACCGGTTATTTCCCCGTCGCCGGTCCCGGCGCCGCCGCGAGCGCCGCCGATCGCGTCCTGGTGCTCGAGGCCGGCCAGGTCTTCGTCGCCGCGCACCGGGGACTGGCGCGGGCGCGCAACGGCGCCGGGCTGCTGGCGCTGCTGTCGACGCTGGCGCTGGCGGTGGTGGCCGCGCGCCTCGCGCGCGCCGAGCGATCTCGCCAGCACGCCGCCGCCCGCGCCGCCCGCGGTGAGCTGCTGTCACGCGTGGCCGCCATGGCCGCGCACGAGATCCGCAACCCGCTGGGCGTCATCCGCGGCACCATCGATCTCATGCGCGAGCGCTCCGCCGCCGCGCTGAGCGAACGCGACCGCCAGTCGCTGGCCGACATCGGCGGCGAGGTCGAACGCCTGCGCCGCCTGACCGACGACCTGCTCAGCCTGGCCTCCGATCGCCCGCTGGCGCTGGCCGCCACCGACGTGGCCGCGCTGCTGGACGAGAGCGCGCGCGCCACCGAGGCCGCCTTCCCCGGCATCGCCGTGCGCCGGGCGGGCAGCGGCCCGCGGTCGATCGATGCCGATCCCCAGCTCCTGCGCCAGGTGCTGCGCAACCTGCTATCGAACGCCGCCCAGGCCCAGGGCGAAGGCGAGATCGCCGTCGCCGCGCGCGACGCCCCCCGCGGTGGTGGCGTCGAGATCACCGTCTCCGACAGCGGACCGGGCGTGCCGGCTGACGTCGGCGATCGCGTCTTCGATCTCTACTTCACCACAAAATCGGGCGGCACCGGCCTGGGCCTGGCGATCGCGCGCCGGATCGTCGAGCGCCACGGCGGCGCGCTGGCCCTGCTCCCCGCCGGCGGCCGTCCGGGCGCCACGTTCATCGTGACGTTGCCGGCGCGGCCTCCGGTCGGCGACAATCCGCAGGAGGAGTCATGGCGCAGGTCCTGGTAGTCGACGACGAGGTCAAGCTGGGGCGACTGGTCGCCGAGATGCTGGAGCTGGACGGCCACACCGTCACCCGCGTCGAGAGCGGCCGCGCCGGCATGGCGGCCCTCGGCGCCCGCGCCTTCGATCTGGTGCTGACCGATCTGAAGATGCCGGACGCCGACGGCATGGCGGTCCTGGGCGAGGCGCGCGCCCGCCCGGCCCCTCCCGACGTGATCATGATGACCGCGTTCGGGACCGCCGACGACGCCGTCGCGGCGATGAAGGCGGGCGCCGCCGACTACCTGGTCAAGCCGTTCGCCATGGACGAGCTGCGCCTGCGCGTGCGCCGGCTGGCCGAGGCGCGCGAGGCCCGCGCGCGCGGCGAGCGACTGGTCGAGCGGTTGACGCCGCGCCTGCTCAGCGAGAGCCCGGGCATGCGGGCCGTGCTGCGGGCCGCCCAGCAGGTGGCCGCCACCGACGCCAGCGTGCTGCTTCTGGGTGAAAGTGGCACCGGCAAGAGCCAGGTCGCCCGTTACATCCACTTTCAAAGCAAGCGCGCCGGCGCGCCCCTGGGCGAGGTTCATTGCGCCGCCCTGCCGGAGACGCTGCTGGAGAGCGAGCTCTTCGGCCACGAGAAGGGCGCCTTCACCGGCGCGCAGGAACGCAAGGTCGGCCACCTGGCCGCCGCCGATCGGGGCACGCTGTTTCTCGACGAGATCGGCGAGATCACCTCGGCCACGCAGGTCAAGCTGCTGCGCTTTCTTCAGGACCGATCGTTCGTGCCGGTGGGGTCGACGCAGGGACGGACAGTCGATGTTCGCATCATTTCGGCGACCAACCGCGACCTGCCGGCCGCCGTGCGCGCCGGCGCCTTCCGCCAGGACTTCTTCTATCGGCTGAACGTCTTCGCCATCGAGATCCCACCCCTGCGCCAGCGCCGAGACGACATCATCCCGCTGGCCGACCGCATCCTGCAGCGGCACGGCGTCCCTCTCGCCAAGTTGACGGTCGCCGCCCGGGAGAAGCTGCTGCAGTATGACTGGCCGGGCAATATCCGGGAACTGGAGAACGCGCTCGAGCGCGCGCTGATCTTGGCCGGACCCGACGAGATCGTTCCCTCGCTGCTGTCGCTGGCCTCGCCGCTTTCGCGCGGCGGCTCCCATGCCGCCAGCGCCCTTCTGACCGAAGGGTTCAACCTGGACCAGCTCGAACGGGATCTCTTGCGCGCGGCGCTGGAGCGAACCAACGGCAACAAGTCGGCGGCCGCCCGGCTTCTGGGAATCACGCGGCGTCGGCTGTATTCACGCCTGGAGAGCCTGGACGAAATGCCGGCCGCGGGCGACGCTGACCGCAACGGCGACAAGGACGCGGGCTAGACAAATGGCCGCCGCGTCAAAAAAAATCGGAGATAGCCCTTCCGTTGGCCCGGTCGCGTCCTTAAAACAAGAAGGCGGCGATCCGTGGCCACTCTCCCGGAGTGCGTCTCCGCCGCGTAAAATCATGACCTGCCCCTCATGACCGCACCGCCGCCCGCCTCGCCTCGGGAGGATGACGTTCGTGTCTTGGTGGTCGACGACTACCACGGCAACATCCTTGCCCTGGAGGCCACGCTGGCCGGAACCGGGTACGTCATCGAGACCGCCGCCTCGGGAGCGGAGGCGCTGACCAAGATCGCGCGCCACGAATTCGCCGTCATCCTGCTGGACGTGATCATGCCGATCATGGATGGTTTCGAGACCGCGCGGATCATCCGCAGCCGCCCGGGCTCGCGCCACGTCCCGATCATCTTTCTCACCGCGCAGGGCTCCGAGCTGGCCGCCGTGTACAAGGGCTATGCCGTCGGCGCCGTCGATTATCTCGTCAAGCCGCTGCATCCCGACATCGTGCGCGCCAAGGTGGCGGTGTTCGCCGACCTCTATCGCCAGGCCCAGCGCATCCGTCGCCAGGAGGAGGAGCTGCGCCAGGCGGAGCAGCGCCGCAGCCAGGCCGCGCTGCGCGACAGCGAAGCGCTGTTCGAAGCCACGTTCGATCAAGCCGCCATCGGCATCGCCCACGCCACGCTGGACGGGCGCTGGACGCGCATCAATCGGCGCCTGTGCGAGATCCTGGGCTGGGGGCGCGATCGTCTACCGGGCCAGTTCATCACCAACGCGGTCCACGCCAGCAATCGCGTCGACCTGCAGAACGATCTGGCGGCGCTGGCCTCGGGCAAGACCACGGCGTGCAACCGGGAGTGCCGCCTGATCAAGGAAGGCGGCGAGGAGATCTGGGCGGAGGTCAGCGTCTCGGTCCTGTGCGACGAGGGCGGAACGCCGAAGACGCTCATCGTCGTCGTCGAGGACGTCTGCGAGCGAAAGTGGGCCGAGCAGCGCCAGGCGGTGCTGGCCGCCGCCAGCGAGATGCTGCTGTCGTCGCTGGAGCCGGCGGCGACGCTGGACAACGTGGCTCGCCTGACCGTGGCCGGCTTCGCCCAGTGGTGCGTCATCGCCCTGCACGGCGAGGGCAAGGTGGCGGTGGCCCACCGCGACGGCGAGCAGGAGGCCGACCTGCGCGCGTTCTGTCAGCGCTGGCCGCGCCAGGACCCGAACACCCTGCGTGCCGACGGCGCGAACGGCCAGCGGCCGACGCTGGTGACACCCGCGATGATGCAGGGGCGGTCGCCGTTCGACGTCGAGCCGACGGCGCGCGCGCTGCTGGATCGCATGGGCAACCCCTGGGCGCTTGTGACGCCCATCGTGCTGCGCCAGCAGCGCATGGGGCTGCTGGTGCTGGCCGCCGACGCCCGGCAGCGGCCGTTTGGAACCGCCGACCTGGTCACCGCCGACGATCTCGCCCATCGCCTGTCCTTCGCGCTGGACAACGGGCGCCTCTATCGCGAGGCGCAGGAGGCGATCGGCGCGCGCGACGAGTTCCTCTCCATCGCCTCGCACGAGCTGCGCACGCCGCTGACGCCGTTGCAGATCCAGATCGAGATGCTGCTGCGGCAGAGCCGCCAGGATCTCTTCTCCCAGCCCGAGCGGCTGCAGCGCATCGTCGATCGTTCGCAAAGACAGGTGCGGCGCCTGGAGACCTTGATCGACAACCTGCTGGACGTCTCGCGCGCCGCCGCGGGCCGCCTGCAGATGGAGTTCGAGACCGTCGAGCTGGGCGAGGTGGTGCGCGAGGTGGCGGCGCGTTTCGCCGACGAGCTGGCCGCCGCCGGCAGCGAGCTCACCGTCGAGACGGCGCCGGCGGTGATCGGCAAATGGGATCGCGTCCGCCTGGAGCAGGTGGTCACCAACCTGGTCGGCAACGCCATCAAGTACGGCAGCGGCCGCCCGATCGCCGTGCGCCTGGACAGCACGCCCGATCAGGCACGGCTGCGCGTGCAGGACCACGGCATCGGCATCGAGCCCGACAAGATCGGACGCCTCTTCGAGCGCTTCGAGCGCGCGGTGCCGTCGCGATCGTACGGCGGGCTGGGGCTGGGGCTCTACATCGCCCGCCAGATCGTGGAAGGGCACCACGGCGTCATCCGCGTCGAGAGCAGCCTCGGCGAGGGCTCGACCTTCACTGTCGAGCTTCCGCGATCACCGTCCGTGCCGGTCACCGCCGCCGCCGCCAACCCGCGCGTCAGCTGACCGCTTGCAGCGCGGCGCAACCGCCAGCAGGCGCCAGAGCCGCGCCCTCCTCTCGGGAAGCCCTTTCCGGGAAGACCATCGGGGTTTGTCACGATTTCGTGCCGCTGTTACTGCGCGGTGATGCCGATTCGCGCGTCAAACGTGATTTTCCGCGGGTTGGAGAGTTGGCGCGCCGTTTGATGAGTCTCTGTCGCATTGGTGAAAGGCGCCGGACGCCCACTGCGGACGTCCTGCCTCTCGGAAAGGATCCGACAATGACTCTGGACAAGGTCCGAAAGCACATTGCCGCTACCGTACTGAGCGTCTTCTTGCTGGGCACCGCTGCGGGCCAGGCCCGCGCCGCGGGACCCGGCGTTCCGTC
>DATKEU010000381.1:0-3112 GCA_035544495.1 Polyangia bacterium | reverse complement strand
ACCGGGGCGCCCAGGTAGACATCGCCCAGCCCCAGCACCAGGTACGTGGCGCCGAAGACGATCTCGCGCACCGCCTCGGTCGACGGCAGGCCGTTGATGCGACGGATGAACTCGATGTTGCTGGGACACCAGGGCGCGTCGGGGCGCACCGACTGCATGTACTTGCGGATCGCCAGCTGCGTGGCGGGATCGTCCCACGACAGCGGCAGATGGACGATGCGCGAGGAAATTTCGATGGCGTCGGTGTCCGGCAGCGCCGCCTCGGCCTGGTCCAGGCGCGCCAGCAGCCGTTCGCGCGGCAACAGGCGATCGTCGTAATGCACCTGCACCGACCGGATGCCCGGCGTGATGTCGATGATCCCGGGGACGCGCGCCGCGCGCAGCGATTCGCCGAGAGCGTGAGCGCGGAACCGCAGCGCGAAGTCGAGGGTGGGCGGTCCCAGCTCGACCAGCACATTGGCGTCGCCGTCCTGGCGCACGACGAAGGCGGGGATTGTGCCACGCGCCGGACGCTCGACGAGAATGGGCGACAGTGACGGTGACGGTGGCGGTGACAGTGACGGCGCCGCGGCCACCCGCGCGGACGGCGGCTCCAGCGTCTCCAGGGCGCGCTCCTGCTCGGCGCGGCGGGCGCGCGCCTCGTCCGGCGTCACCGCCACGAAGCGCACGGTGTCGCCTGGCTTCAGCTGTCCGACTTTCCAGAGATCGGCCTCGACGATGGTCGCCGGGCAGACGAACCCGCCCAGGCTGGGGCCGTCGGGTCCCAGGATCACCGGCATGTCGCCGGTGAAGTCGATCGTGCCGATGGCGTACGCGTTGTCGTGAATGTTCGACGGATGCAGCCCGGCCTCGCCGCCGTCGAGACGCGCCCAGCGCGGCTTGGGGCCGATCAGGCGCACGCCGGTGCGGCTGCTGTTGTAGTGCACGCGCCAGCCGGTGCCGAACAGCTCGGCGATGTCGTCCGGCTGGAAAAAGTCGGGCGCACCGTGCGGGCCATGCAGCACCGCGATCTCCCACGACGGCGACAGCGGCGGCACCAGCGCGTCAGGCAACCGCGCGGCGGGCGCGGCCGCGGGGGTTGCGTTCCCCAGGTGCAACACATCGCCCACCGCCAGGGCGCGGCCGCCGTGTCCGCCGAAGAGTCCCAGTGTGAAGGTGGCGCGGCTGCCCAGGTACAGTGGCACGTCCAGGCCACCGCGCACGGCCAGATAAGCGCGGCTGCCCGGCCCGCGCACCGCGCCCAGGCGCAGCACGCCGCCCGGCGCGACGGAGAAGGGCGCAAATCGCGGCGCCGGCTGGCCGTCCACCGTGGCCGCCATGTCGGCGCCGGTCAGCGCGACGAGGGCGGCGGCGTGGAAGCGCAGCGCGGGCCCCACCGCCGCGCACTCGAGGCCGGCGGCATCGCCGGCGTTCCCCACCAGCCGGTTGCCGAGGCGAAACGACAGCGCGTCCATCGGGCCCGACGGCGGCACGCCCACCTCCCAGTAACCGAGACGCCCGGGGTGATCCTGCACGGTGGTCTGCGTGCCGCCCTCCAGCACTTCGATCGTCGACGGCGCGTAACGAAAGTCGCCCAGCAGCCCGGTGTGCACCTGGCCCGCGACGAACGCCGGTGACTCCAGCACCTGCAGCAGGTAGTCGCGGTTGCTCTCCACGCCGGCCAGGCGCGTGCGCGAAAGCGCCGCGACCAGCGCTTGCCGGGCCTCCTCGCGCGTGGCGCCGCGGGCGATGATCTTGGCCAGCATGGGGTCGTAAAACGGCGTCACCGTCGTGCCACGATCGACGGCCGCCTCGACGCGCACGCCGTCGGGGAAAACCACGTCGGTGAGCAGGCCGCACGACGGTTGAAAGTCGCGCTGCGGATCCTCGGCGTAAAGCCGCGCCTGGATCGACGCGCCGGCGGCTCGCGGGGCGCGCGCGGCGAGATCGGGCAGCTCGCCGGCGGCCAGGCGCACCATCCACTCGATCAGATCGACGCCGGTCACCTCCTCGGTCACGCCGTGCTCGACCTGGATGCGGGTGTTGACCTCCAGGAAGTAATACGCGTCGTCGCGCGCGGCGGCGGCATCCAGCACGAACTCCACCGTCCCCGCCGAGCGGTAGCGCGCGCCGCGGCCGAGCCGCGCCGCAGCGTCCAGCAACCCGGCGCGCGCCTCCGGCGAAAGTCCCGGCGCCGGCGTCTCCTCGACCACCTTCTGGTTGCGCCGCTGCAGTGAACAGTCGCGCTCGCCCAGCGCCAGCACGGTGCCGGCGCCGTCGCCGAAGATCTGCACCTCGACGTGGCGGGCGCGCGAGACCAGCTTCTCGAGGTAGAGCCCCGCCTGCTTGAAGTGCGCCCGCGCCAGGCGATCGACGCCGTCGTAGGACGCGGCCAGCGCGGCGGCGTCGGCGCAGCGGCGCATGCCGATGCCGCCGCCGCCCGCCGTGCTCTTCAGCATCACGGGATAACCGATGGCTTCCGCCGCGCGCAGCGCCTCGTCGACACCGGAGAGGATCCCGGTCCCGGGCAGCAACGGAACGCCGCTTGCCTCGGCCAGCGCGCGCGCGGTGTGCTTGAGGCCGAACGCCCGCATCTGGTCGGGCGTGGGCCCGATGAAGGCCAGCCCGGCCGCCTCCACCGCCTCGGCGAAGGCGGCGTTCTCGGCCAGAAAACCGTAGCCGGGGTGGATCGCTTCGGCGCCGGCCGCGCGCGCCGCCGCGATGAGGGTGTCGCCGCGCAGGTAGCTCTCGGCGGGCGGCGGCGGGCCGATGGCGATGGCTTCGTCGGCGGCGGCCACGTGGGGCGCGCCGGCGTCGGCCTCCGAATAGACGGCGACGCTGCCCACGCCGATGCGCCGCAGGGTGCGGAAGATGCGGGTGGCGATGGCGCCGCGGTTGGCGACCAGAACCTTACCGAACACGCCGCCTCGTCAGCGCGGCCATACCAGCAGGCGGACCGGCGTGGGGTTGTAGGCGTTGCACGGGTTGTTGAGCTGCGGGCAGTTCGAGATCAGGACGAGCACGTCCATCTCGGCGCGCAGCTCGACGTAGCGGCCGGGCGCCGAGACGCCGTCCTCGAACGACAGGCTGCCCTGCGGCGTCACGGGCACGTTCATGAAGAAGTTGATGTTCG
>DATKEU010000380.1:0-6468 GCA_035544495.1 Polyangia bacterium | reverse complement strand
CGCTCGTGGCCACTGGCCCCCTTGCGCCGAGTCGGGCGATCGCCTCGCGGGCCAGCGCGCAGACGTCGCGCGCGAAGGCCAGCGCCCGCGCCTCCGCCTCTCGGCGCGCGGGCTCCTCGTCGGCCAGCGACGGCCCCGGCCTCAGACCGGGCAGCACCCGCCCGAGCACCCAGGCCAGCTCGACGGCGTTGCCCGCGTAGAAATAACGACCCCGCGGCGGCGCCTGTTCCTGGTGCGCCTCCACGTCGCTGAGCACGATGAGCTTCCCCAGCGCGCGCGCCTCCTCGACCACCGTGCTCCACCCCTCGTTCAGCGACGGCTGCAGCACGGCCTGACTGGCGCGCATCAGCGCCATCTGTTCCTCGCGCGGGATGAAGCCCAGCACGCGAACGCGATCGGCGATCCCCAGCGTGGCCAGCCGCTTCTGGACGACCTGATAAAGACCCGGCGTCTGCTGGTCCTCGGTGCGGCCGGTGCAGACGACCAGCGGCGCCTGCCCCCGCGCGGCCAGCGCCGCCACCGCATCGAGCAGCGCGCCCAGGCCCTTGTACACGCTGAAGCGGTTGCAGCAGATGACGAACGGCTCTCGAATCCCGTATCGAGCAGCCACCACCGCCGGCTCCAGGGCGAACCAGCTTGGCTGCGGCATCGCCGGCCAGGGCAGGATGCGGACCATGGGACGCGCCTGCGGGTGCGCGAACTGCCAGTCGTGGCGAAGCTGGTGGCTGCTCAGCACCAGAAGATCGGCTCCCTCGGCGATGGCGCGTGCGGCGCGCCGGCGGCGCTCACGATCGGGCGGGGCCAACGGCTCCCTGATACGCTCGTGCCGCAGGTCCGCGATCCACGACGCCGCCGGCCGCCCCGGCAGGGCCATCTCGGCGACGGGGAAGAGAAAGTCGACGTGCGCGAACACCTCGTCCAGCGATCGCACCGACGATCGCCGCGGGTGCGGCCACAGATGATCGGAAAAGCCGACCTGGATCACCTCGTCCACCTGGGCCAGCGCCGGCGCATACACCGCCGCGCCCGAGGCGTGCTCGGGCCGCACCACCAGGGACAGTCGCGGGCGTTCGTCCGCGGGCAACGCGGCCAGCGCCGCCACCAGGTGCGCGATCCGCGCCGCTCCGCCCGCGGCCTCGCCGCCGCTGACCGTGGCGATCCCCAGGCGCAGGCGCCCGCCGCCCGGCCGGCCGCGCACGGCGACTCGAGGCGCAACGCGATCGCCCGGGCGAGGAGCGAGCGCCTCGGCCAGAAGCCGCATCATCGACCGCGCGTACAGCGTGTACGCGTGCTCGATCGCCATGGTCTGATCGGCCGAGTCGCCGCTGGTCGCCACGCGTGCGATCGCCCGCAGCGCCAGCTCCATGCCGCTCTCGCGCACCGCCGGCCCCCACGACGCCAGCAGCGGCTCCATCAGCGCTTGCGTCTCGATCGCCAGCGGCAGCCAGTGCCTGATGATGTCGTAGAAGCTCTTGTGCGCCAGGTGAAGCGCGATCGGTTCGCGGAGCTCGACGGTGGGATGACCGGCCAGCAGGGGATAAAGCGCGAAGAAATAGTCCCACCAGGGCAGTCCCAGGTAGTAAGGCGTGGCCGGATAGTCGAAGAGCAGCATGCGCCCGAAGAAGAAGGCGTCGATTCCACCTTCGTACCTGACGCCCGGGTCGGCTTCCGTCTCCTGGTCCAGGCGCTTGCTGAACGCAAACCCGCCGGCGGCGATCGACGCCACCGCCGCGCCGAGCGGCCGTCCCGCGAGCGGCGCCAGGACGATGTCCGAGTTGACGATCGCCGACACGGTCCGGTTCTCCGCGCGCAGCGCCCCCAGCACGTCGTCCAGCGCCACCAGCGGCTTGCCGGCCATTGCCCGCGCGTCGCGCGTCGCCACACGAAACGCGACGCCGGGGAATTGCGGCGACAGCGCGCCGATCTCGTCGGCGACGTTGACCGACACGACGTCGAACCCCTGCTCGATCCAGCTTCGCACCGCCGCCTGCTGGCGTTCGATCTTGGCCGGCGCCAGCGAGGTGGCGATGAGGGGCCTGCCGCCCGCGCCGCGCTCGTCATCCAGCGCCAGCGCCGCCACCAGCTCGCGCACGCCCGGATCCGCCGCCACGACGTCGAACCGCAGCCGCGACCAGACGGCGAAGTCGCCGGCGTCGGCCGTGAACGCCGTCGCCACCTCGCGCGCGCGATCACCGCGCACCACCCGCAGCGCCGAGGTCCGCGTCTGGTACCATGTCACGCGACCGCCGCGCTCTCGACGCTGATCGAGAAAGCGTGCCGTCGCGCCCTCGAGCCCCGCCGGCGCGATCACATCGTCCAGCGCCTCGGCCGCCGGCGTCCCGGCGCGCGCGACGGTGAACGAATCCCAGAACCGCCGCAGCGACGGCGCCCAGCGGTCGGGTACCAGCTCGTCCGGCTCGCAGACCAGCAGCGACACGGCCCGCCCTTCCCGTCGCAGCAACGCCGCCAGCGCCAGCGCGAACCAGGGCAGCGCCAGCTCTCCGCCCATCGCCACGACGACACCCACCCGTGCACCGCTCGCTGACGGCGATTCGCCGATCCGCGCGCCGTCGACGAACGCGCCAAAGGCGCGCGCCGATTCGGCGAACGACGAAGGACGCCCTGGTTCCATCCATCCCCCAGCCATGCACACCCCACGCCGCAAACACCACCCACGCCAACCACCTGAAACCAGCGTGGAATCGCGACCGTCACGATCCCCGCGTCAACAAATTGACGGTCCCCTTCGACGGCCGTCACGCGCGTGGCGCTGCGAGCTGGTCCAAGCTCGCTGAACGGTTGTAACGTTGGGTGGCGATGGATGCCGAACCAGTGAAACCCGTCGGCGCGCCGGAGGTGCGGTTCTTCGTCGCGCGCGGCGGGAAGAACGGTGGGATGCGGGGCGCTTCGTGTGGATCGCGCCGGATACGGTGAGGTTAAGCGGATGTTCGTCGATCCCGCGGCGCGCGGCCAGAAGGTCGGTCGACAGATTCTCGCCTGCCTCGAGGCGGAGGCTCCTGCCATCGGGCTCGCGCGCATGCGCCTCGAGACGGGCATCTCACAACCGGAGGCGCTTGGCCTCTACCGATCGATGGGATATCAGGAGCGTGAGCCGTTCGCCGGGCACGGGCCCGAGCCGTTGAGCGTATTCATGGAGCTGATTGAGCAGCGATAACGGCGGCGCAGCAAAGCAGGCGAATCGCCCCCCGTCATTGACCTACCCCTCCCATCAGCTCGCGAAGCCTGGCCACGGCGCGGACGAGACCTTGGCGCAGCAGGGTCTCGAGCAAATCCGCCATCGTGATGGGTGGATTCTTGAGAGCCGCTGCCTGTTCCGACACGACCGTCGTCATCGCTCCAGGCGCGAGGTCCAGGACGTTGACGATGAACTCGTCGGGATCGATCGCTTCGATTCCGTACGGCGCCAGCGACGTGGCGGGGAAGTCGGTCAGATTCCAGGTGACTATGACTTGTGCACCCGCCTTGATCGCCGCCGCGAGGACGTGGCGGTCATCAGGGTCTGGCAAAGACAGTACGTCGACGAGCGATTCGTGCCCCGTCACGAGAACATTCGGCACAGCCTGATTCATGAGCTGGCGGGTGCGCTCGAGCGCGGCTGGCGGCAGGTCAGGACGATTCACGATGATGTTGCGGAAGCATTCGTCCAGGATCTGCTCAGTCCAATGGGCACGCACCAGACCAGTGCGAGCGACGCGGAGCAGAAGGTCGCGAAGCGGGGCCGGGTAAAGAACGGCAGCGTCGTACAGGACGACGAACGGCATCAGTATCCGAGGCCGTACTTCTGCGCTTCGGCTGCCAACTCCTCAAGCGCCTCAGCGCGCCGCTTGTCGTCGACCTCCTTGTACGCGATGAGATCCGCCATCTTCACACGCCGGTGCGTCCCGACGAGGCGAAAAGGGAGCTTCCCTTCGTCAATAAGAGCTACGAGAAAGGGGCGAGATACGTTCAGAAGATCAGCTGCTTGCTGCGTGGTCAGCTCAGCATGCACCGGGACGATGGTCACTGCATTCCCGTTCGCCATGTGACCGAGCACTTCGAGGAAGAGATCGAAGGCATCACGCGGAACGACCACGGAAACCTCTCGCCCGCCATCATCTGGACGTACTCGAAGGGCGCGAACACTCTTCGGCGCCGGAAGACGAGCGAGCCCCTTCAGCGCCTCCTGGGCTTGTTCGGCTACCTTCGGTGATGGAGCCTTCAGGGCTGTACCGGCGAACTTCGTCATGTTTGGAGTATGCTACCAAACGAAACAAACGCAACAGACGAAATAGACGCAACCCTCGCGCGCGCAGCACGATTACGGCGGCGTCCAACCATGTCAGATCGGCGACATCCGGGCCGCGACTACGCCGTCCAGCGTTCTTTCCCAGACCAGAATGGTACGGACCCTACGCTCTCCGTAGCGGCCTAGCGGCTGGCCGGGGCGCTCGTCGGCTGGGCGGCGGGCGCTGGTGAGCCGCCGGCGCGGGCGAGCGTCAGGCGCTGGCGCCACTGGGGGGCCTGCGGGCTCTGCGGAAACTGGCGCAGCAGCTGCTCGTAGGCGGCGGCGGCTTCAGCCCAGCGGCGCTCGCGGAACAGGCGCTCGGCGCGCACGGGCAACGGCTCGTCGTCGGCGGCGGCCTTCTTCTGGGCGGCGGGCGGCGCCGGGGCGGGTGCGGCAGCGGCCGCCGGCGCCGGGGGGGGCGAGGCAGCGGCGGGCGAGCCGGCTGCCGGCGCCGCGGCCATGCGCTGGCGCATGGATGGGCGGCTGGTCGTGCGCGCCGCCGACTCCGCCAGCGATTCGGTTGGCGTCTCGCGATCGGCGGCGGCGCTGGCGGAAGCAGCCGGAAACGGTTCCGCCAGGCCCGCCACGCCGGCACCGGAGCCGACGCCCGCGCCGCCCTCCGCACCGACGCGCGCCGCGCCCTTGTCCGCGCCGGCGCCGGCGCCGACGGCGAGGTGTGGCTCGTCGCTGGTCCTGTTCCCGAGGACCTGGTCCAAAGGCGGCTCGCCAGGCGTTTGATCGCGCCGGGCCAGTCGGGCAGCGGGCGCGATTCGTTTCGGTTTGAGCCGACTGTCCGCGGCGTCGTCGGCATGGGCCTTCGCGTGCGCCGGCGCCCGCACCTCGCCCGCCGCGCGCTCCCTCTCCGCGCTGCCGGCGCGATCATCCGCCGGCGACGGCGCGACGACCGGGGCGGGCGCGGGCGGCGTCGGCGCGCCAGGCGCTGGCGCAGCCATGTCCTCGCCGCGCCGGTACGTCTTGTCGGGGTTCAGGAACACGCGGCTGCCCAGCAGGAACACCGCCATCGCGCCCACGGTGGCCAGCGTCGGCAGCGTCCAGCGCTGGCGCAGCCACGCCCAGAACCCGTCGCCGTCTCTCGTCGCCTCCGTTTGCGGCGCCGCCGCCGGCTTCATCGCGGGCGCGGTGGCGGCGCTGGCCGCCATGGCCGCCGCGATCAACCGCTGGCGCACGCCCGCGGGCGCCGGCTCGGCCAGCACGCTGCGCGCCGCCGCGCGCGTCTTCTGAAAGCTCTCCACCTCGCCCTGGCAGCGCGCGCAGCCGGCGATGTGCGCCTGCAACGCCGCCCGCTCGCCCGCCGGCAGCTCGTCATACAGGAGCTCCATCAACCGGGCGGTCACGTCGTCGCACCGGACGCCAGGGGTCGCGCTCATGGTCGCGGCACCTCCCGCCCCGCCGCCGCCAGCCCGCCGGCGGCGATGCCGTCCTGATAATCCAGCAGCGCCTCTCGCAACTTGGTCAGAGCGTAGCGCATGCGGCTCTTGACCGTCGGCTCCGACGCGCCCACCGCGACGGCGATCTCGGCGAACGGCAAGTCCATCACCTCGCGCATCAGGAACACTTCGCGTTGATCGGCGGGCAGCGCCGACACCGCGGCGTCGATGCGCCGGCCCATCTCCAGGTCGGCCAGGCGCTGCTCGGCGCCCGGCTCGCGCGTGGCGATGCGATCGTGCAGCGTCTCGGGCGCGGCGTCGTCGCCGGCGGCGGCCCGCCCGCCGCCGTCCAGGGACGCCGCCTGGCGATGCAACGCGCGCCGCGACTGATCGACCGTCAGGTTGCGGGCGATGGTGTAAAGCCAGGTCGAGAACTTGGCCGTCCCCTTCCAGTCCTCGGCCCCTTTCACCACGCGCAAGAACACCTCCTGCAGCAGATCCTCGGCGGTGCCGGCGTCGGCCACGAACCGGCGCAGGAAATTCCAGACCGGCTTTTCGTGTCGGGCCAGAAGCCGCTCGAACGCGCGCACGTCCCCGGCGCGGTAGGCCGCCATCAGGACCTCGTCCGTTTCGGGGGTTGAGAGCACGGGCGCCGTCAGTTTAAGGGCATGGACGCACCAGCGGCGCGAAAGATCTGGCGATCTCTCGCGCCGCGTTGGCTCTCCGCTGTTTCGGCGGAGGGCCCGCCCGGCCGGCTACTGCTGGATCTGGCGCTCCCACGAGAAGGGGCCGATC
>DATKEU010000379.1:0-3077 GCA_035544495.1 Polyangia bacterium | reverse complement strand
CGACGCGCGCATGCCGAACCTCATCGGGCGCATCTTGCAGGTCGGCGTCGCCGTCGCCGCCGCGGTGACCGTGATCGGCTTCGCGCTGCTGCTCTCCGGCCGGGGCGGGGGCGCCGTCATCCAGCTCGGCGTGCTGATCCTGGTCGCCACGCCGGTGGTACGGGTGGCGTTCACGGTGATCTGGTTCGCGCGCGAACGCGATCACCTGTACACCGGGATGGCGCTGTTCGTCCTCGCCGTCCTGTCGCTGGGTCTTCTGGGCTGGCCCGGCTAGCGCTCGGCTAGCGCGGCCGGCGCGCCGTCACTCGCCCAGGTACGCGGCCTGGATGCTGGGGTTGGAGAGCAGGGCGGACGCCTTGTCGTGCAGCGTGATGGCGCCGGTCTCGAGGACGTAGCCGCGGTGGGCGAGCTTGAGCGCCATGCGGGCGTTCTGCTCGACGAGCAGGATGGTGACGCCGTCGGCGTTGAGCTGCTTGATGACGGCGAAGATTCGCGCGACGACCAGCGGCGCCAGGCCCAGCGACGGCTCGTCGAGCAGCAGCAGGCGCGGCCGCGCCATCAGCGCGCGCGCCACCGCCAGCATCTGCTGCTCGCCGCCCGACAGCGTGCCGCCGGGCTGGGCGCGGCGCTCGGCCAGGATGGGGAACAGCGCGAACATGCGCTCGCGGTCCGTGGCCACGCCCGCCGGATCGCGGCGCGTGAAGGCGCCCATCTCCAGGTTCTCCTGCACCGTCAGGCGCGGGAAGATCTTGCGCCCCTCGGGCGACTGCACCAGACCGCGCTGCACGATCTCGTGCGCCGGCAGGCCGCGCAGGCTCTTGCCCTCGAAGACGATGTCGCCGCCGCGGGCCAGAACCAAGCCGCAGATGGTCATCAGCGTCGAGGTCTTTCCCGCGCCGTTGGCGCCGATCAGCGTGACGATCTCGCCCTCGTCGACGCGCAACGAGATCCCTTTCAGGACCTCGATGGCGCCGTAGCCGGCGCGCAGGTCGGTCACCTGCAGCATCAAGCGTCTTCCTTGCCGAGGTACGCCTCGATCACGCGCCGGTCGGCGCGGATCTGCTCCGGCGGGCCCTCGGCGATCTTCTGGCCGTACTCGAGGACGGCGATGCGATCGCTGATCCCCATCACCACGCGCATGTGGTGCTCGATCAGCAGCACGGTCACGCCGCGCTCGCGGATGGCGCGGATCAGCTTCATCAGCTCGACGGTCTCGGCGGGGTTCATGCCGGCGGCCGGCTCGTCCAGCAGCAGCAGGCGCGGGCGCGTGGCCAGGGCGCGCGCGATCTCCATCCGGCGCTGGTTGCCATAGGGCAGGTTCTTGGCGACGGCCGCGCGCTTGTCCTGCAGGCCGACCAGCGCCAGCAGCGCGCGCGCCTCCTCGCGCGCCGTCTTCTCGACCGCCAGCGCGCGCCGGCTGAACGCGCCCATCCGTCCGACGCGCGCGAGGTAAAGGACGGCGCCCGCGATCAGCAGATAGAGCAGCGCCGCCCACAGGGCCGGGCCGCCGACGCGGAAACGGAAGCAGGCCACCAGCGTCACCAGGGCCGCCGCCAGTCCCACCGGCAGCGCGTGATCGCGCAGGCGCAGCCGCCAGGCGCGCTTCGACTCGATCAGGTGGCGCATGCCGCACAGGACGTTCTCCTCGACGGTCATGTCCTGGAACAGGCGGATGTTCTGGAACGTGCGCGCGATCCCCTGCGCCGCCACCCAGGACGGTGTGCGCCGCGTCTGCCGCCAGACCGCGATCGATCCGCCCGCGCCCAGCAGGAATCCCAGCAGGAACGCCAGCCCGCGGCGCCTGCGCGCCCCCGCCGCCGCCTGCCGGACCTCGCGTGCCGCTTCGAGCTCCGCGTGATCGCCAGCGGACGCCTCGAGGCGTTGCAAGGTTCCGAGGCGCGCGCGCGCCTCCGCCTCCGTGCGCGACGATCCGAAGGGCGTCTGCCCGTCGAAGGTGGTGACGAAGAAGCGCCCGGCGCGCTGTTCGATGCGCGGCTGGGCGGCCAGGTAGGCGCCGAGATCGCGCGCCGCCTGACGGAAGCGGAAGCCCTCCGCCGGCGAGCGGTAGTTGTGCTTGACCACGGCGGCCCACATCACGTTGACGTCCGACGCCAGCAGAAACAGCCCCACGCCGGTCAGCAGGCCCAGCAGCGCCCAGCGCACGATCCGCGCACGGCGCAGCGGGCGGCGCAGGTCGCGGCCATCGAAGCGGATGTCGCCGGCGGTCGGCTGGTAGATGCCGGTGATGGCGTTGAACAGCGACGTCTTGCCGGCGCCGTTCGGCCCGATGACGGCGACGATCTCGCCGCGATTCACCGCCAGGCTGACGTCGCTGACCGCCACCAGGCCGCGAAAGCGCAGGGTCAGGTGATCGATCTCCAGCAACGGCGGCGATGGCGGCGGTGATGGCGATGGCGGCGACGG
This sequence comes from Polyangia bacterium, assembly GCA_035544495.1. Classification (GTDB taxonomy): domain Bacteria; phylum Myxococcota_A; class Polyangia; order Fen-1088; family Fen-1088; genus DATKEU01. The sequence continues at coordinate 653 of DATKEU010000379.1, read as the reverse complement.
CGACGGCGGGGGCGGCGGCGTCGTCGACACGTCAGCGCTCCTCGTGGTGCAGCTCGGCCTTCACGCGCGACGACGGCCACAACCCTTCCGGGCGGAAGCGCATCATCAGCACCAGCGCCGTGCCGAAGATCAGCCACCGCCAGTTCGAGAACTGCAACAGCACGTTGGTCGATCCGTACCCGACGGCGCGCTGGATCAGCTTGGTCACCAGCGGCGAGACGATGTTGTCGAACGACAGCAGCACGAACGCCCCCAGCAGGACGCCGCGCAGGCTGCCCAGGCCGCCGATGATCACGCAGCAGAGCACCATGATCGAGTACGTGAAGTCGTACGTGTTGGGCTCGGCCGTCGTCGACAGCTTGGTGGCGTACAGCGCGCCCGCCAGGCCCGCCACGGCGGCCCCGGCCGCGAACGCGATCATCTTGATGCGCGCCGGGTTGATGCCCATGCAGGCCGCCACCAGCTCGTCCTCGCGCAGCGCCGCCAGGGCCCGCCCCAGCGCCGACCGTTCCAGGTTGCGCAGCAGCACCACCAGGCCCACCAGGATCAGCAGCGCCAGGTAGTACATGACGTAAAACGCCACCCGCCGCGTGTCGCCGCCGCCGACCGCGCCCGCCAGCCAGCCCGGGATCCACGGCGTGGGCAGCGGGTTC
>DATKEU010000378.1:0-3461 GCA_035544495.1 Polyangia bacterium | reverse complement strand
TGGAGCTGGACACGCTGGAGACGGTGCGCGAGCGCCTGAACAGCTCTGGCCTGTTCGCCGACACCAACGTCTGGTGGGAACAGAGCGGCGCCGGCGTTCGCATCAACATCGCCGTCAAGGACAAGTTTCCCTGGGCGCCGGTGCCGACCGCCAGCTGGTCGGCGAACAACAGGGCCTTCGGCCTGCTGTTCGTGCACGGCAACCTGTTTGGGCGCGGCAAGCAGATGCTGATCGGCGGCCGCATCGCCGACGTCGATTCAGGCGCCGTGCTTGCCTATCGCGATCCGGCGCTGTTCGGCAGCTGGGTTTTCTGGCAGCTGAGCGGCAGCTACAAGCGCGAGGTCATCCCGGAATACGATCCGAACGACCTGGCGCCCGACACCCCCATCCGGGAGACGGTGCTCAGCACCTTCGCGTTCGAGCCGACGGTGGGCATCGCTTGGTTCCGCCGGGTCCGCACGCAGGTGGGGTGGCGCCTGGCCAAGGTGGAGGTCAACAACGACGCCTCGACCGATCCCATGAACGGGAACATGGTGACCCAGCTGGCCACCAAGGGTGGGACTGTCGGGATGGGCCGGGCCAGCGTGACGTTCGACTTTCGCGCCCGCGAATTCGCGGTGATGACGGGGTCGGCGCTGGGTGGATCACTGGACATCTCCAGCCCTGCCTTCAAGAGCGATTTCACCTACTGGCGCGCCGGAGTCGGGTTCGAGCAAGGGATCAAGTTCTTCCGGACCCACAACCTGGTCTACAACGTCAGCGCCACCGTCGGACACAACTTGCCGCTGTGGTTCGAGAACACGGCCGGTGGAATGGATCTGCGGGGCTATCTCTACCAGCAGTTCCGGGGCGACACCCAGCTGGCCGGTAAGGTCGAATACCATTTCCCGCTGTTCTCGGTCGGGTCGCTGGACTTCCGAGCGCTCGGTTTCTACGACGCCTCCGCGCTCTGGTATCGGGAGCTGCCCACGGAGCAGCCTGGCTCCGACATGCCCTTCGTCTACCGGGACACCCCTGATCAGCGGACATTCTCATCCAAGATATTGGGCGGCTTCGATGCGTCTCGCGACATCCACACCTCCGTGGGCGCGGGCCTGCGCTTCTTTCTGCGATCGGTGGCTGTGCCGCTGGTCGGCTTCGATGCCGGCTACGGCATCGAAGCCCACACCTGGCGTTTCACCCTGATTGTTGGCGCGTGACAGGATTTCAATCCGGTGAGAACTACATAACGGTTCGGTGTCGGAATCTCGACTGAAGTGTGGTGAAGGTTCACCATCTGACGGCCGCGTCGCCCGTCGAGCTTCAGCGATATCGGTAATTTGCCTGGTGGTACCGGCCTGGCGTGCGGGTTGCTCTGGCCTCCACAGCCATGTCAGCTTTTTCTGTCCCCGCGCTCGGGTCGCTCACCGGAAAGGCTGTCGCGCTGCGGACGCTCGGGCGGCTGCCGCTGCCCAAGGTGGTGCTGTGCGACCTGGACGGAACGCTCATCGACAGCATGCCGACGCTGGCTGATCTGGCCACTGACGTGATGGAGGAGAGCTTCGGCACGCCTCGGGTCCTCGCCCGAGAGCTGTACCTGGCCACCTGCGGTCGCCCGTTCATCAAGCAACTGGAGGAGATCTTCCCCGGAGACCCGCGCAACGCCTCCGTGTCGGCCATCTTCGAAGGGCGCAAGCCGGCCCGGTGCAACAGCATCGGCATGATGGGCGACACGCGCCGCGCCCTCGAGCGCTTGCGCGCGCGCGGCGTACGCATCGCCGTCTCGTCCAACAACGGCGTCGAGAACGTCGCGCAGTTCGCGCGGCAATCCAGTTTCGATTTCGACCTGGTGCTGGGCTTTGGGGGCGGCCTGGCCAAAGGCAAGCCACACCTGGATCGGTCGGCGCGCACCTTCAAGGTCGACCGGCAGGAGATGCTGTTCGTGGGCGATTCGCTGCACGACGGCGAGATCGCCGAGCGCGAGGGGGTCCCCTTCGTCGGCATCGCTGGCACCTTCTCTGCTGAGCGTTTCTCTCTCCGTTTTCCCCACGTGCCGGTGATCAAGAAGTTCGCCGCGCTGCCCGATTTGTTCGTGTGACCTCGAGCGCGTTCGTCCGGTCGCTGTCCCCGGTCGTGCTGATGGCAGCCGGCCTGGGCAGCCGACTCGGCGCGCTGACCGAACGCTTGCCGAAGGCCCTGATTTCCGTCGCCGGCCAGTCACTGCTGGCGCGGGCGGTGGCGTTCGCGCGGGCGGTGACCGAAGGCGAGATCATCGTCATCGGCGGCTTCGAGTTTGCGCGCGTCGCCGCCGAGGTGGCGCGCCTGGCGCTGCCCGTCACCTTGATCGAGAACCCGCATTTTCGCGACGGCAACCTGGTCTCGCTGCTGGCGGCCCGCGCGGCGCTGGGCGCGCGCGGTTTTCTGCTGATGAACGTCGACCACATCTATCGGCCCGCCATCGCCTGCCTGGCGGCGCTGCCCGCCGACGAGATCACCGCCTTCGTCGACCACGACCGGGCGCTGGGCGCCGACGACATGAAGGTCGCCAGCGACCAGAATGGGCGGGTGCGCCTGATCTCGAAGCAGCTGTCGACGTTCGACTGCGGTTACGTCGGCATGACGCGCGTGCCCGCCACGTCGTCGGCGCGCTACTGGCACGAGGCGGACGCCGCCCTGGCCGAGGACGGGCGGGCCATCGCCGTCGAGCGCATCCTGGGGCGGCTGGCAGCCGCCGGCCGCGCGCCGCTGTGCCGCGACATCAGCGGCCACGGCTGGCTGGAGGTCGACCTGCCCGAGGAGCGCGACCACGCCGAGCGCGTGCTGACGTCCGGCACGTGGTGACGGCGCCGCCGGCGTTGTAACGTCCATCGCGTGCGGCCGTTCGAGATCGAGCTCGCCGAAGCGCGCGCCACCGCCGAGGCCGCGGCCGCGGTGATCCGGCGCCACTATGACAAGGGCGGCATCGCTGTCGAGACCAAGGCCGACGAATCGCCGGTCACCGCCGCCGACCGGGACGCCAACGCCGTCATCATCGACCGGCTGCGGGCGGCGTTTCCGGGCGACGGCATCCTGAGTGAAGAATCACCCGACGACCGGCGCCGGCTGGGGAAAAGCCGGGTCTGGATCATCGATCCACTCGACGGCACGCGCGACTTCGTGGCCCGGACCGGCGAGTTCTCCGTGCACGTCGCCCTGGCGGTCGACGGCGCCGCCGTGGTGGGGGTGGTCGCCCAGCCGGTGACAGCGTCGGTGTTCTTCGCCGTGGCCGGCCACGGTGCCTTCTGCGCGCGCGCGGGCCAGACCGAGCGGCTGCAGGTCTCGGACCGGGCGGCGCTGGCGGCGCTGCGCATCGGCGTCAGCCGCATGAATCTGAGCTCGCGCGTCGGCGCCGCGCTGCGGGCGGGCGGTCTGGAGAGCAACGCCGTGACCATGGGCGCGTCGACCAAATACATGGCCGTCGCGGGCGGCGTCCTCGACGCCGC
>DATKEU010000377.1:0-8078 GCA_035544495.1 Polyangia bacterium | reverse complement strand
CAGTACCTGGGCGAGCTGGGCCAGGACGTGCGCGTCGTGCGCAACGACGAGCTCGCCGCCGCCGACGTCGGCGCGCTGGGGCCGTCGCACATCGTGATCTCGCCCGGGCCCTGCACGCCCAACGAGGCCGGCATCAGCCTGGAGACGATCAAGCTGTGGAGCGGGCAGATCCCGATCCTGGGCGTGTGCCTGGGGCACCAGGCCATCGGGCAGGCCTTCGGCGGCAAGGTGATCCGCGCGCGGCAGGTCATGCACGGCAAGACGTCGAAGATCTTCCACGACGAGCGCGGCGCCTTCACCGGGTTGCCGAACCCGTTCGAGGCGACGCGCTATCACTCGCTGGTGGTCGAGCGCGAGACGGTGCCCGACTGCCTGGAGGTGTCGGCGAAGACCTGGGACGAGGAGATCATGGGGTTGCGGCACCGGACGCTGCCCGTCGAGGGGGTGCAGTTTCACCCGGAATCGTTCCTGACGTCGGCGGGCAAGGACCTGCTGCGCAACTTCCTGACCAAGCGAGGGCGGCCATGAGCGCGACCACGACGACGACCGGCACGGGGACTGCGGCGGCTGCGGCGGCGGCGGGCGCCGGGCCGGGCGCGTCGGCGCTGCGCGACGCGATCGCGCGCGTCGTCGACAAGCACGATCTGACCGCCGAGGAGATGGCCGCCGCCGTCGGGCAGATCATGGACGGGGAGGGGACGCCGGCGCTGATCAGCGCGCTCTTGGTGGCGCTGCGCATGAAGGGCGAGACGGTGGGCGAGATCGTGGGCGCAGCGCGGGCCATGCGGGCGCGCATGGCCAAGGTGGCCAGCGACTGCCACGTGTTGCTCGACACCTGCGGCACGGGCGGCGACGGGTCGCGGTCGGTGAACATCTCGACGCTGGCGTCGTTCATCATCGCCGCCTGCGGCGTCAGCGTGGCCAAGCACGGCAACCGCGCGCAGTCGTCGCGCTCCGGCTCGCACGACGTCATCGAGGCGCTGGGCATCAAGCCGGCCCCCACGCCCGACGAGGCGGCGATGTGCCTGCGCGAGGCCAACCTCTGTTTCATGTTCGCGCCCGCGCACCACGCCGCCACCCGGCACGTGGGCGCCATTCGCAAGGAGCTGGGCATGCGGACGATCTTCAACCTGCTCGGCCCGCTGACCAACCCGTGCGGGGCCCGGTATCACGTCAACGGCATCTTCAGCCGCGAGCGCTGCGAGCCGCTGGCGCGCGCCCACGGCGATCTGGGGTCGCGGCGGGCGATGGTCATTCACGGCGCGGGCGGCCTGGACGAGATCGCCCCCGCCGGCAACACCCACGTGGCCGAGCTGCGCGACGGCGCCGTGCGCGTCTACGAGATCGGCCCGGACGATTTCGGTCTGGAGCCGGCCGACCCGGCGGGTCTGCTGGGCGGCGAACCGTCGCTGAACGCCCAGATCATCACCGAGGCGCTGGCCGGGCGCGCGCACCCGGCGGTGCGGAACGCGGCCCTGATGGCGGCGGCGGCGGGCCTGGCCGTGGTCGACGCCGTCCCCGACCTGCGCGCCGGCACCCAGCGCGCCGCCGAGGCGCTGGCCAGCGGCGCGGCCCTGGCGGTGCTGGAGAAGCTGCGCGCGGCGGTCCCGCACGCGCCCGCCGCATGATCCTCGACGACATCCTGGCCCGCACGCGCGCCGACCTGGCCGCCCGCATGCGCGCGCGCCCGCTCCGAGCCGTCGAGGACGCGGCCCGCGCCGCGCCGCCGCCGCGCGGGTTCGCGCGCGCCCTGCGGCGTCCAGGCCAGGTGACCTGCATCGCCGAGTTCAAGCGCCGCTCGCCGTCGGCGGGCTGGATCCGGCAGGGGGCCGAGCCGGCGGCGACGGCGGCGGCGTACGCGGGCGCGGGCGCCGCCGCGCTGTCGGTGCTGACCGACGGCCCGTTCTTCGGCGGCGGCCTCGCCGATCTGGGCGCCGCGCGCGCGGCGGCGGCGGCGATCCCGATCCTGCGCAAGGACTTCATGGTCGACCGCTACCAGGTGGCCGAGGCGCGCGCCGCCGGGGCCGACGCCATCCTGATCATCGTCGCCGCGCTCGGCGACGGCGACATCGCGGCCCTGCTGGCGGCCGCGGCGGAGTTCGGCGTCGGCGCGCTGGTCGAGGCGCACGACGAGTCGGAGGTGCGGCGCGCGGTGGCGCTGGGCGCGCCGGTCGTCGGCGTCAACAACCGCGACCTCCGGACGTTCACCATGGACCGCGATCTGGCCGTTCGCCTGCGCCCGCTGGTGCCGCCCGATCGCGTGATGGTCGCCGAGTCGGGGATCCGCGACGCCGCCGACGTGCGCCGCCTGGGCGCCGCCGGCATCGACGCCGTGCTCGTCGGCGAGACGTTGATGCGCGCGCCGGATCCGGCCGCCGCCCTGCGCGAGCTTCTGGCGTGAGGCCGCCGCTCGACATCAAGATCTGCGGCGTCACCACGCCCGCCGACGCGGTCATGGCGGCGCGCGCGGGCGCCACCGCGGTGGGCGTCAACCTCTGGCCGGCGTCGAAGCGCTTCGCCGGCCCCGCCGCGCGCGACATCGTCGCCGCCATCCCGCGCGGCGTTCTCAAGATCGGTATCTTCGTCAACGCCGCGCCCGGCGACGTCGCCCGCGCCGTCGCCGACCTCGGCCTCGATCGCGCCCAGCTGCACGGCGACGAGGCCGCCGCTGATTTCGCCGCCCTCGATCAGACGAACCTGATCCGCGCGCTGCGCATCCGCGACGCCGCCAGCTTCGACGAGCAGGCGGCCTGGTCGGGCGCGTTGCGCCTCTACGACGCGTTCGTCGACGGCTTCGGCGGCGGCGGACAGCTGGCGCCCTGGGCCCTCGTCGCGCGCCTGGGGGCACGCCCGTTCTGGCTGGCCGGGGGCCTCACCCCCGACAACGTCGCCACCGCCCTGGCGGCGACGATGCCCGACGGCGTCGACGTGTCGAGCGGCGTCGAGGCAGCGCCCGGTCGCAAGGATCCGGCGCGCGTCGCCGCCTTCGTGGCCGCCGCTCGTGCCGCGGCCCAGACCCTCGGATATAGTCCAGCGCCATGAGCACGCCCACTCCCGCGACGACGCCAGCGCCCGGCCGCTTCGGCGCCTTCGGCGGCCGTTACGTGTCGGAGACGCTGATCCCGTCGCTGGATCAGCTCAGCGCGGCCTGGGCCGCCGCCAGCGTCGATCCCGCGTTCATGGAGGAGCTCGACCGCCTGCTGCGCGACTACGTCGGCCGCCCGACGCCGCTGACCTTCGCCGGCCGCCTCTCCGCCGAGCTCGGCCGCGGCGTGCGCGTCTATCTCAAGCGCGAGGACCTGTGCCACACCGGCGCCCACAAGATCAACAACTGCCTGGGGCAGATCCTGCTCGCGCGCCGCATGGGCAAGACGCGCATCATCGCCGAGACCGGCGCCGGCCAGCACGGCGTCGCCACCGCCACCGCCTGCACGCTCTTCGGCCTGCCGTGCGAGGTCTACATGGGCGCGGTCGACGTCGAGCGCCAGGCGCTGAACGTGTTTCGCATGAAGCTGCTCGGCGCGAAGGTGCACGCGGTGTCGCAGGGGACCGCCACGCTGAAGGACGCCATGAACGAAGCGCTGCGCGACTGGGTCACCAACGTGCGCGACACGCACTACGTGATCGGCTCGGTGGCCGGCCCGCACCCGTATCCGCTGCTGGTGCGCGAGCTGCAAGCGGTGATCGGGCGCGAGGCGCGCGATCAGATCCAGGAGGCGGAGGGGCGCCTGCCCGACGCCTGCGTCGCCTGCGTGGGCGGCGGCTCGAACGCCATGGGTCTGTTTCACGCCTTCGTCCCCGACGCCGGCGTGAAGCTCTACGGCGTCGAGGCGGCGGGGGAGGGCCTGGCCACCGGCCGCCACGCCGCGACCCTGGCCCGCGGCAAGGTCGGTGTCCTGCACGGCGCGCGGTCGTACGTGCTGTGCGACGACGACGGCCAGATCGCCGAGGCGCACTCGATCTCCGCCGGACTGGACTATCCCGGCGTCGGTCCCGAGCATTCGTTCTTGAAAGACGCCGGCCGCGCCACGTACCTGGCCGTCACCGACGACGAGGCGCTGTCCGGCTTTCAGCGCCTGGCGCGAACCGAAGGGATCCTGGCCGCACTGGAGAGCTCCCACGCCATCGCCGCGCTGCCCGCGGTGGTGGCGGCGCTGCCCGAGAAGAGCGTCGTGGTCGTCAACGTCTCCGGGCGCGGGGACAAGGACATGGGGACGATCGCCAAGCGGCTGGGCGTGGCGCTGTGAGCCGCCTCGGCGCTTGCTTCGAACGCGCGCGCGCCGAGAAGCGCAAGGCGCTGGTGCTGTACCTGACCGCCCACGATCCGGACGGGCCCACCAGCCAGCGCGTGTTGATGGCCGCCGCCGAGGCCGGCGCCGACATCATCGAGATCGGTGTGCCCTGGAGCGACCCCTCCGCCGACGGCGTGGTGATCCAGGCGGCCATGCACCGCGCCCTGGCGGCGGGCGGCGGCTTGCGCCGGACGCTGGCGATCTGCCAGGCGGTGCGCGCGCAGCATCCGCGCGTCGGCCTGGTGCTGTTCGGCTACGCCAACCCGGTCATCGTCATGGGCCCGGAGGTGTTCGCCCTGCGCGCCGCCGACGCTGGCGCCGACGCCGTGCTGTGCGTCGACTATCCGCCCGACGAGGATCCGGAGCTGCCGCGCGCGCTGGTCCGACGGGGGCTGGATTTCATCCCGCTGCTGGCGCCCACGTCGACGCCCGCCCGGATCGCCGCCGCCGCCGCGGTGGCCAGCGGGTTCATCTATTACGTCTCGCTGACTGGCATCACCGGCACGCGCCTGGTCAACGTCGCCGAGCCGCGCGTGCAGGTGGCCGCCATCCGCGCCGCCACCGGCGGCAAGGTGCCGGTCGTCGTCGGCTTTGGCATCAAGACACCCGCCGACGCCCGCGAGGTGGCCCAGTTCGCCGACGGCGTCGTCGTCGGCAGCGCCGCCGTCCAGCTCATCGAGAAAGCCGTCGCCGCCGGCCGCGATCCGGCGCCCGAGCTGGCCGCCTTCGTGCGCTCGCTGCGCGACGCGATGGCCTAGCGTCCGGTCCGCGCCGCGCCGGCAGCTTGCCGCTAAAGGCCGACGCGCGTTCGGATGTCGATGACGACGCCTGGGCCCAGCGTGGCTGTCATCTTCGCCAGGATCTCGCCCTTCAGCATCACCAGCGCGTGCGCCAGGGCCGAGCTCTCCACGCGCACCATCAGCGTCGTCCCCAGCAGGCGCTCCGGCGCCGTTCGCGCCCGCAAGAGCTCGCCCACCGTGCTCTGGTAGCTCTCGAAGACTCGAAACTCCAGAGCCCGCCCGTGGCCGCCAAGGCGCGCCAGCAGAGGTCCCACCAAGGACGCCGCCGTCGCCGGCTCTGGCATCGCCTCCCGCCGCTTGCGGTGGATGAACGGGCCGGGCTTCGCCACCAGATCAGGATACGCGCCCCAAGCGCGACTACCCAGCAGACATTCCGATACCTGGCCGAATATCTGGGGTCGCCGTCGCAGCCCTCCCGCGCGGCGAGAGTAGCGAGCGAGCGCTAGCCGGCTTTCGAGATGGCGCCCGAACGGAGGCAGCGCGCGCAGACCCGGACGTGCATCATGGTGCCGTTCACCTTGGCGTGAACGCGGCGCAGGTTCGGTCGCTGGATGCTCTTGGTCTTGATGTTCGAGTGGCTGACGTTGTGGGCGACCCGTCGCTGCTTGCTGCAAACGAAGCACTGCGCTGGCATCATTTCCTCCGGAAGGCGGGTACCTTTAGCATCGAGCGATGTTTTCCGCAAGCCGCCCCCGGTCGACGCTGCCCGCTCCGTGCGTGACGGTGGCGCTGGCGACGCTGGCGCTCGCCCTCCTCGGCGCCTGTCGCAAGCCGGCGCCTTCCGTCGCGCCAGGGGCACCCGCCCGGCGGCCCTCGCCGGCCGCCCCCTCCATCCCCGCCCGCGGCGCCGCTTCGCTGGTGGGGCAGGTCGTCGACGGCGCAGGGCACGCCGTCCCCGGCGCGCACCTCCTCCTCTGGTCGCGCGCCGCCGAAACGCCCGCGGCGCCCCTGCAGGCAATCGCGGACGCCGGCGGGCGCTTCTCGTTCGCCGAGGCGGGTTCGGGACCGTACGAGCTCTTCGCCGAGGCGCCGGGCTTCCCTCCGCTCCGCCTGGCGGCGCCCGCGCCCGGCGCGCCGCTCATCGTCCGTCTCGACGGGGTGGCCCGCAGCATCGGAGGCGCGGTCCTGGACGGCGGCACGCCGGTCGCCGGCGCCACGGTGATCCTGGACGGCGAGACGATCGAGCCGCAGCGCCTGTCCGAGACGGGCCGCGACGGTCGCTTCGCCTTCGGCGGGCTCGGCCCCGGCGCCTACAGCGTTCGCGCGATCCGCGGCGCGCGCGCGTCGCCGCCCAGCGCCGAGATCGTGCTGTCACGGGCCGGTCCGGGACCGGCGCCGGTCCGCCTGGCGCTGCAGGCCGGCTTCCCGCTCGGCGGGCGCGTCGTCGGCGCCGAGGGCCCGCTGTCGGCCAGCGAGGTCCGGATCGTCTCGTCGCCAGCGCGCTCGCCGTCGGAGCCGGCGGTCGTCGACGTCGCCCACGCCGACGGCGCCGGCGTCTGGGCTTCACGGGCGCTGCCCCCCGGTGAATACCGCCTCACCGCTCGCCGGCCCGGCTTCGTGCCGCGCCAGATCGTCACCATCGTCGTGTCAGCCGCCGACGCGCGCAGAACCGTGACTCTGGAGCTGGTGCGCGCCGCCGGCATCACCGGCCGCATCGTCGACGGTCAGGCACGCGCGATTCGCGGCGCCATCGTCCGCTGCCTGGCGCCGGGCTCGCGGGACCTGGCGGTGATCACCGACCCGCTCCCGTCGGCGGCCGAGGCGGCGGCCGTACCGGCCAGCTCCGGGCGTGCGGTCACCACGGCGCGCACCGCGCTCAGCGACGAAGCAGGGCGCTTCGAGATCGCCGATCTGGTGCCGGCCAAGGTGCGCCTCGACGTCAGCGCCGCCGGCCACGTGCCCTGGCGCGGCGACGAGATCGCGCTTCGCCCCGGTGAGACCCGGGCCGTCGGCGATCTCGTCCTGGCCGACGGGGTCGCGCTCGGCGGGCGCGTCGTCGACCAGTTTCGCTCGCCCCTGGAAGGCGCGCGCGTCGCCGCCGCCGACGGCCCCTTCACGCTCACCGACGGGGCGGGACAGTGGACCTTGTCGCTGGCGCCCGGGCCGCACACGCTGGCGATCACCGCGCCCGGCATGCGCGATCAACAGATCGCCGTCGCCCCGACAGCCGCCGGCGGCTCCCCCGCGCCGCTGGAGATCGTGCTCGACCGCGCCGACGCCTGGCTGGAAGGAATCGTGCAGGACAGCGGCGGCCGACCGGTGGCGCGAGCGCTGATCGCCGCCTGGCCAGCCGCCGCCGATCAAGCCGACCCCGTCCGCATCGCCGACGGCGCGGCTGTTCTGGCGACCACCGTGGCCGACACGGGCGGGCACTTTCGCCTCGCCCAGCTGCCAAACCGGCCGCTGATCCTCGAGGTTCGCCAGCCGGCGTACCCGTCGGCGCGCGCGCCCGCCGTGCCCGGGACCTTCGCCGCGGTCGTCGTGCCCATCCCGGGCGCACTGGCCGGCGACGTCCACGACGCCCGCAGCGGCGCGGCCCTGGCCCGATTTCGCGTCGAGGCGCGCGGCCCGGAAGGACGCACGGCCAGCGCCAGCCCCCGCAAAGGGGGCGCGGGCGCGTTCGTGCTGTCGGCCCTGGCCCCTGGGCCCTGGACGCTGGTCGTCGACGCCCCCGGCTACGAGCCCGGCGAGATCACCGTCGACGTCCCGGCCAGCCCCACGCTCGGCGAGCCCTCCGTTCGCGACCGCCGCGTCGACCTGCAACCGCTGCGCTGATCAGCGCGGCGGTCGACACCAGCGCGGCCTCCGCGCCGCCCCCGCTCCCGCCGCCGGCGCTGTTCCCGGCGCGATTCGCCGCCAGCGCGCAGCCGACGCTGTCGCTGGGCTGGTTCACCATGCACACGTTCGGATCCAGCGACGGTGGGTACGTGGTGCAGACGGCCCTCTGATCGTCGGACGACAGCGTGCGCTTCGACGTCTCGCCGGG